>CAZSZN010000170.1:0-6478 GCA_964610405.1 uncultured Macromonas sp. | reverse complement strand
CGGCGGGCGTTGGTCACCGTGCGCAGGTAGGTGGCGCGGCTGTCGCGGCTGCGTTCAACGATGCGGTCGGTGACGCGCTGCAGGACGGGGTTCAGGGGAGGCTTGGTCATGGCAGGTATCCGTTCACTCGGCGTTTGATGCGGTGGTTCATTCCACGGTTCATTCGGCGATCCAGACGTCCAGGGCGGCGGCGCGGGCCAGCGCGACCGAGACGGGGAGGTCCAGGGTTTCGCCCTGGCGGGCCTGGGCGTACACCGCTTGTTTGGTGGCCCCGGCGATGGCCAGGTGCAGGTGCCGACAGGCCAGCACGGCGGCGCGGGTGAGGGTGAGGCGCAGGTGCGGCGCGTGGCCAGGGCGCACCCAGGTCACGGCCTGGCCTTGGGCCATGGCTTGCTCCAGCCCCGGGCTGTTCGGGAACCAGGAGGCGGTGTGGCCGTCGTCGCCCATGCCCAGCACCGCCACGTCCCATGGCGGGGGCAGCAGGCCCAGGTGCTGGTTGGCTTGCTGGGCCAAGGCGTCGGGGGTGAGGGCGCAGGGATCGGCCACGCCGGGCAGCCAGCTCACAAAGCGGGCGGCGGCGGCGCGGTCGGCCAGCAGGTGTTCGCGCACCAGCCGGGCGTTGCTGTCAGGGTGGTCTTCGGGCACGCAGCGTTCGTCCACCAGGGTGATGCTGACGTGCGCCCAGTCCAGTGGTGCCTGGCGCAGCGCCTGGAACAGCGCGATGGGCGAGCGCCCGCCCGACACCGCCAGGGTGGCCTGGCCGCGTTCGGCCAGCGCGGCTTGCAGTTGCTGGGCGAGGGTGGTGGCGAGGGCCTGCACCTGGGCGGTGGCATCGGCGTAGCGGTGTTCCCGCACCGTGGGGGAGACGACGGTGGCGCTCATGACTCTTCAAACCAGGTGCAGCCTTCGCGCGCCATCAGCGCCGACGAAGCGGCCGGGCCCCAGGTGCCGGCGGTGTAGGGGCGTGGCTTGTCGCCCAGTTGCTTCCAGCCTTCCAGGATCGGGTCGGCCCATTTCCAGGCGGCTTCCAGTTCGTCGCGGCGCATGAAGTGGGTCAGCCGGCCTTTGGTCACGTCCACCAGCAGGCGTTCGTAGGCTTCGGCGCGGCGGCCAGCCAGTGCCGATTCCAGGTCCAGGTTCAGGTGCACCGGCTTCATGTTCATGCCGGAGCCGGGCTGTTTCGCCATCATCTGCAGCTGGATGGATTCTTCCGGCTGCAGGGTGATGATGAGGCGATTGGGGTGCTGGATCTGCTGCTGGTCGGCGAAGATGGAGAACGGCGGCTGCGCGAAGTCGATCACGATCTGCGAGCGGCGCGCCTGCATGCGCTTGCCGGTGCGCAGAAAGAACGGCACGCCGGCCCAGCGGGCGTTGTTGATCTGCGTGCGCAGCGCCACGAAGGTTTCGGTGCCGCTGTCGGCGGGCACGTTGTCTTCGGTCAGGTAGGCGCGGGCCGATTCGCCCTGCACCGCACCGGCGATGTACTGGCCGCGCACCGTGTTCTGGCGGATGTCGGCCAGCGTCATGCGCTGCAGCGAGCGCAGCACCTTGAGCTTTTCGTCGCGCACGTCGTCGGGGTCGAGTGAAATCGGCGGCTCCATCGCCACGATGCACAGCAACTGCAGCAGGTGGTTCTGCACCATGTCGCGCATGGCGCCGGTCTGGTCGTAGAAGCCGGCGCGGCTGCCCACCCCCACGGTTTCCGCCACGGTGATCTGCACGCTCTGGATGTACGGGGCGCGCCACAGCGGCTCGAAGATCGCGTTGCCGAAGCGCAGCACCATCAGGTTCTGCACCGTTTCCTTGCCCAGGTAGTGGTCGATGCGGTAGATCTGGTGTTCCTTGAAGTGGCGCGCCACCGCTTCGTTGATCACCTGGGCCGAGGGCAGGTCGTGGCCCAGCGGTTTTTCCAGCACCACGCGGGCTTGCGGGTCGATCAGGCCGGCGCCGTCGAGGTTGGCACAGATCTGGGTGAACAGGCTGGGCGCGGTGGCCAGGTAAAACACCTTGACCGAGCCCGGCGTGCAGGTGGCTTGCAGGCGTTCATAATCGGCGGCCTGGGTGGCGTCGAGCTGCACATAATCCAGGTGGGCCAGAAAGTCCCGCCAGGTGGTCGGGTTCAACGCGCTGGCCTCGATGTGCGGTGGCGACGATTCGTCGATGAAATGGGCGTAGTCGTCGCGGCTCCAGGCCTGGCGGCCAATGCCGATGATGCGGCACCCGGCGGGCAGGCGGCCGTGGGCGTGCGCCATGTACAGTGCGGGCAGCAGCTTGCGCCAGGACAGATCCCCAGCGCCACCGAAGATGACGATGTCCAGTGCCGGGTCTTGCGGGTTGCTCATCTTGTCTCACCGTGCCTTGTCAGAGAAGTTGCGAGTGTAACAAAGTTACTTTGATCGGTAAATAAAAAGGTAACCGAGGTTACCTTTGGGTTCGGGCCGCTTCAGGCCAGCTCGTGCCGCCATGGCGGTTGGCAACCGGCGCGTTGCAGGTTGATGGCGGTGACGCGGTTGCCAAAAGCCAGCGCGCTTTGCACCGCTTCGGCCGAGAAGCTGGGCGCCGAGGGCTGGTGGAAACAGCCCAGTTCGTCCAGCCGGGCCAGGAAGCCGGCGTAGAAGCAATCGCCCGCGCCCACCGCGTCCACCACTTTCACCTGGGCCGGCGGTTGGAACCACTGCCCTTCGTGGGTCAGGCACCAGGCGCCTTGCGCGCCCAGCGTCAGCACCACCGCGCGGGTGGTGTCCGACAGCAAACTGCGGGCCACCGCCAGCGGTTCACCCGGCAGGTGCATGGCGCGCAGGTCTTCGTCGCTCACCTTGACGACCACGCCTTCGGCCAGGATGGCCCGCGCCAGTGCGGCGTAGGCGGCTTTGTCGCGCGCCACCATGGGGCGCATGTTGATGTCCACGCTGGTGGCCAGCCCGCGTTGGCGCAATGCCGCCAGCAGGTCGCGCCACAGGTGCCCGTCGGGCGGCAGCAGCGACAGCGAACCGACGTGGAACACCCGGGCCGACAGGTCGGCGTCGTTCAGAACGTCCAGCGGCGGCAGGTCGCGGTCGGCCACGCCTTCGCGGTAGAAGGCGTAGTCGGGGTGGCCGTGGGCGTCCACCTTCACCAGCGCCAGGCTGGTGGGGCAGGCGCTGCGGTGGCCGGTCAGGCGCACTTGGCTTTCTTCCAGTGCGGCGGCCAGTTGCTGGCCGTAGTCGTCGGTGGACAGCGGGCTGCGGTACTGCACCTGGCAGCCCAGCCGGCCCAGGGCACGTGCCAGGTTCCAGGGCGAACCGCCCAGCTTGGGTTCCAGCAGCCCGTCGGGGCGTTGGATCAGGTCGATCAGGGCTTCGCCGGCCACCAAAAAGGCGGCGGCGGGGGAGGGCGTGGGCATGGCTGTGCTCATGGGGGGATGGGGCATCACTTGCGCAGCAGGCGCTTGCGGCGCACCACGTCGATCCACACCGCGATGATCACCACCGCGCCGATCGCCATCATCTGCTTGAACTGCGAAATTTCCAGCAGGTTCATGCCGTTGCGGATCATGGTGATGAGGATGGCGCCCAGCAGGCTGCCCCAGATGCTGCCACGGCCGCCGAACAGCGAGGTGCCGCCCAGGATCACCGCCGCGATGGCGTCGAGCTCGAAGTTCTGCGCCATCTTGCCGCTGGACGAGTCCATGCGGGCCATCAGCACGATGGCCGCCAGCCCGCAGGCCAGACCCGACACCACGTACACGCCCAGCTTGTACCAGCGGATGTTGATGCCGACCTGGCGCGCACCCATTTCGTTGGAGCCGATGGCGTACACGTAGCGGCCCAGCTTGGTGCTGGAGAGGACGAAGGCCATGAGGGCGAACACCACGATCATGATGACCGTCGGCATCGGGATGCCGAGCAGCTCACCGTAGCCGAGGAAGGGAAAGGGGTCGGGCAGGCCGGCGTTGTCAAAGCCGCCGGTGGATTCGAACGCCAGGCCGCGCCACAGCGTGAGGCCGCCGAGCGTGACGATGAAAGAGGGAATGCCGACGAAGGCGACCAGGTAGCCGTTGAACAGACCCACGCCCAGGCCGATCGCCAGCGCGGCGAGCATGGCCGCGTACGGGTCCACCCCCAGTTTCAGCATGATGTGGCCGGCGATGGCCCCAGCCAGCGCGGTCACCGCACCCACCGCCAGGTCCACCCCGGCCGTGAGGATGACGAAGGTCTGGCCGCCCGCCAACAAGGCGATCACCGACGCCTGGACCAACACGTTGGACAGGTTGCCGGTGGTCAGAAAGTACGGGGAAGCGAAGCTCAGCAGCAGGCCGAGCACGATCACGGCGACCAGCGCGCCATACCATTCCTGGCGGGTGATGGATTTCATGGTGGATGTCCTCAAACAGGGGCACCCGCCCACCTGGGCGGGTGCGTTACTCACGCGTGACCGGGGGTCACTTCACTTTCATGAACTGGACCACGCCGGAGTCTTTGGCGAACTGGTCCACGTTGGAGGGCAGCACCAGGAAGGAGCCGGTGTCGATGCGTTCGTCCACCTTCTGCTTCTTGGCGGCAGCGATCGCGGTTTCCACGCCGACCTGGCCGATCTTGGCCAGCATCTGCGCGGCGTTGGCCTGCTGCCAGCCCTGCTTCATCATGTCCAGGCCACCGGGCGAGCCGTCGAAGCCGGCGATCTTGATGGAGCCGGCCTTCTTGCCAGCGGCCATCATCGCGGCCTTGGCACCCAGGGCACCGCCGTCCCACGCGCAGGCAATGACCTTGGCGTTCGGGTTGGAGCGCAGCGCGGCTTCCACGCCGTTCTGGGCCATGGTCTGGTCCCAGGTCGTGGGCACTTCCACCACTTTCACGTTCTTGCGCACGGCGTTCAGACCGTCCAGGAAGCCCTTCTTGCGTTCCTGGCCGGTGGACTGGCCCAGGTCGCCGGTGATGTAGATCACGGTGTCGCCGTCCTGGATCTGTTCGGCAGCCCACTTGCCTTGCACCATCGCAGCCTTGATGTTATCGGTCGCGACGTAGGAGGTGATCTTGGCGCCGGTGATGCCGGTGTCCACCGCCACCACGGGAATGCCAGCGGCCAGGGCCTTGTTCACGGCCGGGGCAATGCCTTTGGAGTCCACCGGGGCGATCGCGATGGCGTCCACTTTGCGGGTGATCATGTCTTCCACGATGGCCAGCTGCTTGGACAACTCGCCTTTTTCAGCCGCCAGTTCGATGAACTTGACGCCCGGCGCAGCGCCGGCCTTCTTGGCGCCGCCGTTGATCAGCGTCCAGCCTTCGTTGGTGTTGCCGTTGGTGATGTAGGCAATCGTCTGGGCGTGGGCAGCGGCGGCCAGCAGGCCAGCGGCAGCCAGGGCCATGCCAGTGCGGGTGAGCAGGGTGGTGAGCTTCATGTTGTCTCCAGTCAAAGGACGGTTGGGTTGGGTGCGAGTGCTGCGAAAAAAAGGGTTGCAGCGGCTCGACGAGCGAATTACACCCAAAACTACGGACTAAGTAAACCTAGTGGTTTTACTAATAGACGTTTTTTTCGGCAAGGCGCATCCTCGGGGCCTGTATCCTTTCCGGAGCCCCCGCCATGAACATCCAACCTCCTGTCCTCAAGATCACCGGCCTGACCAAGCATTACGGCGGTGTCAAAGCGTTGACCGATGCCCACTTTGCCCTCGCCCCCGGCGAACACGCCGCCATCGTGGGCGACAACGGCGCCGGCAAAAGCACCTTCGTGCGCCTGATCACCGGCACCGAGCGCCCCAACAGCGGCGACATCGAGATCGACGGCCAGGTGGTGCATTTCGATTCGCCGCTGGACGCGCGGGAGCAGGGCATCGAGACGGTGTTCCAGACCCTGGCCATCGCCGAGGATCTGGACGTGGCGTCCAACATCTTCCTGGGCCGCGAAATCACCCGCTTCAACCTGGGCCCGTTGTCGGTGCTCAACCACAAGGCCATGCGTCAGCAGTCGGTCGAGATGCTCTCCACCACCGGCGTGAAGATCCAGGACATGAGCGAGAACTTGCGCGGCATGTCGGGCGGCCAGCGCCAGTGCGTGGCCATCGCGCGTGCCGCCGGCTTTGCGCGCAAGCTCATCATCCTGGACGAACCCACCGCCGCCCTGGGCGTGCAGGAAACCGCCCGGGTCGAGCAGATCATCAAAGGCCTGAAAGAGCGTGGTGTGCCGCTGATCATCATCAGCCACAACCTGCGCCAGGTGTTCGACCTGGTGGACCGCATCTGGGTGTTCCGCCAGGGCCGCATCATTTGCAACCGGCTGACCAAGCACACCAACCCGGAAGAAATTGTCGGCCTGATCACCGGCGCCATCGACCCGAAAACGCTGGCCCCCGAAGCGGAGGCCGTATGCTGAAAGGCATCGACCCGCTGCTGACGCCCGAGCTGCTGAAGGTGCTGGCCGAGATGGGCCACGGCGACGAGATCGTCATCGCCGACGCCAACTTCACCGCCACGACGCTGGGCCGCGGCAAGACGGTGATCCA
>CAZSZN010000169.1:0-6481 GCA_964610405.1 uncultured Macromonas sp. | reverse complement strand
GTGGCGGCCGGCCCCACCAGCATGCCGTAGCCGCCGGCGCCGTGCACTTCCTTGACCACCAGGTCTTTCAGGTGGGCCAGGATGTACTTCAGGTCGTCCGGCTTGCGGCCCATGTAGGTAGGCACGTTCTTCAGGATCGGTTTTTCGCCCAGGTAGAACTCGATCATCTGCGGCACGTAGGGGTAGATGGACTTGTCGTCTGCCACGCCGGTGCCGATGGCGTTGCACAAGGTCACGTTGCCCTTGCGGTACACGTCCAGCAGGCCGGCACACCCCAGGGTGGAGGTAGGCCGAAACGCCAGCGGGTCCAGGAAATCGTCGTCCACCCGGCGGTAGATCACGTCCACCCGCTTGGGGCCGCGCGTGGTGCGCATGTAGACAAAGCCGTCGCGCACGAACAGGTCTTGCCCCTCTACCAACTCCACGCCCATCTGCTGGGCCAGGAAAGCGTGCTCGAAGTAGGCGCTGTTGTACATGCCGGGCGTCAGCACCACCACGGTGGGCTCGGCGGTGTGCGCGGGGCTGACGGCGCGCAGGGTTTCGAGCAACAGGTCGGGGTAGTGCGCCACGGGCGCCACGCGGTTCTGGCTGAACAGATCTGGGAACAACCGCATCATCATCTTGCGGTCTTCCAGCATGTAGCTCACGCCACTGGGCACGCGCAGGTTGTCTTCCAGCACGTAGTACTCGGCCTCGCCGCTGCCGCCGGGCACTGGGGCGCGCACGATGTCGATGCCCGCAATGTGCGAGTACACCCCCCCAGGCACATCCACCCCCACCATTTCCGGGCGGAACTGGGCGTTGTGCTCGATCTGTTCGCGCGGCACGATGCCGGCTTTCAGAATCTCCTGGTCGTGGTAGATGTCGTGGATGAAGCGGTTGAGGGCGTTGACCCGCTGGGTCAGGCCTTTTTCCATGCTGCGCCATTCGTGCGCGGGAATCACGCGCGGGATCAGGTCGAAGGGGATGAGGCGCTCGGTTCCGGCCCCGTCCTCATCCTTGTCGCCGTACACCGCGAAGGTGATGCCGACCCGGCGGAAGATCATTTCGGCCTCCTCGCGGCGTGCCGCCATCACGTCGGCGGGTTGCTGGGCCAGCCAGCTCGCGTAACGCAGGTAATGGTCACGCACCTTTTCAGGCGCCGCGTACATTTCGTCAAAGGTATGTTTGCTCATGTATAGCTCTTTGTTAGGCGCCGCATTCAGCAAGCCACCATCCCATAGCAAATACCAGGCCAACCCCGGCTTCACGGCCTCGCCGCTGACCTCAGTATGCGTCAGTTTTCGGGCCGTTCGTGCCAGTAGCGCCGGACCTTTTCGCGGTGGCAGGTCAACGCCTCCGGCGCCTGGCTGTGCCAATGTGCGGCGCCGCAGTGGGCGGTGTTGACCCAGGGAATCCGGCGATCCTCGAAGCGCCGCACCACCTCGGCCGCCGGATGCCCATAGCGATTGCGGTGACCGGCCTGCACGATCACCCAACGAGGCTGGACCGTGTTCAACCACACCGGGCCGCTGGAGGTTTTGCTGCCATGGTGGGCCGCCATCAGCACCGTGGCCCGCAGCTCGGGCTGCTCCAGCGCCAGCCGCGTTTCCTCGGCGGTGGTGATGTCACCGGTCAACAGCGCGGAAACCGCATCGCCCACCCGCAACACGCACGACATGGCGTTGTCGGACAGGCCCAGGTCTTCATCACCCGGGCGCGGGTGCAACACTTCGAACGGCACACCATCCCACACCCAGCGCTGGCCGGCCACGCAAGGCTCCACAGGAGACTGGACCGGCAACGTGGTGGATGACGACCACCAACGGGCGCCCGCAAACGCAGCGTCCAGGGTCGCAGCGCCAGCCGCGTGATCGCTGTCGCCATGGCTGATCATGATGGCATCGGGTTGCTCGCCCGCCGCACGCAAAATGGGCAGCAGCACACGCTGGGCCGCATCGCCAGTGCGGCCCATGGGCGGGCCAGTGTCAAAGAGCAAGGTATGGTTGGCCGTTCGCACCAGCACGGCGGTGCCCTGCCCCACATCGGCGGCCAGCAGTTCGAACTGGCCGGGCAACGGCCGGGGCGGCTGGTAGGCCAAGGCAGGCCACAGCAACAGCGCGCCCCACAAGCGCCACACGCGCGGCCAGGGCAACACCAGTACCACCCCGCCCAACACCGCCAGCACGGCCAGTGGCCAAGGCAGTGCAGGGCGTTCCACCGCCGCCATGGGCCATTGGGCGAACCCATGCAATACCCACAACATGGCGTCCACCGCCACGCTGGCCAGCCACCACAACCCAGGCACCACCGCCCCCAACATGGTCAACGGCGTGACCAGCACCGTGACCCACGGAATGGCGAGCAGGTTGGCCAACAGCCCCACCAGCGAGAACTGACCAAACAACAGCAAGGTCAGTGGCGCCAGCGACATGGTGACCACCGCCTGGGTGCGCAGCATGTCGCGCAGGGCCTGCACTAGGCGCTGGCTGGCGGGGCCGGACGGCGCACCCAGCGGTCCATCGCCCACCGCGAACAACACGCCCACGGCCACAAAGCTCAACCAGAAGCCGGCCTGAAGCAAGGCCCAAGGGTCCAGCCAGATCACGGCATTCATGGCCGCCAGCCACACCACTGGCCAGGGCCATTGGCGGCCCGTCGCGCGCAGGGCCACCACGGTGGCCAGCATCAACACGGTGCGCTGCGATGGCACACCCCAACCCGAGAATGCCGCGTACGCAGCGGCCAGGGCCACCCCGCCCACGGCCGCCGCGATCGGCGTGGGCACCGCCCAGAGCAAGCCGGGCGCATGGCGGCCTGCGCGCCGCCACAACACCCGCAGCGCGATCATCGCCACCCAGGCGAACATCGTGACGTGCAGGCCTGAGACGGAAATCAAGTGGGCGATGCCCGTGGTGCGGAACACCGCCCAGTCGGCTTCGCCAATCGCGGCCTGGTCGCCCGCCAGCAAAGCCACCATCACTCCGGCCGCGCGCGGATTGGCCACCGCAGCGCGCAGGCGTTCGCGCATCCCGTGGCGCGCCTGCTGTATGGGGTATTGCCAGGTGTCGCCCAAGCGCTGTGCGCCGGCCGCACCACGCACATGCCCGATGGCACGAATGCCTTGCGACCACAACCACAATTCCGCATCAAAGCCCGCCGGGTTGGACAAGCTGTGCGGCCGGTACAAACGCACCGTCAACCGCCAACGCTCGCCGGGGCGCACTCGCGGTGGCGAGGCCGCGCCCTCTGCACGGGGCGCGTCGCCGAACGCACCCGGCGCACGCCATGACAAGCGCACCATTGGCGGGACCGCAACCGGGGCACCGTTGTGCGTGGCCGCATCCACCCGGAATTCAAAACTGCTGCCGGCTTCGTCGTCGCGAGGCAGGCCGGCCACCACGCCCTCCAACTGCAGATCACGCCCTTGCAAGGCAGCGGGCAGCGACCGGTCCAACAGCGATTGGGCCCGCCAGTCGGTGACCGTCCAAGCCGCAGCGGCCATGGCCAGCAACACCC
Source organism: uncultured Macromonas sp. (assembly GCA_964610405.1). Taxonomy (GTDB): domain Bacteria; phylum Pseudomonadota; class Gammaproteobacteria; order Burkholderiales; family Burkholderiaceae_C; genus CAZGDZ01. The sequence continues at coordinate 2,983 of CAZSZN010000169.1, read as the reverse complement.
ACGCACTGCCCCACCCACCCAGAGGCGCACCACTGGCCCGTTGGCGCCAGGCCCAAGCCAGCACCAGCAAGGCCATGCCACCTGCCACACCGCGCAGCCACGGCGGGGCCAGTACCACCTGCTGCAACTGGATGGCCACCCCCAGCACCGCCCCCAACAAGCCCGCCACCCAGGCGCCCGGGCCGACCGCACGCCTCAGCAAAACCGGCCCCACCCTGACACAAAGGTTGGCTCAATCCTTGCTACGATGGCACACGACCACCTTGCGCATTGGTGCAATTGCATTTTTTCTCCCTGTACCGAAAGACCCCATGGCCATCCACGTCGCATTGAATCACATCACGCACTACCAATACGACCGCCTGGTGAACCTCGCCCCACACGTGGTGCGTTTGCGGCCCGCACCCCACAGCCGCACCAAAGTGCTGTCCTATTCCCAGCGCGTCGAGCCAGCCAACCACTTCATCAACTGGCAGCAAGACCCATTCGCCAACTACCAGGCCCGGCTGGTGTTCCCGGAGCCGATGCGCGACTTCAAAGTCACGGTGGACCTGGTGGTCGAAATGGCGGTTTACAACCCGTTCGACTTCTTCCTGGAGCCCTACGCCGAAACGGTCCCCTTTGCCTACCCCGAGGGCTTGCAGGCCGAACTGGCGCCCTACATGGTGCTGGACGAGCTCACACCCAAGTTGGAGGCCTACCTGGAACCCGCACGTGCCTTGCTGGCCAAAGGTGACCTGCGCACCATCGACTACCTGGTCACGCTCAACCAGCAACTGCAGCAGGACATTGCCTACACCATCCGCCTGGAGCCGGGCGTGCAAACCCCGGAAGACACGCTGACCAAGCGCAGCGGCTCGTGCCGCGACAGTGGCTGGTTGCTGGTGCAAATGCTGCGCCACCTGGGGATGGCCGCGCGCTTTGTGTCGGGCTACCTCATCCAGCTGACGCCGGACGTGAAGGCCGTGGACGGCCCCAGCGGCCCCGAGGCCGACTTCACCGACCTGCACGCCTGGTGCGAAGTGTTCCTGCCCGGCGCGGGCTGGATCGGGCTCGACCCGACCTCCGGCCTGATGGCCGGCGAAGGCCACATCCCGCTGGCCTGCACGCCCCAGCCCTCCAGCGCCGCGCCCATTGACGGCGCCCTTGATGAGTGCGAGGTGACGTTCGAGCACCACATGCAGGTGAGCCGCATTTACGAAAGCCCTCGCGTCACCAAGCCTTACACCGACGAGCAATGGGCCGCCATCCAGGCCCTGGGCGAGCAGGTGGACCAAGACCTGGTGGCTGGCGACGTGCGCCTGACCATGGGCGGCGAGCCCACCTACGTGGCCACCCGCGACCGCGACGCCGCCGAATGGAACACCGACGCCCTGGGCCCCACCAAGCGCAACTACGCCACCGAACTCCTGCACCGCCTGCGCCAGCAGTATGGTGCAGGTGGTTTTGTGCACCTGGGCCAAGGCAAGTGGTACCCGGGCGAACAACTGCCGCGCTGGGCGCTGTCCCTGTTCTGGCGGGCCGATGGCGAAACCATCTGGCACAACCCCGCCCTGTTTGCCGACGAACGCGACGAAGCCCACTACACCGCCGACGACGCGCAGCGTTTCATCCAGGCCCTGTCGCGCAAGCTGGGGCTCAGCACCCAATACATCACCCCCGGTTTCGAGGACACCTGGTACTACCTCTGGCGCGAGCGCAAGCTCCCGGTCAACGTGGACCCGTTCGACGCCAAGTTGAGCGATGAACTGGAACGGGTCCGCCTGCGCCGCGTGTTCGGCCAGGGGCTGGATGCCACGGTGGGCTACGTGCTGCCGCTGCAAGCCCACGCGGTGCACGACGGCAATCAAAAAGGCGTGCGCAACGGCCTGCGCCTGAGCGACACCCGCTGGACCACCGGCCCCTGGTTTTTCCGCGACGAGCGCATGTACCTCGTGCCCGGCGATTCGCCCATGGGCTACCGCCTGCCGCTGGACTCTCTGCCCTGGGTGTCGGCCACCGACTACCCCTACCACATCGAGCAAGACCCCACCGCCCAGCGCGACGCCCTTCCCGACGGCGCCACTTTCAAGCGCCAGTATGCCCCGCACCAGATTGGCGGTGGCTTTGCCGAGGGCGGCGTGGTGTCGATGCAGAGCAGTGAATACGGTGTCCATGGCGACGACACGCCCGCCTGGCAGGGCGACCCGGCGGGCCTGGGCGTGCCCGGCGCAGCGCCCGCGCAACCCATGAGCGCGCGCTACCCGCAGCGCGGTGAGTCCGCCGCCTGGCTCACCCGCACCGCGCTGTGCGTGGAAGCGCGCGACCCGCAGCGCGCCAACGGCCCCAAGGCCGAAACCTCCATCGGTGGCCAAACCAGCCACCTGTACGTCTTCATGCCGCCCTTGCAGCGGTTGGAAGATTACTTGGACCTGCTGGCAGCCGTGGAGGCCACCGCTGAAAAACTGGGCGTGAAAATCGTGCTGGAAGGCTACCCGCCGCCGCGCGACCCGCGCCTGAAAATGCTGCAAGTCACCCCCGACCCTGGCGTGATCGAGGTCAACATCCACCCTGCCCACAACTGGGGCGAACTGGTGGAGCACACCGAGTTCCTGTACGACGCTGCGCACCAAACCCACCTGTGCGCCGAGAAGTTCATGACCGACGGCCGCCACACCGGCACCGGCGGCGGCAACCACTTCGTCATGGGCGGCGCCACCCCGGCCGACTCGCCCTTCCTGCGCAAGCCCGAACTGCTGGCCAGCCTGATCGCCTATTGGCACAACCACCCGAGCTTGAGCTACCTGTTCAGCGGCCTGTTCATCGGCCCCACCAGCCAGGCGCCCCGGGTGGACGAAGCCCGCAACGACCAGCTCTACGAGCTGGAAATCGCGCTCAACCAGATCGAGAAGAACCGGCAGGTGTACGGCCAGGACATGCCACCGTGGATGGTGGACCGCACGCTGCGCAACATCCTGGTGGACGTGACCGGCAACACCCACCG
>CAZSZN010000168.1:0-6594 GCA_964610405.1 uncultured Macromonas sp. | reverse complement strand
GGCCCACGTCATCAAGACGCTGCAGGACACGCTGAGTGCTGAGACCGACCCCTTCTACGGCAGCTTTGGCACCCCCGAGGTGCTCAAGACCCTGATCGAGCTGGGCCACCTGGGGCAGAAGACCAAGGCCGGCTTCTTCAAGAAGGTGGGGCGCGACATCCTGCGCTTCGAGTTGGAGAGCAAGGACTACGTGCCCGCCGGCGAGAAGGCCGATGAGGTCTATGGCCGCATGCTCAAGAAGCCCGCCGCCGAGCGCCTGAAGCTGCTGCGCAACGCCGAAGGACCGCAGGGCCAGTTCCTCTGGGCCATTCTGCGCAACGGCTTCCACTATGCCGCCGTGCACCTGGCAGCAATAGCCGACACCGCGCGTGACGTGGACCAGGCCATGCGCTGGGGCTTTGGCATGCAGCAGGGTCCCTTCGAGCTGTGGCAGGAAGCGGGCTGGCTGGAGGTGGCCCAAATGATTCAGGAGGACATTGCCGCTGGCAAGGCACTGTGCAACGCGCCCCTGCCCGATTGGGTGTTCCAAGGCCCCGTGGCCGGGCGTGGTGGCGTGCACCAGCCGGAAGGCTCCTGGAACCCCACGACCGGCCAGTTCGAGGCCCCGCGCCAGTTGCCCGTGTACCAACGCCAAGTCTTCCGCGAGCGCGTGCTCGGCGAAGCCGGCCCCGCGTTCCCAACCGCTGGCCACACTGTGTTTGAGGACGCCGACATCCGCCTGTGGACGCTGGAGCAGCCCGACCTGAGCGGCGTGCTGATTGCCAGCATCAAGAGCAAGATGCACACCATCGGCCCTGGCGTGATGGCCGGCTTGGCCCAGGCGGTGGACCTAGCCGAAAGAGATTACGAGGGGGTGGTCATCTGGTCCGGTGACGAGCCCTTCAGCGTGGGGGCCGACCTGCAGGCCGTGATGCCCGCGTTCCTGGCGGCCGGCTTGTCGGCGGTGGAAGACGTGGAGGGTGAGCTGCAACGCCTGATGCTGCGCCTGCGCTACGCCCAGGTGCCCACGGTGGCTGCCATCCGCGGCATGGCACTGGGCGGAGGGTGCGAAATGCTGGTGCACTGTGCCCAGCGCGTGGCCCACATGGAAAGCTACATCGGCCTGGTGGAAGTGGGCGTGGGCCTGGTGCCCGGCGCCGGCGGCCTAACCTACATCGCCCGCCGTGCCGCCGAAAACGCACAAACCTCCACCGGCAACGACCTGCTGCCCTTCCTGACCGAAGGCTTCAAAGCCGCGGCCATGGCCACTGTGGGCACCAGTGCGTTGGAAAGCCGCAAGATCGGCTACCTGCTGGACAGCGACGTGGTGGTGCCCCACAAGGACGAACTGCTGTACGTGGCCATCCGCAAAGCCAAGGCCTTGCACGCCTCGGGTTACCGGCCGCCGCTCAAGCGCCTGTTCCCGGTTGCGGGGCGTTCGGGCAAGGCCACCATCCTTGGCTCGCTCGTCAACATGCGCGACGGCGGCTACATCAGCCAGTACGACTTCCACATTGCGAGCCGCATTGCCACGGTGCTGACCGGCGGCGACGTGGAGGCCGGCACCCTGGTGAGCGAAGAGTACCTGATGAAGCTGGAGCGCGAGGCCTTCTGCGGCCTCATTGTGCAGACCAAGACCCAGGAACGCATCTTGGCCATGCTGTCCACCGGCAAGCCTTTGCGCAACTGACCGGCCCACGAAGCGGAGCAAGACATGAAACAAGTACAGGACGCCTACATCGTTGCGGCCACCCGAACGCCCATCGGCAAGTCGCACAAAGGCTATTTCAAGCACACTCGGCCCGACGACCTCCTGGCGCACGTGCTGCGTTCGGCCCTTGCCCAAGTGCCGTCGCTGGATCCAGCCACCATCGAGGACGTGATCTGCGGTTGCGCCATTCCCGAAGCCCAGCAAGGCTTGAACGTGGCCCGCGTGGGCGCGGTGCTGGCCGGCCTGCCCAAGAGCGTGGGCGGCATCACCGTCAACCGCTTCTGCGCCTCGGGCCTGAGCGCGGTGCAGATGGCCGCCGACCGCATCCGAGTGGGTGAGTCCGACGTGATGATCGCCGCCGGCGTGGAGAGCATGAGCATGGTGCCCATGATGGGCAACACGCCCAGCCTGTCGCCCAGCATCTTTGCCAACACCGACAACGTGGACGACTACGGCATTGCCTACGGCATGGGCCTGACCGCCGAAAAGGTGGCCCAGCAGTGGAAGGTGACGCGCGAAGCGCAGGACGCGTTCGCACTGCAATCGCACCAGCGCGCCCTGGCCGCGCAGGCGGCGGGCGAGTTTGCGGCGGAAATCACCCCGGTGGAGGTGACCCAACGCGACCTGGACCTGGTCAGTGGCGAAGTGCGCTACAGCCAGCGCACCGTCAGCCTGGACGAAGGTGCCCGGCCCGACACCTCCCTGGAGGGGTTGGCCAAGCTGAAGCCCGCGTTCGCCATTCCCCGCCGGGCCGACCTGTCGCCCACCGGCCTGGGCAGCGTCACGGCGGGCAACAGCTCGCAAACGTCCGATGGCGCCGGGGCGCTGATCCTGGCCAGCGAAGCAGCGGTCAAGCGCTTCGGCCTCACGCCGCTGGCCCGCTTCGTCAGCTACGCGTCGCGCGGGGTGCCGCCGCACATCATGGGCATCGGGCCGATCGAGGCCATTCCGGCGGCGCTGAAGGCCGGCGGCCTGTCGCAGAACGACCTGGACTGGATCGAGCTGAACGAAGCATTCGCTGCCCAGTCGCTGGCGGTGATGAATCAGTTGGGGCTGGACCCGGCCAAGGTCAACCCCATGGGCGGCGCCATCGCCTTGGGTCACCCGTTGGGTGCCACCGGTGCCATTCGCGCGGCGACGGCGGTGCATGCCTTGCGCAGGCACAATAAGCGCTACGGCATGGTGACCATGTGCGTGGGCATGGGGCAAGGCGCCGCAGGCATTTTTGAACGGGTTTGATCAACGGAGACGCTGTGCATGAGTGATGTACTGAGCCACACCGAAAACGGTGTGATGACGCTGACTTTCAACCGGGTGGCTCGTAAAAATTCGCTGACCGCCGCGATGTACACCCACCTGGCCGACTTGTTGGCCCAGGCGCAGGCCGATGACGCCGTGCGAGTGGTGGTGCTGCAAGGCGACGAGGCCGTGTTCAGCGCTGGCAACGACATTGCCGACTTCCTGAACCATCCGCCCAAAGGCGAGGACGCACCCGTGTTCCGCTTCTTGCGTCAACTGGCCGCATTTCCCAAGCCGCTGGTCGCGGCTGTTTGCGGCCCGGCCGTCGGCATCGGTACCACCCTGCTGTTCCACTGCGACCTGGTGTACGCGGGCGACAACGCCGCGTTCTCCATGCCCTTCGTCAACCTGGGGCTGTGCGCAGAAGGGGCGTCCAGCCTGCTGGCGCCGAAGATGTTCGGTTACCACCGCGCCGCTGAGGCGCTGTTGCTGGGCGAGGCGTTTTACGCCGAAGCGGCGCTGGAGGTGGGGTTGGTCAACCGGGTGCTGCCCCCGTCCGAGACCCATGCCTACGCCCAGGCCGTGGCGCGCAAACTGGCGGCCAAGCCGCTGACCTCGCTGGTGGCCACCAAACTGCTCATGAAGAAAGGCCAGCAGGCGCAGGTGGCACAGGCCATGTCCGACGAGGGGGTGGTGTTTGCACGCATGTTGCAAGAGCCCGCGGCCAAGGAAGCATTTGCGGCCTTCCTGGAAAAACGGGCCCCCAATTTCCATTGAGCACCGGCACCACCGCCAGTGACCATGAGCAAAAGCATCATTCACCCGCCCGCCACGCCTGTGGTGTTTGAACCCGACTTTGTGGAGGGTGTGCGCGACATCTTCGAGCAGAAGATCGTGTTCAACACCGTGCTCGGGCTCAAAATCACCCAGATCGAGCCTGCGTTGGTGACCGCCCGCATCGACATGCGCCCCGAGCTGGTGGGGCACTTTGCGTACAACCGGGTGCACGGTGGCGTCATCAGCGCTGGGCTGGACGCCATGGGCGGCCTGGCCGTGATGGCGGCCATCGGCGCGCGCCACATGGACGAGCCGCCCGAGCAACGTTTGCACCGCTTTGCCAAACTGGGCACGATCGATCTACGAATTGATTACCTGCGCCCTGGAATCGGCGATTGGTTCGAATTGCGCGCCGAAGTGCTGCGCCTCGGTTCCCGCGTGGCTTCTACCCGGATGGGGTTTTATGGGGCGGATGGGAAGCTGCTGTCCACCGGGGCGGGGGCTTATATTGTGTCTTGATACCGACTTAGCGCTTGGCGCTGCGAGTCAAGAGCTGGCGATCGTACTTAAGTGCCGCATACCGAAAAAAACATTCCTGTGCGATGAAGTAACAAAACAAAAAACCTTCTGCACCGCAAAGAAATCCCCGCCTGAAAATGTACATTCGCACAAAAATTGCGAATGCCGACAGTGCGCCACGCAACACCCCTCCTTTTTTGCCTTGTTCGGCGCGTTTGGCCGCGCCCAGTTGCACATACTGGGCCAGTTTGAGCAAACTGTCGTAAACCGTTTCTCGAGAAAAATGCAGCAAGCGGTGTTTGAGTTTCTTGGTGGGAATGCCTGTCTGACGCAGCACGGCGCCTTCATGGACCACTCCATCGAAGCGCTCCAGCAGATGGGTCACAAACAAGCGCTCAACACCGCCAGTCGATTTCATCAGATTCAAGGCGCGGCCATAAGCAACCTGGTTCCACATCACTTCCCAAGTGGCTTGTTCGCCTGATTGAACGATCTCTTCGATTTCATCACGCAGTTCATTCGTGATGATTTCGTCTGCATCCAAAAAAAAGATGTAGTCGGTGGTGATGTACTTCAAGAGGCGTGTTCGTTGTACCGCGAATCCTTCCCAGTCCGGGTAGTTCAAGATCGTGGCGCCCATGCGGGCTGCGATGTCGCAGGTGGTATCCGTGCTGCCACTGTCAATCACGAGGATTTGATCAGCAAACTGCGCGCTTTCAAGGCATTGCTGGATACGCCGCTCTTCGTTCAGCGTCAGCACTCCAATGCACAACGTAGGGCGGGAAGTGGGGGCGTCAGCCATGGGGCGGGGTCCAGTCCAGGGCCCCGCGCAGCCGCCCGACCATGCGGGCCGCCAGCCGGGGCGAAATGAGCAAAAGGCGCAGCGGCAGACCCAACAGTGTGGTGCCCACCAAGCGGCGTCGTTGGCGTTGGGCCAAGGGCACCGTCTGGTGTTTGGCCGTGAAGATGAGTTTGGATTGCGCGTGGTGGTAGCCGCGGAGGTATTCGCTGCGCCAGGGGCTGCGGCCGCGCACAGAACCGCGCGAACGGTGTACCGCCTTGACGCCGGGCACCACCACCATCGGGCGTTGTGCTTGAAACAGACGCAGGCACAGGTCGTCGTCTTCGTAGTACAGAAAGAACCGCTCGTCGAAAAAACCCACACCTTCAAACGCCGACATTCGGCACAGCATCGCAGCCCCACACACAAAGCCCACGCAGGTGGGGCCGTCCACAGCGGGGCCACGGCTGGTCCAGCACAGGTGGGGCCAGCGGTAGTTCACGTCGGGCCGGCCCTGGGCGCTGGTCAGTTGTGGTGCCAGCACCGCAGCTTGCGGATCAGCGTCGGCGGCCGCGACCAGATCAGCCAACGCCTCGGGCGACAACTCACAGTCTGGGTTCAGCAGCAGAGCAAACGGAGTTGCGACCTCGGCCAGGGCTCGGTTGTTCGCCGCGCCAAATCCCAGGTTGCGGGGGAGGGGCAGCACACGAGCCTGCGGCAGGTGCTTTGAGGTCAGGGCGGCACAACCATCGTCGCTGCCGTTGTCAACCACCACCACATGGGGGCAGGCGGCCAGCGATCGACCCAGTTCGGGCAGGCAGTGGGCACTGTTGAAGGTGACCACCACCACCGTGACCCGATCGAGCGCGTTGCGCACCAGGGCGTTCGGCACGACTTCTTGCTGAACACCCGACGGGTCATCGTGTCTCACGGCGCTCAGTGTCCGTGGCCCACCACTTCACCCGCCTTCAGCCGATACACCGTCCCACAATAGGGGCAGCGGGCTTCGCCGGTCTTGGCCACGTCCAGGTACACCTTGGGGTGGCTGTTCCAGAGTTTCATGTCGGCCAGGGGGCTGGGGCAGAACACCCCGCCGTGGCCATTCAGGTCTTGGGCTGCAAGTTCAACAACGGCTTGGCTCATCTTCACACCTTCGTCAGCCAGTGGGCGTATTTGGGGTTGCGGCCGTTGACGATGTCAAAGAACGCGCTCTGGATCTTCTCAGTGATCGGGCCACGGCTGCCCACGTAGTCATCTTTGCCTAACTCGATGCGGTCGAGCTCGCGGATGGGCGTCACTTCAGCGGCGGTGCCGGTGAAGAAGGCCTCGTCCGCAATGTAGACCTCGTCGCGGGTGATGCGCTTTTGCACGATCTCCAGGCCCAGGTCTTTGGCGATGTGGAACACCGTGTTGCGGGTGATGCCGTTGAGCGCGCCGGCCGACAGGTCGGGCGTGTAGACCACGCCGTTCTTGATGACGAACAGGTTCTCGCCCGCGCCTTCGCTGACGAAGCCGGCGGCGTCGAGCAGCAGCGCCTCGTCGTAGCCTTCGTCGGTGGCTTCCATGTTGGCGAGGATGGAGTTGGTGT
>CAZSZN010000167.1:0-6618 GCA_964610405.1 uncultured Macromonas sp. | reverse complement strand
TGCTGGAAGGCGTGGACATGAAGGGTGCCAAGGGCGTGCTGGTGCTGATCAGCGCCGCCAAGGGCTCCCTGAAGCTCAACGAGTCCAAGCTGGCGATGAACACCATCCGTGCCTTCGCCGCACCCGACGCGCACGTGATCTACGGCACCGCTTACGACGAATCGCTGGGCGATGCCATCCGCGTGACCGTGGTGGCCACCGGCCTGAACCGCCAGGGCGCGCGCCAGCCGCTGACCGTGGTGCAAACCCCGGCCCAGGCCCTGCGCACCGGCACCGACAACATGCCCTTCATCCCGACGCTGAACCAGGCGGTGGGTGGCTCGGGCCTGGCCCAGGCCGTCGGCATGGGCGCGGCATCGGCGGTGGGCAACCCGGCGGTGCCCAGCGTGTGGCGCAAGCCGCACGACCGCACCTCGGCCGCGGCCAAGGTCGATGCCCTGTCGTCTGGTGGCATGGAAGACTTCGAGATCCCGGCCTTCCTGCGCAAACAGGCGGACTGAGGAACGACGACTATCAGGGAGATTGCCGATTTCTTCAGCAGGATCGGCCCTGAAAAACTAAAATTGGCAGCATGATTGCGCAACGTACCCTCAAAACCCTGACCAAAGCCGTGGGCGTGGGCCTGCACAGTGGCCAGCGGGTGGAGCTGACGTTGCGCCCGGCGGCGCCCGACACCGGTATCGTGTTCCGCCGGGTGGATTTGCCCGAGCCGGTGGACATCCCGGTCAGCGCCTCGGCGGTGACCGACACCCGGCTCGCGTCCACCATTGCCAACGGCGGCGCCAAGGTGCACACCATCGAGCACCTGATGAGTGCCTGCGCGGGCCTGGGCATCGACAACCTGATCGTGGACATCACTGCCGAGGAAGTGCCCATCCTCGACGGCTCGGCCGCGTCGTTCGTGTACCTGCTGCAAAGCGCCGGTATTGAGCTGCAGAAAGTGCCCAAGCGCTTCATCCGCATCCTCAAGCCAGTGGAGGTGCGCGAGGGCGAAGGCCGCCAGCTCAAGTGGGCGCGGCTGGACCCCTACCACGGCTACAAGCTCAGTTTCGAGATTGAGTTTGACCATCCGGCGGTGAACGCCACCGGCCAACGGGTGGAGTTCGATCTGGGGCAAGGCCAGTACGCGCGCGAGATCGCCCGCGCCCGCACCTTCGGCTTCACCCGCGATGTGGAAATGATGCGCTCGCACGGCCTGGCGCTGGGCGGCGGGCTGGACAACGCCATCGTGCTGGACGACGTGAAGGTGCTCAACGCCGACGGCCTGCGCTACGCCGACGAGTTCGCCAAGCACAAGATCCTGGATGCGATGGGCGACCTCTACATCGTGGGCAAACCGCTGCTGGCCGCCTACAGCGCCTACCGCAGCGGTCACGCCATGAACAACCAGCTGTTGCGTGCCTTGTTGGCGCAGCCCGACAGCTACGACATCGTCACCTTCGAGCAGGACAGCCGCGCGCCCAAGGGCTTTGCGCAACTGGCCTTGGCCTGGTGAAGCGCAGCACAGGGCGGCTGGCGTGTTGATCTTCCGCTTCCTGATGTTCGCGCTGCTGGGCGTGTCGGTGCTGTGTTTCGCGTTCTACATCGCAACCGGGCGGGCGCACTTCCGACACTGGGGTTTGGTCATCCTCAAATGGACGGTGATCGCTGCGCTGGTGTTCTTTGGCGTGCTGATCCTGGGGCGGATCGCTTGAACGTGGCAGTTCAGTAGCTGCGGCCGCCCTTGTACGCGGCGTGGGTGCGGGCCTGCAGTTTGCTCACCTGGTTGATGGCGGCTGTGGTGCGCGCCACCTGCGCGTGGGTGATGCACAGCCCCAGCGCATCGGCGGCGTCCTTGCCGGGCAGGCCGGGCAGTTCCAGCAGGCGGCGCACCATTTCCTGCACCTGGTCTTTGTGCGCTTTGCCGTGGCCGGTCACGGCTTTTTTCAGCTGCAGCGCGGTGTACTCGGCCACCGTCAGGCCGTTGGCCACCAGAGCGGTCAGGCAGCAGCCGCGAGCCTGGCCCAGCATCAGCGTGGCTTGCGGGTTCACGTTCACGAACACGATCTCGCAGGCCGCCACGTCCGGTTGGTAGCGTTGCACCACCTCCGAAATGCCTTCAAAAATCACCCCCAGCCGCTGCGGCAGCAAAGCGCCTTCGGCCGGGCTGGTGCGGATGGTGCCACTGGCCACGTAGGCCATGCGCGGGCCGTCGGCGTCGATCACGCCAAAGCCGGTGGCCTGCAAGCCGGGGTCGATGCCGAGGATGCGCACCGTCATGCCCAGGCCTTCATGGCAGTTGCACCCCACCCATGCGGGCTGCGATGGTGCTGGCCCGGCCTGCCAGGTAGCTGGAATTGGGGCGCTTCTCGTAGCGTTTGGGCGCTGGCAGCATCACCGCCAGGCGGGCGGCCTCGTATGAGGTCAGTTGCCGCGCCGATTTGCCAAAGTAGCGCCGCGCGGCCGCTTCAACGCCAAACACCCCTTCGCCCCATTCCACGCTGTTGAGGTAGATTTCCAGGATGCGGCGCTTGCTCAGGAAGGTTTCCAGCGTCACGGTGAGCACCAGTTCCTGACCTTTGCGCAGCAGGTTGCGCTCCCCCGAGAGCAACAGGTTTTTCGCCAGTTGCTGGGTGATGGTCGAGCCGCCCACCACCTTGGGCGGTTTCACCTGGCTCGGGTCTTTGGCGCGGGCAGCCCGCTTTTCGGCCTGTTGCGCGCGCATCTCGTTCTTTTCCCAGGCCGATTCCAGCGCGTCCCAGTCCACCCCGTCGTGATCGGTGAAACTGCCGTCTTCCGAGGCGATGACCGCGCGCTTGATCGCGGGCGACATCTGCTCGTAAGGCACCCAGCTTTGCGACCAGGTCCAGTTGGAGGCCTCGGTGGCCACGCGCCAGGCTTCGGAGCGCTGGAACGCGGTGCTCTGTGGGTCCACCACCAGCATCAGGGCGATGCGTGCGACGAAAAACAGTTGCAAGGCCAAGCCTGCCGCCACACACCACAAGGCCCATGGGCCGATCCAGCGCCACCACTTCGCCATCACTGTGCACTCATCTGGGTTCGCAGCGTTTCGTCGCGGGTGAAGCGAAAGCGCGACACCACCACGATCTGGTCGGCGCGCCGCCGCATGTCGTTGTTGAACCGTCCGAACGACAGACTGCGCACGATGGCCTGGGCCCGTGTGTCCAGCACCGCCTGGCCGGAGCCTTGCACCACTTCGGTCTCCAACACCTTGCCGTCGTGGTTGACGGTGATCACCATCGTCAACTCGCCGTAGAGCTTGCGGCCGCCCACTTCGGGAAAGTTGGCGGTGCCGCGGTCCTCGATCTTGCGGCGCAACTCGTCGTAGTACAGGGCGTAGACCTCTTCACGGGTGGCCGGGCTGATGTAGCGCTTGCGCGGCCGTGCGTTTTCTTCGTTGATGCGCTTTTCGATCTCGGCCAGGATTTTGACCAGCGCCTGCCGCTTCTGCTCGCGCTCCAGCGCTTCGGGGCTGAGGTCCAGCTTTTCGTCCGGCAGCGGCAATTGGGCCAGTTCGCGGCGCAACTGGGCGAGCAGCCGGTTTTGCTGCTCCTTCATCGCTTCAATGCGGCGCTCCTCTTCCTCCAGCGACTCGCCGAGGCGGGCCTGGGGCGCGGGCGGCAGGGGCGAGGTGGCGCGGCCCCGTTCCACGTCGCCGCCGCCGGCCAGATTGGCTTGCGCGATCGCCTGGGCTTTGTCCGGCGCCTCGTCGCTGCGGGCGTTGACCAGGATCACCTCCAGCGGCGTGTCTTGGAACACGCGGTTGAAACGCTCCGGGTCCACAAAGCGCACCGTCAGCAAGGCGGCGTGCGCCAGCACCGAGATGGCCAACGCCATCTGCAAGGTGGTGAGGGATCGGAGCAGCTTCACAGCCAGCGATTATCCCGGCAGTTGCCCTGGCGGTGCCGTTCAGCCACCTGGGGCCGGCGCGGTGGCCGGCGGGGCGGGGGCTTCGGCGTCGGCCGGCTCGTCCATGTCCACCGCAATCGCCAGCGACGTGGTCAGTTCCAGCTCGTCGTCCGCCTCTTCTTCCATGGCTTCGGGCGCGGCGTCCAGGCGCTCCACCACGGTGCCACTGACTTCCAGCGAAATGTCGTCGATCTGACCCAGCCGCACCCGCACATGGGCGCCCCGGGCCAGGCCGTCGGCCCCCAGCACGTTGAACACCAGCGGCAGGTCGTCGGCGCGCACCAGGTTGTCCTTGATCACGGTGGCCGTGAGCTCGCTGACGCCATGCTGCTGCAGGTAATGCAGCGTCCAGTAGCGTTCCATGCCGTTCTGGAACTGGTTGTAGGCGGTGTAGGCGGCGTCGAACGCACTGATGACCGCGAACAGTGCCGTGTCCTTGGGTTTGAACGGTGCGGCCAGCGCGGCGGTGGCACCGTGCTGGGCGCAGGCAATGATCTGCCACTGGTTGACCAGATCGGTGTAGCGGCGCAGGGGGGACGTGCTCCACGCGTAGCACTTGACGCCAATGCCCGCGTGCGGCAGGGCTTTGGCGCCCATGCGCACCTTCATACCGGGCGCCAGGCTGACCTGGCTGCGGTAGATGCCAGGCACGCCGCTGTCTGCCAGCAACTGGCCCCAGGTGCTGTTGGCCAGAATCATGGCTTCGGCCACCATCAGGTCCAGCGGGGCGCCACGCGAACGGGTGCCAATGACCACCGTTTCGTCGCCATGCGGCTCATCGCCTTGCACGCCTTCGAGTTTGAAGGTGTAGTCCGGGCGGTTAAAGGTTTCGGGCTTGCCGCGCACCACCTCGCGCCGGGCCTTGCACACCAGGGCGAGTCGGTAGAGGAAAGACAACTCCGGGCGCAACGCGGCGAACTCATCGGCCAACGGCGCACCCGGGGCTGTGCTGGGGTCTTGCAGCCATTCGGCGGTGATGGCCTGGTCCAACTGGTCGTGCCGCAGGTTGTGCACGATCGGCACCTGCTCCAGCCGGGTTTCGCTGCGCTGCAGGGTCAGCTCGGCTTCGTCGAACGTGAGGTACAGCGACAGCGCCGGGCGCGGGCCACCGGCCTCCAGGGTGTACGTTTGCACCACGCTGTCGGGCAGCATGGTGACTTTGTGGCCCGGCATGTAGACCGTGGACAGCCGCTGGCGCGCCACGTCGTCAATGGCGCTGCCGGGGGCGATGGCCAAACCCGGCGCCGCAATGTGGATGCCCACCGTCACCTGCCCGCTGCCCAGCCCTTGCACGCTGAGCGCGTCGTCGATTTCGGTGGTGCTGGAGTCGTCGATGGAGAACGCCTGCGCGGCCGACAGCGGCAGGGTGTTGGCCACCGGCGGTGCTTGCAGGGCCGGAAAACCCGTGCCCCTGGGGAAATGCTCGAACAAAAAGCGCTGCCAGTGGAACTGGTAAGCGTTCTGGATGGCGCCGGCCTTTTGCAGCAGGGCCAGGGGGGCCAGGTGGGTTTCGCGCGCGGCGTGCACCACGGCTTTGTATTCGGGCGCGTTCTTGTCGGGCTTGAACAGGATTTCGTAGAGCTGCTGGCGTATCGGCTCGGGGCAGGCGCCTGCCGCAAGTTCGGCAGTCCAGGTGTCGATCTGGGCCTGAATCTGCTTTTTCTTTTCGATCGCGGCCAGCGCCTGTTGCAGGATCTCGGCCGGCGCCTTTTTGTAACGGCCTTTGCCGGCCCGGCGGAAGTAGTGGGGTGCTTCGCTCAGGCGCAGCAGGGCGGCCACTTGCTGCTCCAGCGTGGCGGGGTCCTGGAAGTAGTCCGCCGCCAGGTCGGCGAACCCAAATTCTTCTTCGGGCGCGAATTCCCACGCCAAGTCCAGCTCGATCTGCCCGGCCAGGGCTTGCGCGCCCGCCATCAGCGCGGCGGGGGCCGGCTTGTCAAACTTCAACAGCACGTTGGCGGTCTTGACCTTCAGGCGCTTGCCCGAGTCCAGCTCCACCTGCAGCGAGCTTTCGGCTTCGGACAACACGCGACCGGTCAGGAACTTGCCGGCTTCATCGAACAATGCAAACAAAATGGGGCTTTCGGATGGAGGGGGAACGCAGCGAAAGGGCGGGTCGCTGCCGACGCCGCCCAGGACTCCAGTTTACCGGGGGAGGGCCGAACCGGACAGCCGTTCAGGGGATGCCCAGCAGCTTGTGGGTCTGCAGCGACAGGCGCCACCGCGGATGAGCCATGCAATGCGCGACGGCGGCCTGGGTGTGCTGCTCGCGCAGTGGGCCGTCCATGGGCTGCAGGAAAAAGTGGCGGAAGGCCAGGTGCTCGAACTGGTCGGGCATGGCGCCGGGCTGGGGAAACACCAGCTTGAGTTCGTCGCCCGCTGTGGCCACCAGTTCGCTGCCTGCCTTGGGGCTCACGCACACCCAGTCCAGGCCGGGGGGAATGGGTTGGGTGCCGTTGGTTTCCACGGCGATCTCGAACCCTTGGGCGTGCAGGGCGTCGATCAGCGGCGCGTCCAGCTGCAGCAGGGGCTCGCCCCCGGTGCACACCACCAGCGGCTTGCCCTGGGCGGAGGTGCCTTTAGGCGAGGGCCAGTGCGAACGAACGGCCTCAGCCAGCGCTTGGGCCGTGGCGAACTTGCCGCCGCCCGCGCCGTCCGTACCCACGAAGTCGGTGTCGCAGAAACGGCAAACGGCCTGTGCGCGGTCTTCCT
>CAZSZN010000166.1:0-6664 GCA_964610405.1 uncultured Macromonas sp. | reverse complement strand
GGTGCTGTTCAACCCCGCCCCGGTGACCTGAACCGGATTGTTTCAACCCCAAAGCAACCTCGACCGCGCAGCGGTCACCCACCCCAAAGGAGACAAACCATGAAGCACGCTCGAATTTCACGCCGGCACATCCTCGCCACGGCCGCTGCGGCCACGCTGGCCAGCGCCCTGCCCATGGGCGCTTGGGCGCAGAGCGACTACCCCACCAAACCGATCAAACTCATCGTGGCTTTCCCGCCTGGGGGCACCAGCGACGTGATGGGCCGCATGGTGGCTGAGCCACTGGCCAAGGTGCTGGGGCAGCCGGTGGTGGTCGAGAACATCGGCGGTGCCGGTGGCGTGGTCGGCACCGAGCGCGGCGCCAAGGCCCCGGCCGATGGCTACACCATCATCCAGAGTGGTGTGGGCCAGAACGCCGTGGCGCACGGTTTGGACCCCAACCTCAAGTACGACTCGGTGAAGGACTTCATCCACATCAGCCATGTGCACAGTGGCCCCAACGTGCTGGTGGTCAACGCCAACCAGCCGTACAAAACCCTGACCGATCTGGTGAAGGCCGCGAAGGCCAACCCCGGCAAGCTGTCCTACGGCTACACCCACGCCGCCTCGGGCCATATGGCGATGGAGCTGTTCAAGCAGACGGCGGGCATCTTCATGACCGGCATTCCCTACCGTGGGGGTGGCCCGATGATGACCGCGCTGCTGGGCAACGAGATCCCGATGATGTTCATCAACCAGGACGTGGCCTTGCCCCACATCAAGGCTGGCAAGCTGCGCCCGCTGGCGGTGTCCAGCCTGCAGCGCAACAGCCTCTACCCCGATGTGCCGACGGTGGCCGAATCGGGCTACCCTGGCTTCGAGGCGCTGAGTTGGTCCGGCATGTCGGTGGCCGCCGGTACACCAGCCCCCATCGTCGCCAAGCTGGAGGCGGCTTTCAAGGAAGTCATGGGATCGCCCGCCATCAAGCAGAAGCTCGAAGGCAACGGCTTCGTGGTGCCCGCGCAGGGCGCCAAGGTCTATGCCGATTTCGTCGCCAGCGAAAAGACCCGCTGGACCGCCGTGATCAAGAAAGCCGGCATCAAACCGCAGTAAACAATCCACCTCAACCGCCCAACCCTGACCCACCATGAGCCTGCCCCCAGACCGCATCAGCTGGATGCGCGTGTCCTCCTGCTTCCTGCCCCTGGCCAACCCGATCAGCGACGCCAAGGTGCTGACCGGGCGCCAGAAGCCGATGACCGAAATCGCGATGCTGTTCGTCGAACTGCAGACCGAACAAGGGCATGAGGGCCTGGGGCTGAGCTATTCCAAGCGGGCCGGTGGGCCGGGGCAGTTTGCGCATGCGCAGGAAATCGCGCCGGTCCTGCTGGGCGAAGACCCGAACGACATCGCGCGGCTGTGGGACAAGCTGTGCTGGGCCGGCGCCTCGGTGGGGCGCAGCGGCCTGTCCACCCAGGCCATCGGCGCCTTCGACGTGGCGTTGTGGGACACCAAGGCGCGGCGCGCCAACCTGTCGCTGGCCAAGCTGCTGGGCGCGCAGCGCGAGTCGGTGCGCTGCTACAACACCTCGGGCGGTTTCCTGCACACGCCCATCGACCAGCTCAAGGTCAACGCAGCGGCTTCGGTGGCGCGCGGCATCGGCGGCATCAAGCTCAAGGTGGGCCAGCCCGACGGCCGCATCGACCTGCAGCGCGTGCAGGCGGTGCGCGAGCACCTGGGCGACGGCGTGCCGCTGATGGTGGACGCCAACCAGCAGTGGGACCGGCCCACCGCGCAACGCATGTGCCGCGCGCTCGAAGGCTACAACCTGGTGTGGATCGAGGAGCCGCTGGACGCCTACGACCACGAAGGCCACGCCGCGCTGGCGCAGCAGTTCGACACCCCGATCGCCACCGGCGAAATGCTGACCAGCGTGGGCGAGCACTGGGACCTGATCCGCCACCGCGCGGCCGATTACCTGATGCCCGATGGCCCGCGCGTCGGTGGCATTACCCCGTTCCTGAAAGTGGCCGCCCTGGCCCACCACGCCGGCCTGATGCTGGCGCCGCACTTCGCGATGGAGCTGCACGTGCACCTGGCCGCGGCTTACCCGACCGAGCCCTGGGTCGAGCACTTCGAATGGCTGGAGCCGCTGTTCAATGAGCGCATCGAGATCGCCAACGGCCGCATGCTGGTGCCCACGCGGCCGGGCCTGGGCCTGTCGCTGAGCGAGCAGGCCCGCACCTGGACGCGCCAGCAGGTGGAACTGGGCCAGCGGGTGTGAGCGGCGCATGAACCCCGCATTGGACCCGGCCCGGTTCGAGGGCGAAGTGGATGGCCGGCGCACCGGCCTGTACCGGCTGAACAACGGTCAGGGCCTGAGCGTGGCCATCACCAACCTGGGTGCCAAGGTGCTGGAGCTGCAAGTGCCCGACCGCCACGGCCAGGCGGGCAACGTGGTGCTGGGCTACCCCAGCCTGGCCGACGTGTTGGCCGGCTCGCCCTCCATGGGCGCCTTCATCGCACCCTACGCGGGGCGCATTGGGCACGCCCGCTTCACCGCGCAGGGCCGCACCTGCACCCTGGGTGCCAACGACGGCCCGCACTGCCTGCACGGCGGACAGGCCGGCTCGCGCCACCGGGTGTTCGAGGTGCTGCACCACGACGCCCGCACCCTGCAACTGCGGCTGGACCTGCCCGCGCGCGACACCGGCTGGCCCGCTGGCCTGCGGCTCGACCTTAGTTACCAAGTGGACGACGACCAGGCCCTGCGCATGGTGTACCGCGTGTCCAGCGATGGGGCGGCTTGCCCGGTCAGCGTCACCTCGCACGCCTTTTTCAACCTGGCGGGCGCCGCCGCCCCGACGGTGGACGACCACTGGCTGCAACTGTGGGCCGACGAGACGCTGGTGGCCACGCCCGACAACGTGGCCACCGGCGAACGCCTGTCGCTGGCCGGCCACCGGCTGGACCTGCGCGCGCCCCGCCGCCTGGGTGACCTGGGGCCGGTGGACAGTGCCTTCGTGCTGTCCGCGCCCGCCGCGCCAGGCGAGGAGCGGTGGTGCGCGCGCCTGGGCTGCGACGCCACCGGTCGAGTGATGGACACCTGGTCCACCGAGCCGGTGCTGCAGCTCTACACCGGCGACAAGCTGCCAGTCCCGCATCCGCCCCGCGCCGGCGTGTGCCTGGAGCCCCAGCACTACCCCAACGCGCCCAACTGCCCGGCGTTCCCGGTGCAGTGGGCCGAGCCCGGGCGGCCGGTGCAGGGGAGCATTCGGTACCGGTTTGGGGTGATGTGAATAGTTTAGGTGCTGGATGCGAAGCGTTTGATCCAGGCTTGCAGGCGTGGTCGCACCGGTAAGAACAGACGGTACGCCCCTTCGGCCAGCCACGACAGGGGCGGCACCGCTGTGGCCCAACCCAGCACCCGCCAACCTGCAAAGCAGCGCCACAGCCGCGAAAACGCGGCCGCACCGCTCAGCAGGCGGCCTTGTTCGTCGCGCACATGAAATCGCCGCATCGCGGTGGCGCAGCTCAGGCCGTCGCCGCAGTCCACAGGCACGCTCACGTCCACCCAGGCAATGGGTTCACGGCTGATCAGCCCCCGGTACAGCGCGATTTCGCGCCGGCATAGTGGGCAACTGCCGTCGAAATACACCGTCAGGGCGGTCGGTGGGGCGTAGCTGGACATGGCCTGGATGATGCCCAGGCTTCAACAACCCTGGTGTTGCAACGGCTTCAGGTCACGTCTTGAAGGCTTGTTGGACCTGGCCCCATAAGGACGTTTTGATCAATGCCAAACTCCCAAGTACCGAAGTGATCGGTCGTGAAAACTGTACCGAGGCGTGTGGTAGGACTGCGAAGTCACAACCCAGTTTCATGGCTTCGCTCCACCAATCATGATGCACATATCGGTGAGGTATGCGCACCAAGGTCAGTTTCACACCTGCTGTCACCGCTGCCTCTTCAAACCGCATAGCTCGGTCTGATTGATGTTGGCCTGGACGTGCTGAGTAGTCTGGACACATTGCCAGTACATCGGCTTGATAGGCCGTTGCTGGCATGGTCAGTAGAGGGTCGCTCACACCGGCCGTGATGCGAGCGTTCTGTGCCTTGGCCAGTCCGACGATGTCTGCGATTCGCGCGTCTGTCAGTTCGAGCGCATCGATGTGAACGAACAAATGCTGAAACATCATCTGGCCCTATTCACGCGTTCAGAACTTCCAAGATGGACTCCGCCGCCATCACACCCATTTGCCGAAAAGCCCTTGCCGTGGTCCCGCCAATGTGTGGCGTCAACACTGTGTTTGGTGCTGTCAGCCAGGGAGATATGGGCCCCAGCGGTTCGTCCTGAAAGCAGTCTATACCCGCATGTAGCCGGCGGGCGTGCAGCTGCTCCAGCATGGCAACTTCATCGAACAAGCCGGCTCGTGCGGTGTTGATCACAATCGCCTGGTCCTTGAGTGCGGACAATCGGTCTTTGTTCAAAAGATGGCGGGTTTCTGGTGTCAACGGACAGTGCAGCGAAATCACATCCGAGGTGACAAGCAACTCATTCAAATCGGTCAATTGCACGCCTGCAGGCAAACTTTCAGCCTTGGCAAACGGATCAGATACCAGCACCTTCATGCCCAGCGCGCTGGCCACTTTCGCGACGCGCAAACCAATCGATCCTGCGCCAATCAATCCCAGTGTGCCGTTGGCCAGTTCGATGCCGGCGTAGTTGTCCTTATCCCAGTGGTTGCTGCGCATGCGTGCGTCCAGCCACGAGGTCATGCGGGCGCAGGCAAACATCAGACCCAGAGTGTGTTCGGCCACCGCTTGGCTGTTGGAGCCGAGTGCCGCTGTCACAGGAACGCCCAGCTTTGCGGCGGCCACTTTATCGATGTTGTCGGTGCCCACTCCATGTTTGGCAATGATCTTCAATTGAGCGGATGCCGAAATCACCTTTTCGGAGATGTTGCCATAGCGCACCATGATGGCTTCGGGCTGTTCCTGCGCACACAGGTCGGCCAGGGCGTCTTCTCCTGCACGCACATCTGCGTACACCACTTGGTGTTTGGACAAAAGTGCCGCTGCATCCGGGTGGATGTTGGCTGCTGTCACGACAATCGTTGCTGGTTTCATCGATTTGCCTTTTACGCTTGGGGCAAGGCGGGCAGGCCGGCTGCGCTCAGCGCGTCGTCCAACCAAGGTGAGACCAGTTCCCCGCGCGCTATCTCTTCCAGTCGAACTTTCTCGTCCGCCAGTTTCTTCTCGGCCGCGGCCAGCACCCGATCGACCTCGGCACGCGGGATGATGACCACGCCGTCGGCGTCACCCAGTACCAAGTCTCCGGGCTGCACGGGGGCCCCAGCTACCGCAATCGGGCGTGCCATGGTGCCCTGCAGACCTTTGGTGGGCCCGCACGGGTTGCGCCCGGCGGCGAAGATCGGGAAGGGGCCCTGGGCGAGAGTGTCGGTGTCACGGCAAGCGGCATCGACCACAAACCCTGCCAGCCCAGCGGCGGCGGCTTGGCTGACCATCAGCTCACCGAACAAGGCACAGGTGTCGTCGCCCTTGCCATCCACGACGATCACGTCCCCGGGCTGCGCCAAGGCCAGTGCGACGTGGAACATCAGGTTGTCGCCAGGCCGCACTTCGACCGTGAAGGCCGGTCCCGCCACTTGCATGGCGGGGTTGAGACCTTGTACTCGGGCGTTGAGCGTGCCACGCCGACCATAGACATCGCACAGGATGGCGCTTTGAAACGCTCTGGCGCGTTGTACCTGTTGCGGGGTGACGCGTTCGAAAATAGGGGTACTGAATTGAGTGGTCATGGCTTTGCTTGCAGCGTGAATCAGTTGGTTTGACGCGTGCCAGCCAGGGGCTGCAGCTCTTTGCGGGACTCTTCCATGTCGCGCTGCCATTCTTTGCCCGATGCGTAAGAGAGGATCTTGCCGTCGGTGGTGGACGCTAAAAATTCGGGGTCTTTCAGCGCCTCGGCAATTGCGGTTTCCAGCTTTTTCATGATGTCTGCTGGGACGCCTTTGGGCGCTGCAAATCCTAGTTCGGACGACATCACTACTTTCAAGCCGGACTCGGTGGATGTGGGTACATTTGGCAGAGCTGCAGAGCGTTTGGCTGTCAGCTGGCTGAGGATGCGGAACTGACCTTTCCCGCTGTCATGCAGCTCCGGCAACTCTCCTGCACTCACCATGGCCAAGTCCAAATGTCCGCCCAGGACGTCTGTCTTTTGCGCTGCAGTGCCACGGTACGAGATGGGGTTCAACTCAATTCCTGCAGCCTTGCTGAGCAAGCCAATCGCGAGGTCACCGTTGGTTCCTGTCCCGTTGTGGCCCACCGAAATGGCGGCGGGCTTTTGCTTCGCTTGAGCGATCAGCGCAGAAAGGTTGGCGATCTTGTTGTCATCCCGGACCGCGATCACTGTAGGATCATCGACCACCCTGGCAATGAGCTGGAAATCATCGGTTTGATACTGCGTTTTCTTGGTCAAAGGCAGGAAGAAGTAACTGGGCATGTTCACCACAGCCAAGGTGTATCCGTCAGGCTTGGCGCGTGCCACTGTGCTCAGGGCCATTTCACCTGCAGCACCGGGGCGGTTGACCACGATGAAGTTGGCTTTTCCACCTAGGGCGTGTTAACACTAATGGCAATCACTGCGACGAAGACAGACACTCTCGGG
>CAZSZN010000165.1:0-6667 GCA_964610405.1 uncultured Macromonas sp. | reverse complement strand
GCGGCACGCCTTCTTGCAGCGACAAATCCTTTTGCCGCCCGATGCGCCAGTGGCGCCGCCCGCTGGCTTGCAGCAGGAACACGTCGTAGCTGTCAAAGTGCGGGCCGACGCCGCCACCTTCGCTGGCCCAGGAGATCATCAGATCGTCCAGCCGGGCATCGGGCACAAACCGAAACTGCTGCATCAACTGGTGCACGGGGTCCAGGTGCAAGTCCACCCCCTGCACCAGCACCGTCCAGCCCGGCTGGCGCAGCGCCGGCAAGGAACGCCGGTTCAGCGGCCCTTGTTTCAGCGACCAACCCTGCCCCGGTTGCTGCACGATCAAACGCGACTCCACCCCCTCTTGAGCGGCCATGTCGAACAGGGCCGAACGCTCCAACAGCGGTGCAAATCCCGGGATGGCCTGGCGAATCAGCAGCGGCTTTTTTTGCCAGTGGCGCCGCATGAACTGCTGCGGTGTCAGCCCGCCAAGCAAGGCCAGCGGTTGGTCCAAGGGAATGCCAGCGGGCGTCTGGCTTGAGCGTTGTGGTGTCGAAGTCATGGGACAATTGTCCAATGAAAATCACTTCACAATGCGTCGTGGCACTCACGTGGACCCTGAAGGACACGCTGGGTGAAGTGCTCGACGAACTCGACGAACCGACGGAATTCCTGGTGGGCGGCTCTGATTTGCTCGCCAAAATCGACGAAGCGCTGCAAGACCATGTGGCTGGCGACTCGATCGAACTGCACTTGGAGCCTGAAAACGCGTTTGGCGATTTCGACGACCAACTGCTGTACCTGGAGCCGCGCAACGCCTTCCCCGCCGAGCTGGAAGAAGGCATGGCTTTCGAAGGCCTGCCTCCTGGCTGCAGCCGCCAGGCCCCCGCCGACAAGCTGTACTTCGTCAGCGAAATTTACCCGGAACACGTGGTGATGGATGCCAACCACCCGCTCGCCGGGATTGCCATCCGCCTGCATCTGAAGGTGCACCAAGTGCGCGAGGCCACCGAGGCCGAAGTGGGCGCCGGCACCCTGGGCACCGGCTTTTTCCGTTTGGGCTGAGCGCCCGCTCAGCCCCGGCCGGTGGAGCCGTAGCCACCGGCCCCGCGTTCGGTGGCGGCGTCGAACTCCTCCACCAAATTGAACCGGGCCTGCGCCACCGGCACGATCACCAGTTGCGCAATCCGCTCCATCGGAGCGATGGTGAACGCCACATCACTGCGGTTCCAGGCGCTCACCATCAGTTGCCCCTGGTAGTCACTGTCGATCAACCCCACCAGGTTCCCCAGCACGATGCCGTGCTTGTGCCCCAGGCCAGAGCGCGGCAGGATCAGGGCCGCGTACCCGGGATCGGCCAGGTGAATGGCCATGCCCGTGGGCACCAGTTGCCAGGCGTTGGGCGCCAAGGTCAACGGTGCATCCAGGCAGGCGCGCAAATCCAGCCCGGCGCTGCCGGGGGTGGCGTAGGCCGGCGGCTGCTCGTGCAGCCGCGCGTCCAGGATCTTCACATCAATTTGCATGTGCGGTTCACTCAAGGTTTGCGCATCGACTCTTGCAGCGCCTTCAACGGATCGATGGACTGCGTCATGGGAGACTCACTGGCGCTGCCCGACTCGGCAGGAGCGCCTTCCGGCGTCGCCGGCTTTTGCTGATCGGTGGCTTCTTCACCCCAGGGCGAGGCGCCAAAGCCGCCGGAATCAAAGCCGGGCATGTTCATCAACTGGTCCTGCACCGCCGATTCGTCCACCTTCTTGGCTTGTTGCAACTGCCCCGTCACCAAGCCCGGCTGCCACAACAGCACACCCACCATGATCAGCTGCAGCACGATGAATGCGATCGAGCCTTGGTAGATTTGCGCGGTGGTCACCGCCTTGATGCGCTTGCCGGTGATCTCGTCGGTGTAGTCGTTGCGGGCGGCCACACTGCGCAGGTAGAACAGCGCAAAGCCGAACGGCGGCGTCAAGAACGACGTTTGCAGGTTCATGGCGATGATGATGCCGAACCAGATCAGGTTGATGTCCAGCTTCTCGGCCACCGGCGCCAGCAGCGGGATGACGATGAAGGCGATCTCGAAGAAATCGATGAAGAAGCCCAGACCGAACACCAGCAAGTTGACGAAGATGAGGAAACCCAGTTGACCACCCGGCAGTTTGTCGAACAGGTGCTCCACCCAGATGTGACCGTCGGCCGCATTGAAGGTGAAGCTGAACACCGTCGAGCCGATCAGGATGAACATCACAAAGATCGACAGCTTCGTGCTGTTCTCCAGCGCCTGCATCAACAGCTTCAAGCTCAAGCGGCGGCGAGCCAGGGCCATGATCAAGGCGCCGAGTGCCCCCATGGCGCCACCTTCGGTCGGCGTGGCCACCCCAAGGAAGATGGTGCCCAGCACCAGGAAAATCAGCACCAACGGCGGGATCAACACGAACGTGACCTGCTGCGCCAACCGCGACACCAGATTCAGGCGAAGCCATTTGTTGAGCAGGGCGAGCAACAGCGCCACTGCTGCGGCGACCAAGGCCGAGATGATCAAGGTCTCGTCCGACGGCGCATCGGCGGTGCGGCCCAGCCAGCTTTTCATCAGGCCGCTGTGCAACTGAGACCAGGCGTAGGCGACCGCCCCGGCGATGCCCAACACCACAAACAGCGACAGGTGACCGCTGCTGCCGTTGGGCTCGTTGTAGATGCGGGCTTCGGGCGGCAATGCAGGCACCCAGTCCGGCTTGAGCAGCGCCACCCCGACCATGAAGACCAGGTACAAACCCACCAGCATCAGGCCGGGAATGAGCGCGCCAGCGTACATGTCACCCACCGAGCGGCCCAACTGGTCGGCCAACACGATCAGCACCAGCGACGGCGGGAGCGCCTGCGCCAAGGTGCCCGAGGCCGTGATGGTGCCCGTGGCAATGGCGCGGTTGTAGCCGTAGCGCAGCATGATGGGCAGTGAAATCAGGCCCATGGAAATCACCGCAGCGGCCACCACGCCGGTGGTGGCGGCCAGCAAGGCGCCCACCAGCACCACCGCGATGCCCAGGCCGCCGCGCAGCGGACCGAACACCTGGCCGATGGTTTCCAGCAGGTCCTCCGCCATGCGGCTGCGCTCCAGGATGATGCCCATCAGCGTGAAGAAGGGAATGGCCAACAGCGTGTCGTTCTGCATGATGCCGAACACGCGCAGAGGCAAGGCGTTGAACAAGGTCTGCGGGAACAGGCCCAGCTCCATGCCCACCAGGCCAAAGAACAAGCCCGTGGCCGCCAGCGAGAAGGCGACCGGAAACCCGATCAACAGGAAAACCAGCAGCCCCAGAAACATGAAGGGGACAAATTGGGAGGTCAGCAGCTCAATCATTTCCGGGCCTCCAGTGCAGCGCTTTCTTCGGCGGCGATTTCTTTGGCCAGCAACTCGGTTTCACTCGGCCCACTGTGGCTCAGGGGGTCCTCCCCACCGCCAAACAGAAAATTCAGCCGTTTGATGAGCTCCGACGCGCCCTGCAACGCCAGCAGGGCAAAACCCAGTGGAATCAGGCCATAGACGGGCCAACGGATCAAACCACCAGCGCTGGACGACACTTCGCCGCTGGCCCAGGCCCGCGCAAACACCGGCCAACCCATGCTGGCCAGCATGTAGCACAAGGGAAACAGAAAGACGACGATGCCCAGCACGTCGATCCAGTTGCGCGCCCGCGCCGACAAGCGGCTGGACAGCACATCGATACGGACGTGTGCATTGCGCAAGAAAGCGTACCCGCCACCCAGCATGAACACGGCACCAAACAGGTACCACTGGATTTCGAGGAAGGCGTTGGAACTGAGGTTGAAGGCCTTGCGCGAAATGGCGTTGCCTGCACTGATGAGTGTGGCCGCCAAGATGAGCCACATGGCCAGTTTGCCAATGGCGCCGTTGAGCAGGTCAATGCTGCGGGCGATGCGCATCAGGAAAGTCATGTCTGGGTTCTCCATGATGACAAAAAAAGCCCCGCACTGGCGCGGGGCTGCGTTCAGGCTGTCAAGCCCGCCCTCACAGGCGGGTATTTTGCATGTAGTTGTCGAACAGGCCTTCGGTGAAGCGGAACCACAGGTTCTGGTCGCGGCGGTATTCCGCGTAGTCGCTGTAGATCTTCTTCCAGTTGGCATTGGTGTCGCTCAGTTCGGTGTACAGCTCGTTGGCGGCCTTGAAAGCGGCGTCCATCGTGCTCTTGGGGAACGGCAACACTTTGGTGCCCGAAGCCACCAGACGCTTGAGCGCCTGCGGGTTCAGCGCATCGTACTTGGCCTGCATGTCGTTGTGGGCCATGGCCGCAGCCGCTTCCACAATCGCCTTGTTCTCGGCCGACAGCTTGTTGTAGGCGTCCTTGTTGATGTACAGATCGATCTGCGCGCCGCCTTCCCACCAGCCCGGGTAGTAATAGAACGGCGCCACTTTGTTGAAGCCCAGCTTTTCATCGTCGTAGGGGCCAACCCATTCGCAAGCGTCGATGGTGCCGCGCTCCAGCGCCTGGTAGATTTCACCGCCCGGGATGGCTTGAGGCACAGCGCCCAGGCGCGACAACACCTTGCCAGCGAAGCCGCCGAGACGCATCTTCAGGCCGTTGATGTCGGCCACGCCTTTGATTTCCTTGCGGAACCAGCCCCCCATTTGGGCACCGGTGTTGCCGCAGGGGAAGTTGATGATGCTGTACTGGTCGTAGAACTCGCGGAACAGCTTCAGACCGTTGCCATGGTACATCCACGAGGTGAGCTGGCGGCTGTTGAGACCAAAGGGAATGGCCGTGCCCATGGCGAAGGTGTCATCCTTGCCAATGTGGTAGTAAGCGCAGGTGTGGGCGGCTTCCACCGTGCCTTGCTGCACCGCATCGACCACACCAAACGGGGGCACCAGTTCGCCGCCCGGGTGCACCGAGATCTGGAATTTGCCGCCCGACATCGCGTTGACGGCCTTGGCAAACACCTCGGCGCCGCCGTAAATGGTGTCCAGCGCCTTGGGGAAGCTGGACGCAATGCGCCAACGCACCGTGTCACCAGTGGCTACAGCGGGCGCTGCAGGAGCGGCAGCAGGCGCTGCAGCTTCCTCTTTCTTGCCGCACGCGGCCAGAAGACCTGCCAAACCCACAGCGCCAGACGTGGCGATCAATGAACGACGATCCATGTTGAGTCAACTCCGTTGTGAATGTTGAAATCGATCCAAGGTGCAGCGGCAAAACCGTTGCATTGGCACCTCAAATGATTGTAGGCAAGCACAGCAGCGACAATCGGCCGGGTTAACCCTCAATGAGTCACTTAGGCGTCTGAAAATATTTCAAACGTCAAGCGTTGGTCGCGACGATTTTCAAAGACGCACCGACTTGGAGCAGCGACGCGTAGCGTTCGCGCACGCTGCGCTCAATGCCCGCAGCGTCCAGGCCCAGCATGGACAACAGTTTGGCCGGGTCGCCGTGTTCAATGAAACGGTCTGGCAGGCCCAGTGTGAGCACCGGCAAGGTCAGGCCTTCGGCCTGCAGCGCTTCCAGCACTGCGCTGCCAGCACCACCGGCCAACGCGCCCTCTTCCACCGTCACCAACGCGTCGTGGCTGGTGGCCAGTTGGCGCAGCAGTTCCAAGTCCAACGGTTTGGCCCAGCGCATGTTGGCCACGGTGGCATTCAGCGCATCACCGGCTTGCAATGCCGGGTACAGCAAGGTGCCAAACGCCAGAATGGCCACACCCTTGCCCTGCCGCCGCACTTCGCCTCGGGCAAACGGCAGTCCGTCCAGGCTCTGGGGCAGCGCAACGCCCGCACCCGCACCGCGCGGATAACGCACGGCCACCGGCTGGCTCTGGGCGTAAGCGGTGCTGAGCAATTGGTAGCACTCGGCCTCATCGGCGGGGCAGGCAATCGCCATGTTGGGGATGCAGCGCAGGAACGGAATGTCGTACACCCCGGCGTGGGTGGGCCCATCGGCGCCCACAATGCCGGCGCGATCCAGGGCGAACACCACCGGCAGGTTCTGCAGCGCCACGTCGTGCACCAGTTGGTCGTAGGCGCGCTGCAAAAAGGTGGAATAAATGGCCACCACGGGCTTCACGCCTTCGCAAGCCAAACCACCGGCAAACGTCACCGCATGCTGCTCGGCAATGCCGACGTCGTGGTAGCGGTCGGGGAATTTCTGGTGAAACTCCACCATGCCCGAGCCTTCGCGCATGGCCGGGGTGATGCCCACCAGCCGGCTGTCGGCAGCGGCCATGTCGCATAACCAACGGCCAAACACATGGCTGAACGTGGGCTTGGGCGGCGTGGCGGGCTGTTGCAAACCCACCTGAGGGTCAAACTTGCCGGGGCCGTGGTAGGCGATCGGGTCGGCCTCGGCCAACTTGTAGCCCTGGCCCTTTTTGGTGACCACGTGCAGGAACTGCGGACCGTCCAGCTGGCGGATGTTCTCCAGCGTGGGAATCAGGCTTTCCAGGTCGTGCCCGTCGATGGGGCCGATGTAATTGAAGCCGAATTTCTCGAACAGCGTGGCGGGCACCACCATCCCTTTGGCGTGCTCCTCCAACCGCTTGGCCAGTTCAAACAGGGGCGGCGCCACGCTCAACACCTGTTTGCCCACCTGCTTGGCCGCAGAGTAGAAGCGGCCGCTCATCAACTGCGCCAGGTAGCGGTTCAGCGCGCCCACCGGCGGGCTGATCGACATGTCGTTGTCGTTCAGGA
>CAZSZN010000164.1:0-6725 GCA_964610405.1 uncultured Macromonas sp. | reverse complement strand
CCAGCCCATCGAAATCGCCACCGGCCCGATGGAGCTGCGCCTGCCCGCGATCAAGGGCATCGGCGGCGCGCCGCTGTACCTGATCGACCGCTTCGAGGACGGCAAGAGCAACTACGACATCGACTTCGAGTTCCTGCCCGAGTTTGAAGACCCGGCCAGCCGTCACCCGGTGGGCCACGGCTTCAAGCTGATCGACCACCTGACCCACAACGTCTACCGCGGCCGCATGGCCTACTGGGGCGGCTTCTACGAGAAGCTGTTCAACTTCCGCGAAATCCGCTACTTCGACATCCAGGGCGAGTACACCGGCCTGACCAGCCGCGCCATGACCGCGCCCGACGGTATGATCCGCATCCCGCTGAACGAGGAAAGCGGCAAGGGCACCGGGCAGATCGAAGAGTTCCTGATGCAGTTCAACGGCGAGGGCATCCAGCACATCGCGCTGCTCACCGACGACATCCTCGCCAGCGTGGACGCGCTGCAGATGGCGGGCATTCCGCTGATGACCGCGCCCAACGACATTTACTACGACATGCTGGCCGAGCGCCTGCCGGGCCACGGCGAGCCGGTGAACGAACTGCAGGCGCGCGGCATCCTGCTGGACGGCTCCACCGCCAATGGCGAGAAGCGCCTGTTGCTGCAGATTTTCAGCCAGACGCTGCTGGGTCCGGTGTTCTTCGAATTCATCCAGCGCAAGGCGGACGAAGGCTTTGGCGAAGGCAACTTCAAGGCGCTGTTCGAGAGCCTGGAGCGCGATCAGATCCGCCGGGGTGCGCTCAAGGTCGAGCCCGTCACGGCCTAACCTGGTGGGGCTCAGCCCCACCTCAACACCACAGGAGTTTTCATGCACAAACTGGACGGTACCGCGCTGCAACAGCAACTGGCCCGCGTACCCCACTGGCGCTTCGACGACGAAAGCCACGCCATCGAACGCCGCTTCGTGTTTGCGGACTTCAACGCCGCTTTTGCCTTCATGACCCGCGTGGCCCTGTCGGCGGAGCAGCGCAACCACCACCCGGAATGGTTCAACGTCTACAACCGGGTGGACATCACCTTCACCACCCACGACGCCGGGGGCCTGACCGAGCGCGACATCGAGTTCGCGCTGTGGGTGGATCAAGCCGCCGGCGACGCAGGCACCTGACCCCTGACCGGGCGCCCGACGCCCCACGCCCATGGACACGCTCAAACACGGCCTGGCCGCTGGCGATGCCGGCCGGCCCGACAACGCCGACTGGACCATCCCCCAGCATTGGGAAAGTTACACCGCCGCCGAACACGCCACCTGGCGCACGCTGTACCAACGCCAGATGGCCCTGCTGCCCGGCCGCGCCTGCCAGGCCTTTGTGGACGGCATGCGCGCCCTGCCCATGGGGGCCGACCACATTCCCCAGTTCGACCAGCTCAACGAAGCGCTGATGCGCCGCACCGGCTGGCAGGTGGTGGCCGTGCCCGGCCTGGTGCCCGACGACGTGTTCTTCAACCACCTGGCGAACCGGCGTTTTCCCGCCGGTCAATTCATCCGCCGGCCCGACCAGTTGGACTACCTGGAAGAACCCGACGTGTTCCACGACGTGTTCGGCCACGTGCCGCTGCTCATGAACCCGGTGATGGCCGACTTCGTGCAAGCCTACGGCGAAGGCGGCCTGCGCGCCCAGACCCTGGGCCACCTCGACCTGCTGGCCCGGGTGTACTGGTACACGGTGGAGTTTGGCCTGGTGCGCGAACCTCAGGGGCTGCGCATCTACGGCGCGGGCATCGCGTCGTCGTACACCGAAAGCGTGTTCAGCCTCGATTCGCCTTCGCCCAACCGGCTGCGTTTCGAGTTGCCGCGCGTCATGCGCACCCATTACCGCATCGACGACTTCCAGGAAAGCTACTTCGTGCTCGACAGCCTGGACGACTTGCTCGCACTGGCCCAGGTGGACTTTGCGCCGCTGTACGAACAGGTGTCAGCGTTGACGCCGCTGGAACCCGGCGACGTGCTGGACAGCGACGAGGTGCTGAGCTGGGGGAATGGCCGCTATCACGCTGCCAGGCGCTGCGCCACCCACGCCCTGAGCGCCGGCAACGACTGAAGGTAGTGGTAGGCCGTTTGCTCGTCGGTGTAGCGGTGCTCGGCACCCACAGGGCAGGCCTGCCGCGCCAGGCAGCGGTCCGCGCACGGCGATGCGGCCTGCAGTCGATGGTCCACGCAAGCTTGCAAGCCCGCACGGTGTTGCACCGGCTCGCCTGACAAAGCTTGCGCCGGGCAGGCCGAGACACAGGGTTGCGCCGCACAGCTCAGACAAGGCGATTCGGCCCGCTGCGGCAGCGTCAAGGGCCACGGCTCGCTCACCAGCACCACCGCGCGGTAGGCGTACCAACTGCCCCACTCCGCTTGCACCCCCACCCAGAACGGGGATGGGTGGTGCCAACCCGCCAACGCCCCCAGCGCCTGCAAACCCACCGGAGCCGCCCCGGGAAACACCAGCCACCAGGTGGGCTCCCCCGGCTGGCGCGCCATCCAGGCCCCCACCTGCTCCTGCACAAAAGTGTCCACCGGATCGCTGCCGTGCAGGCCGCGCGCCTTCAAGGCCGACCAGAACGCCCGCCCGGCGTGACCGATCAAGACCAGCCGGGGGTATCTCGCAAGTTCATCGGGGGGCAAGCCCAGGCCCGCTTGCACCGACGCTGGCAAAGCCGTCACGTCCAGCACCGCGTGCAGGCTCAGCCCCACCGCTTGCAGCTCGGCAAAACGGTCCATCGCTCACGGCTCCATGTGCAATGGGATGGTCACCGGCCCGTCGTTGACCAGGTGCACCTGCATGTCGGCGGCAAATTCGCCGGTGGCCACCACCGGGTGCCGCTCGCGCGCCAGCGCCACCACGTGCTCGTACAAGCGCCGCCCTTCGTCGGGCGCGGCGGCCTGGGTGAAGCTGGGCCGGTTGCCACCCGACACGTCAGCCGCCAAGGTGAACTGGCTGACGAGCAACAAACCGCCACCCACGTCCTGCAGGCTGCGGTTCATCTTGCCCGCCTCGTCACTGAAAATGCGCAGCTTCAACACCTTGGTCAACAAGCGGTCGGCCACCGCGTCGGTATCGCCACGCTCGGCGCACAGCAGCACCAGCAACCCTGGGCCAATCTCTCCCACGCAACGCCCGTCCACCACCACGCGGGCCTCACGCACCCGCTGCAACACCGCCTTCATGCCTGCTCTCCGTCTATGTGTATCCGTGCCTCCAGGTTGTGGGGCAACAGTTGTATCGATGCGTGCACACCGGGCACCGCCGCCATCAGCGCCTGCTCCACCCGGTCGCGCAACGCGGCCGCACGGCCCAGCGGCCAATCGGCTGGCAAGTGCAGGTGCACATCCACAAAGCGGCGCTGGCCGGCGCGGCGGGTGCTCACGTGATCAAAGCGCACCACCCCAGCCGGCTCTGCGTCCGCGCAGCGCGCCAGCACCGCATCGATGTGCTGTTGCAACTCGGGCGCCAGCGCGTGGTCCATCAGGCCATCGCTGGCCCGTCTGATCAGATGCAGCCCCTCGCGCACGATGTTGGCCGCCACCAGCAAGGCCACCACCGGGTCGAGCCACAACCAGTCCGTGGCATACACCGCGCCCACCCCCAGCACCACGCCGGCGGTGGTATACACATCGGTCATCAGGTGCCGGGCGTCCGCCTCCACCGCCTCTGCGCCCGCGCGCCCGGCGTCGTGATGCGCCCGTGCGGCCCAGCGCATGCACAGCGCCAAGCCGCCGTTCACCAGCGCGCTCACCACCGACAGGCCCAAGCCCAGGCCCGGCGCCTCCAGCGGCTGCGGTGCGTACAAGCGCTCCACGGCGGTCCAGCCGATCGCCAGCGCCGCGCCCAAAATCAGAATGCCCTCAAAGCCGCTGGAAAAGTACTCGGCCTTGGTGTGCCCGTAGGGGTGGTCCTCGTCGGCCGGCCGCTGGGCGATCGTCACCATCGCCAGCGCAAACACGGCCGCCGCCAGGTTGACGAACGACTCCAGCGCGTCCGACAGCAGACCCACCGAGCCCGTCACGTACCACGCCGCCATCTTCAGCCCGATCGTCAGCAACGCCGCGACGATCGATGCCGCCAGCCACTGGCGCGGGGAAATGCGTTGCCACAATGCGCTGTTCATCCGGCCATTGTGCACAATGCGGCCATGCCCTCGGCCCGTCCCCCTCACTGGTTGCTCTGGACCGCCAGCGGCGCGCTGGCGCTGGCCGGTGCGGCGTTCATCGGCCGCGCCGAAGTGCAGCACCAGCGCGAGGTGTTCGACACCGATGGCCGCATCGCCCACCGTTTGTTGAGCCAACGCGTGGTGCAGCACGACGCGGTGCTGGCCACCCTGGCGCTGCTCAACCCCAATGGGGCGGACCGGCCGGAACAACGCCTGCCAGCGGTCTACCCCCACATCCTGCAAGTGCGCCGTCGCGCCCCCGGGGACACCTGGGCCGACCCCGCACTCGCCACGGCCGAGGCCGACTCGCGCCGTCAGCGCCAAGCCCAGTTGGCCGCCACCGAACTGGCGCACGGCCGCTACGACCTGGTGATGGCCGCCGGCGACGGCGCGTATGCCCTGCGCATCGACCTGCCACAAACCGTGCCCTGGGACGAGTGGCCGCTGCCCCCGCAACGCAGCCCGGCCCGCGTCACCCTGGCCCTCGACGGGCTGACCCCTTACGTGCTGCAACCCGGTACTCAAGCTGAAGGTGCCGGCTGGCCACTGCGGTTTGACAAACCCCTGGCCAGCCCCAGCCAGCCATTCCAGCTCGTCATCACCCGCCACATGGGCTGGCACGAACTGCCCTGGCTGGGCATGGCCGGCTGGGTGCTGCTGGTGCTGGGCGCCACCAGCGGCTGGGCCGCCTGGCTGCGCCAGGCCACGGAACGCCGCCGCGCCGAAGAACTCCTGCGCCTGGGCCAGGTGGCGCGGCTCAACACACTGGGCGAGCTGGCAGCCGGGCTGGCGCACGAACTCAACCAGCCGCTGACGGCGGTGGTGGCCAACACCCAGGCCGCCAGCCGCTTGCTGCGGGAACAAGCCACGACCGACCCCACCGCCCTGGGCGCGATGGAACAGGCCGTGGCGCAGGCCCGCCGCGCGGCCGAGGTGGTGGGTCGTTTGCGCCGCGCCGTCGAACGCCCCAGCCCCGGCACCGCCCCACCGCAGACTGTGGTACTGCAAGACGCGGTGCGCAGCGCGCTGCACCTGCTGGAACCCGAGTGCCAACGCCGCCAGGTTCATCCGTCGGTGGAGGCGCCGCACACCGAAATCCGCGTCCACGCCGACCCGGTGGCACTCGAACAAATCGTCCACAACCTGCTGATGAACGCGCTGCAGGCCCTGGAACAGGTGCCTGCCGAACGCCGTCAACTGCGGCTGCGCCTGAGTGCAGCTTCACCCTCAGGGCAACTCGTCGTGCGGGACCACGGCCCCGGCATCCCCGAACACGCCATGCACCGGCTGTTCCAACCCTTTTTCAGCACCCGCGAAGGCGGCCTGGGGCTGGGCCTGAGCCTGTGCGAAACCCTCGCCACCAACCTGGGCGGCTCGCTCACCGCCCGCAACCACGACGCGGGCGGGGCGGAATTCACCCTCACCCTGCCGATGGCCCCGCCATGAACACCCCGCTGTCCCCGCTGATCCAGCTCATCGACGACGACCAGGCCGTGCGCGACAGCCTGGCGCTGCTGATCGCCACGGTGGGCCTGCGGGTACAGCCCTGGAGCCACCCACAGGATTTCCTGGACCGGTTCGACCGCGAATCGGTGGGCGCCATCGTGCTAGACGTCCGCATGCCCGGCCTCAGTGGCCTGTCGGTGCTGGACACCCTGGCAGCGCAGGGCGTGGACCAGCCGGTGATCATGCTGACCGGCCACGGCACGGTGGAGATGTGCCGACGCGCGTTCAAGGCCGGAGCGGCGGAGTTCCTCGAAAAGCCGGTCGATGACGAACGCCTGATCGAAGCGCTGCAACAAGCGGTGCGCCAGCACGTGAAGTCGCGCCAGCGCCAGCAGGCCGACCGCAGCGCCCGCGAACGCTACGCCCAACTGTCGGAGCGCGAACGCGAGGTGCTGGGCCTGATCATCGAGGGCCTGACCAACAAGGAGATCGGCCGCGCGCTGGAACTGTCGCCGCGCACGGTGGAGACCCACCGCGCGCACCTGTGCGCCAAGCTGCAGGTGCAGACGCTGGCACAGATGATCCGCGCCTACGCGCAGCTGGTGGACGAGGAGGCGGCGGCCGGGCCGGCGCCGCCGCCGGCCGGAGGGGGAACGCCCGCCATCCGTAGACCTACGGGTGCCATGCACGGTGCGTGCGGATGGTGCGCCGGGGGTGGTCTTCAAAGAATGGCGTCCAAGGCTGAACCGGCGCCGAAAGGCAGTGCCGGCCCAGGCCGAAGTCAACCCGCATCCCCTTTGGAGCCGCTCATGAAGACCCCCCGCATCGCCACCCTCACTTTCGCCGTCCTGGCCGCCGGCGCCGCCTTCGGCACCGCCCAGGCGCAGATGGTTCGCACCGAGCGCAACATGTCGCTCGAGCTCGCCAACCAGCTGGCCGCCGGCTCCGTTGCCGCGTGCCTGAGCGGCGGCCACAACGTCACCGCCGTGGTCGTCGATCGCGCCGGCCAGCTGCGCGCGCTGCAGCGCGCCGACAACGCCGGCCCGCACACCATCGAAGCCGCGCAGGCCAAGGCCTTCACGTCCGCCTCGGCCCGCAACAAC
>CAZSZN010000163.1:0-6805 GCA_964610405.1 uncultured Macromonas sp. | reverse complement strand
TCGGAGCCTTTTTCGAGCACGCAGACGTTGCATTCGCCGCCCTTCTCGGTGGCGAGTTGCTTCAGGCGGATGGCGGTGGACAGACCGGCCGGGCCGCCACCGACGATGACCACGTCGTACTCCATGGCCTCGCGCGGGCCATGCTGTTCCAGGAGAGTGGAGGGGGTTTTCATGCGGTGTTCTCGAACAAGGAAAGGCACGATCAGCAGGCTTGCACCCAACTGTCGACGACGCAGCGATTTTAGGCGGCCGATCGGCCTGGGTTTGTCGGCCGACCGACAACTGTCCCTTTCGACGGGTAAACCCTGATTTCAATCGTCCAGCGATGCGCTCCAGCGGTCGTTCCACTCGGCAGGGTGGCGCGTTTCGCCAGATTGCCAGCCCTGCAGCTGGCGCCGGTCACGTTTGGTGGGGCGGCCTTGTTCGATGGCGTGGGCCGGTTCGGGGGCGAGTCGGCGTTGTTCAGCGGCTTCTGTTCGAGCCAAGACCGACGCTGCGGTTTCCTCGTACAGCAAGGCCGCTTGCGGCGCCGGTCCGCGTGCCGCGCTCAGCGCTTTCACCACCACAGTGCGGCTGCTGTAGCCGGCCTTGAATTCGATCTCGTCGCCCACCCGGGGTTCGCGCGACGCTTTGGCGGGCTGGCCGTTCACCTTCACCCGCCCTTTGTCGATTTCGTCGGCCGCGAGGCTGCGGGTCTTGAAGAAGCGTGCCGCCCAGAGCCATTTGTCCAGGCGTACCTTGTCGTTGGTATCGGTGGCCGACGGTTTCATGGGCAAAACCTTAGCACGCCCATGGCCGACTGAGCGTTGCAAACGCAAAAAAGCCTCCCGCGTGGGGAGGCCGTGTGGGTGGTGCTGTCCGGGACTGCGGTGCTTACTTCGGCATGACCACCGTGTCGATCACGTGAATCACGCCATTGCTGGCCACCACATCGGTCTTGACGACGTTCGCGTTGTCCACTTTCACGCCGCCCATGGTGGAGACGGTCAGCTCGGCACCTTGCACGGTTTTCACCTTGCCCGCCGCCACGTTGGCGGCCATGACTTTGCCCGGCACCACGTGGTAGGTCAGCACTTTCGTCAGTGCGGCCTTGTCTTTCAGCAGGGCGTCCAGTTGAGCTTTCGGCACTTTGGCGAAGGCTTCGTCGGTGGGGGCAAACACGGTGAAGGGGCCGGGGCCTTTGAGCGTCTCGACCAAGCCCGCGGCCTGCACCGCCGCCACCAGGGTTTTGAAAGAGCCTGCGGCCACGGCGGTGTCCACGATGTCGGCGGCCTTGGCGGTCAAGGCGCCCAGGCCCATCAAAGAAGCGATCAGCAGTTTCTTCATTTCAGACTCCGTGCAAAGAGAGGGTTGAGTGATTGAGAACGCCTTTTGCAACTGGCGTGGTTGAATATTAACTTAATAGTTTGAAATTAGACTGATCGGTTCAATATTTGATCTGTTAGTATGGTTTTTCGGCTGATCCACCCAGCGCACTGATCCACAATGCCCTTATGAATGCCCGTACCCCCTTGTTGGACACGCCTCCAGCGCCACTGAAAAAAAGTTTTCGCGCCCAGATGCACGAGGCGCGGGAGGAAGCCATCGTGGCGGCGGTGCATCGGTTGTTGGCCGACAAAGGTTTCGACGCCATGACGGTGGACGAAGTGGCGGTGGAGGCGGGCATGGCGAAGGCCAGTCTGTACCGGCATTTCTCCAGCAAAGAGGAGTTGGCCGGGGCGGCGATGGTGCGGGTGATGTCGCGCGCGCACGACTTTTTGCGGACGGTATCGCCCAATTTGCCGGCCGTGCAGCGCTTGCGAGCGGTGGTGGATTGGCTGTTGCGCGCCCAGTTGGCCGGCGAGATGCCGTCGCTGCCGAGCGAAAACTCCAGCCTGCGTTCGGCGTTGATGGTGAATGGCGCCTACATGGGGTTGCTGGTCGAGATCAGCGAGCACTTGGGCGGGTGGATCGAAGAAGCGCAGGCGGCGGGTGACATTCAGGCCGACTTGCCCCCGATCGCGGTGCTCTACACCGTGTATGCGCGGGCCTGCGACCCGGTGGTGGACTTTTTGCGGGGCACTGG
Organism: uncultured Macromonas sp.; assembly: GCA_964610405.1. Classification (GTDB taxonomy): domain Bacteria; phylum Pseudomonadota; class Gammaproteobacteria; order Burkholderiales; family Burkholderiaceae_C; genus CAZGDZ01. Next base: position 4,740 of record CAZSZN010000163.1, on the reverse strand, counting down.
CCAGTTCTCGGACGATGAGATCGTCCGGCTTGTGATGGCGACCTGTTTTGACGGCCTGAGTGCCCGCCGCGCTTAGCGGTCGGCTGGGGTTGGGCCCAGTTGAAGGTCCAGCTGGCGCTGGATCTCCGCTTCAACCCGGCTTTGGTAGGCGCTGAGCAGAAAACCCAGTTGCAACTGCAACTCGAAGCGGTCAGGCCAGACCTGCATTTCCCCCTGTACGCCCGGTCCGCGAAAGGTCATGCGGTCGTGGTCGTCCAGTCGTGTCGTTTCGCACGGCAGGCGCCAGCGGGCTTCGGCTTCAGTGGCCCAGGTGTGGGCCAACTGGCGCGCACCGTCCCATCCCAGCTGGTGCGCGCGTTGAATGCGGAGCTGTCCCATCGCCGGTGCTTTACTGGGCCGCGCCCAGTGCCTTCGCCCGTGCTTGGGTTTGCTGGGCGACCTGGACATCGGGCGTTACCTGCGTCGGCCATCCAGCCAGGTGTTGTTCGCACAGGTTGGCCAGGGCGCGCATGCCCGGGGTGCTGTCGTTCAGGCAGGGGATGTAATGGAAGCTTTCCCCACCCGCGTGCAAGAACGCCTCGCGCGCTTCCTGGTCAATTTCTTCCAGGGTTTCGATGCAGTCCACCGCAAAGCCGGGGCAGATCACGTCGGCCCGCTTGATGCCGGCTTTGGCCAGGGCGATCAACGTCGGCTCGGTGTAGGGCTCCAGCCATTTGGCTTTGCCAAAACGCGACTGGAAGGTGACGACGTACTCGTCTTTCTTCAGGCCCAGCGCTTCGGCCAGCAGGCGGCCGGTTTTGTGGCATTCGCAGTGGTAGGGGTCGCCCAGGTGCAGCGTGCGTTCCGGCATGCCGTGGAAGCTCATGACCAGTTTGTCGGGGCGGCCGTGCGCCATCCAATGCTGTTGCACCGAAGTCTTCAGGGCGTTGATGTACAGCGCATCGTCGTGGTAGTGGTTGACGAAGCGGAACTCCGGCAACTGTCGCACTTTTTGCCCCCAGCCGAACACCATGTCGAACACGCTGGCGGTGGTGGCAGCGCAGTACTGCGGGTAAGCGGGCAGCACCAGGATGCGGGTGCAACCGTCGGCCTTCATGGCGTCGAGCTGGCTTTCGATGGACGGTTGGCCGTAGCGCATGGCCCAGCGCACGTCCACCCGGTGACCGCGCTCGCCCAGGTAGCCGCCGAGCAGCTTGGCCTGCTTTTCGGTCCAGGCTTTCAGGGGCGAGCCTTCGGGCGTCCAGATGGTGGCGTACTTGGCGGCCGATTTGGCGGGCCGCACCCTCAGGATGATGCCGTGCAGGATGAGCCACCAGATGGGCTTGGGAATTTCCACCACCCGAGGGTCGGCCAGAAACTGGCCCAGGTAACGCCGCAAGGCCGGCGCGGTGGGGGCTTCGGGGGTGCCCAGGTTGCACAACAAAATGCCAATGCGTGCCGCCTGGCCATGGGTGTACGGGGGTTCTTTGCGAAAAGCCATGCGGTATTCTCCCCCACCTATGCTCGACCTTTCACGCATACGGGCCATCACCCTGGACCTGGACGACACCTTGTGGCCGGTGTGGCCCACCATCCACCAAGCCGAACAGACCTTGCAGGACTGGCTGGCGCAGCATGCGCCCGCCACGGCGCGCTACCTGGCCGACCCCCAGGTGCGGCATGAGGTGCGCGCCCAGGTCAGCCGCGACAGCACCCACATGGCCCACGACTTGAGTTGGCAGCGCCGCGAAGCCATCCGCCGGGCCCTAGTGCACGCGGGTGACGACCCCACGCTGGCCGATCCCGCGTTCGAGGTGTTCTTCGAGCAACGCCAGCGGGTGTCTTTCTACGACGATGCCTTGCCGGCGCTGCAAGCACTGGCCCGCCAGTTCCCGGTGGTGGCCGTCTCGAACGGCAATGCCGACGTGCACCGGGTGGGCATCGGGGCGCATTTCCACGGGAAAGTCAGCGCCCGGGAAGTGGGCGTGGGCAAGCCGCACCCCCGCATTTTTGAGGTGGCCGCCGATTGCGCCGGCGTGGCCCTGCAAGACGTGCTGCACATTGGGGACGATCCGGCGTTGGACGTGCTGGGGGCCTGCGCGGTGGGCATGCAAACCGTGTGGGTGAATCGCGAAGGCCACGTCTGGAGCGACCCGCACCGCCAGCCCCACCTGAGCGTGCCCGACCTGCTGACTTTGTGTCGGCATTTGCAGCTTGACCTGACCGGAGACACCGAATGACGTTGACGATCCACGGCATTGTCGCCTCGCGCGCGGTGCGCCCTTTGTGGGTGGCGCGCGAACTGGGCCTGGACTTCCGCCATGTGCGCACGCCTTACCTGGGCGGCGCCACCCGAACGCCCGAGTTTTTGCAGCTCAACCCCAATGGCCACATTCCGGTGTTGCTCGATCAACGGCCCGAAGGTGATGTGGTGGTGTGGGAGTCGATGGCGTGTGCGCTGTACCTGGCCCGCCACCATGGGCGGGGTGACGGCTCGGACCTGGCACCCGCCACCGCGCGCGAGGATGCAGAGGCGTTACGCTGGGCCTTCTGGACCGTGACCGAGCTGGAAAAAGACGCCCTGACCGTGTTGATGCACCGCATGACCATGCCCGCAGAGCAGCGCAAACCCGAATTGGCCGAGCAGGCGGAAAAGCGTCTGAAAGTGCCGTTGAGGGTGTTGGAGCAGCACCTGTACGCCCAGCAAGCCCAAGGGCAGGCTTACCTGGCCGCAGCGCGCTTCACCGTGGCCGATGTGTGTGTGGCCAGTGTGGTCAACTGGGCCCGTCCGGCACGCAGCATGATGGAGCAGTTTCCATTGACCCTGGATTGGGTGATGCGGTGCGTGCAGCGGGAAGCTCACCTGGCGTTGAAAGAGGCCGCGCGCAGCGTTTGAGTCGCCGCCAACGCCCGCACCGCGGCTTGCCCGCTGCGCACCGCGCCTTCGAGCGTCGCGGGGTAGGGGCCCTCGATCGCATCCCCGCCTGCCCACAGCCCAGATGCCAGGTTGAGGCCAGGCCGGCGCAGACCAGGGGTGCAGGCGAAAGTGGCCTGCTTTTCCACCACGGTGCCCAGGATGTTCAAATCGGTCAGACCCAGTTGCTGCTGGGCTTGCTGGCGCACTTGGGTTTCCAGGTCTTGTACCGTGCCGCTCCAGGCGCTGGCCACGAACGCCAGCAGCCCGGTGGGCCCGCCGAGTTGGCCACGGTCAAACACAAACTGGGCTGGGCTGCCGCGCAGCGCCAGCATGGGGTGCGGTTGGGGCCAGGGGGCGCCCGTTGCCCAGGCGTAAACGGTGCCGATGGCCTCGTACTCAAAGGCCTGGGCTTGGTCGCACCAGCCTTGCAAGGCTTCGGTCCATGCTGGGGTCTGTCGCAGCGTGGTCAACACAGCGGCGGCATGGCGCGGGGGGCAGGCCAGCACCACGTCGTCGAACAGCGTTTCAGGTCCATCGTGTGCGTTGGCCGGTGGCGGTGTGCCGTGCAATGCCCAGCGTCCTTCAGCCGTCGCGCGCAGGGCAGTGATCCGAGCACCCAAATGCAGGTGGGCCCCGCGTTCGGTCAGCCAGGCGACGGCTGCGTCGGGCAGCAACTGGCCCAAGTCTTGTCGCGGCAGCAGCAGGTCGGCGCTGCGCCAGGGGCCATAACCCTCGCCCAGCAACGCATCGCGCAGCACACGCAAAAACACCTGGGCACTGGCTTGGTCGGCGGGTGTGTTCAAGGCCGCCACGCACAAGGGGTCGATCAGGTCGTCCACCACCCGGCGCGGCAGGTCGTTGCACAAGGCTTGCACCGTCAGGGTGGGCGAGCAGCGGAAGCCCCGCAGCCGCCAGTTCGTGGCGACCTTGACGAAGGCCCAGCGGTCGGCCCAAGTCCAGCCGCGCGCTTGGGCGATGGTGGCCAACGTGTCCAACGGGGCGGGCCAACGCCGGGCCCACTGCGGGCAGGCCAAACCCGACCCATCGGGAAAGGGCAGCGCCAGGGGCATGGCGTGCAGCGCCTCATCCAGCTTGACGCCCACGCGGGCCATCAGTTGCAGCGTGGCGGTGTAGGCGCCGATCAGGATGTGCTGGCCATTGTCCACCGCGATGCTGCTGCTTTGCGACTCGCCCAAGGCCGATATCGAGCCGGTGTCGGATTTGGGGAGGGGCAGTTCCAGGCGGCGCGCCCGCCCGCCCCAGTGGCGCGAGGCTTCGAACACGGTCACCTCCATGCCCTGCGCCACGGCCTCCACCGCCGCCGCCAGCCCGGCCCAACCGCCACCCACCACGGCCACGCGGCGCACGTTGCGCGCCTCCTTCACAGCCGGCCCAGGGCCTGCACCTTCCAGGCCAGCCAGAACTTGCGCAGCGGCGTCAGGCTGACACGGCGGGTCAGCACGAGTTGCGGGTCGGTGGCGATTTCGCGCAGCAAGGTGCGGTAGATGCTGGCCATCATCAGCCCCGGCTTCTGCGCGTGGCGGTCGGCTGCAGGCAGCAGGTCCAGGGCCTGCTGGTAGGTGTTCAACGCCCGCTCGATCTGGAAGCGCATCAGCGCCTCGAAACGTTGGGGGAAGGTGCCGTCGCTCTGGGTGCCGCGCTTGAGCAGTTCGTGCGCCTTCACGTCGAACTGCTGCAGCTCGTTGATCGGCAGGTAGATGCGCCCACGCACCGCGTCTTCGCCCACGTCGCGCACGATGTTGGTGAGCTGGAACGCCAAACCGAGCCGGTGGGCGTAAGCGGTGGTCGCCGCGTCGGTCTGCCCGAAGATGCGTGCCGCCACT
>CAZSZN010000162.1:6573-6806 GCA_964610405.1 uncultured Macromonas sp. | reverse complement strand
CAGCGAGATGTAGGCAAAGAAGCGGTTGTAGCCGGCGTCTTCTTCCATGTAGCCGATGGTGTAGAGGTGCACCATCAACGACACGAAGGTGACCACGCACATCATCATCGCGGTCAGGCCATCGACCATGAAGCCGATTTCCATCTTCAACCCGCCGATCACCATCCACTCATAGATGGTTTCATTGAAGCGCGCGCCGTCGAGGGCCACGCTCTTGAGCGTCAGCGCCGACA
>CAZSZN010000162.1:0-6563 GCA_964610405.1 uncultured Macromonas sp. | reverse complement strand
AGGATGAAGGCGACCAACACGCCCAGAATCGTCAGGCTGTGCGAGGCGCGACGGCCAATGACGTTGCCCCCGAACTGGGTGCCCAGGATGCCGGCCAGCGCCGAGCCCACCAACGGTGCCAATGGCACCGCCAGCAGTGTGCTTGCAGAAAGGCTTGTACTCATCGTTGTGACTTTGCGTAAAACCCTTGAGCCTCAGCCCTTGAGCGTGTTGAGTTCGTCCACGTTGATGGACGCACGGTTGCGGAACAGCAGCACCAAAATCGCGAGGCCGATCGCCGATTCGGCAGCGGCCACCGTCAGGATGAAGAACACAAAGATCTGGCCGTGCAAGTCACCCAGGAAGTAGGAGAAGGCCACGAAGTTCATGTTGACCGCCAGCAGCATCAGCTCGATGGCCATCAGCAGCACGATCAGGTTCTTGCGGTTCAGGAAGATGCCCACCACCGACAAGGCGAACAAAATGGCGCCCAGCGACAGGAAATGTCCCAATGTCAACGACGTCATGACGTCTTGCCCTCCTCGTTCGGCTGCTCTGGGGCAGCGGCTTTGGGCGTCGCGGCCACGGGCACCACCACCAGGCGGTCCTCGGCCTTCACGCGCACTTGGATGGCCGGATCAATGGCCTTGCTCTCTTTGCGCTGGCGCAGGGTCAACGCAATGGCGGCGACCATGGCAAGCAGCAGGATGACCGCAGCCACTTCGACCGGGTAGGTGTACTGGCTGTACAGCAGCTTGCCCAACTCACGGGTGTTGGAATGATCGGGCGCGTGCATGCCCGACACGGCCGCTGCGGCGTCCACCGTCATGGTCGGGAAGCCGACCCACAACACGGCGATCAGTTCGGCACTGACCAGCCCCCCCAAAATGAGCGCCAATGGGAAGTGCTTCCAGAAGCCCTGGCGCAAGGCATCGACGTTGATGTCGAGCATCATCACCACGAACAGGAACAGCACCATCACCGCACCCAGGTAAACCAGCACCAGGGTGATGCCCAGGAACTCCGCCTTGAGCAACAACCACAAAGCAGCGGCCTGGGAAAACGCCAGCATCAGGTACAGCACCGCGTGCACCGGGTTGCGCGCGGTCACGACGCGGAAGGCTGCAAACAGCAGCACCGCAGAAAACAGGTAGAAAAAGCCCGCTTGATAATCCATGTTGTTCTCGCTTGGCCTTTCAGCGGTACTTGGCGTCGGCCGCCTTGGCCGCCGCAATGTCCGCTTCGTAGCGGTCGCCCACGGCCAGCAGCATCTCTTTGGTGAAATAGAGGTCGCCGCGTTTTTCGCCGTGGTATTCGAGGATCTGGGTCTCGACGATGGCATCGACCGGGCAGGCTTCTTCGCAGAACCCGCAGAAGATGCACTTGGTCAGGTCGATGTCGTAACGCGTGGTGCGGCGGGTGCCGTCATCGCGCACGTCGGACTCGATGGTGATGGCCATGGCCGGGCAGACCGCCTCACACAGTTTGCAGGCGATGCAACGCTCTTCGCCGTTTTCGTAACGACGCTGGGCGTGCAGGCCACGGAAACGCGGCGACAACGGGGTCTTTTCCTCGGGGAACTGGACCGTGACCTTGCGGCGCAAGGCGTAGCGGCCGGTCAGGGCCATGCCCTTGAACAGTTCAACCAGCAGGAAACTCTTGAGAAAGTCCTTCAACGAGAAGGGCGCAACAGCGGTGGCAGACATGCGTGTGGCCTCTTTACTTCCAGATGTTCCAGGACGTCTGCATCACCGCGCCAACCAGCAACAGCCAGACCAGCGTGACGGGAATGAAGACCTTCCAGCCCAGACGCATGATCTGGTCGTAGCGGAAGCGGGGGAAAGTGGCGCGGATCCAGATGAACATGGACACCACGATGAAGGTTTTCAGGCCCAGCCAGATCCAGCCCGGAATCCAGTTGAACACCGCGCTGTCGATGGGCGACGCCCAGCCGCCCAGGAACATCAGCACTGCGAGGATGGAAATCAGCCACATGCTGGCGTATTCGGCCAGGAAAAAGATGGCGAAGCCCATGCCCGAATACTCGACCATGTGACCGGCCACGATTTCGGCCTCACCCTCGACCACGTCAAAAGGATGGCGGTTGGTCTCGGCCACGCCGGAAATCAGATAGACCATGAAAATGGGCAACAACGGCAACCAGTTCCAGGACAGGAAATTCAGGCCCATGTCGGCCGCCATGCCGCGGTTCTGCGAAGCCACGATCTCGGCCAGGTTCAGGCTGCCAGCGGTCATGACCACCACCAGGAAGCAGAAACCGATCGCCAATTCGTAGCTCACCATCTGGGCGGAAGCACGCAGCGCCCCCAGGAAGGCGTATTTGGAGTTCGACGCCCAGCCCGCAATGATCACACCGTACACCTCGATAGAAGTGATGGCCAGGATCACCAACAAACCGGCGTTGACGTTGGCCAGCACCGCTTCGGGGCCGAAGGGCACCACCACCCAAGCCGCCAGCGCCGGCATGATGGCCATGATCGGGCCCAGACGGAACAGCCCTTTGGAAGCTGCGGTCGGGTTGATGAGCTCCTTGCTGAGCAGTTTGAGCGCATCGGCGATCGGCTGCAACAGACCAAACGGGCCGACCCGGTTCGGGCCCAGGCGCACTTGCATGAAGCCCAGCAGACGGCGCTCCCACAGGGTGAGGTAGGCCACGGCACCCATCAGCGGAGCCAGAACGGCCACGATCTTGATCAGGTTCCACAGCACCGGCCAGGCACCGGTCTGCCACCAGGTGGCGGCGATCAGGTTCAGACCGCCGTTGTACATCGCATCGATCATGCGCACACTCCCTCTTCAGTCGCCTGAGTGGCACGGCCGTCGGCGGTCAACTGCAGCGACGGTGCGCGACGCACCAAGCCATCGAGCTGGTAAATCGCTGCGACACACGGTGTGCCACCGGTCACGGTGGTGTCGATGGCGGCCGATGTGCGGTTGTTCAGACGGGTAGCATCCACCACCGAACCGGCGTCCACACCAGGCAAGGCCTGGGCCAGCACGGCCTGCGACGATTCGGCGTCGAAACCCGACAGACCCAGCAGGTTGGCCAACACACGCAGCACCTTCCAGGCCGGACGGGTCTCGCCCAGGGGCTTGACCACCGCGTGGAAGCTCTGCAGGCGGCCTTCGGCGTTCACGAAGGAACCCGAAGTTTCGGTGAACGGCGCGATCGGCAACAGCACGTCGCTGATCTCCAGATTCGCCTTGAAAGGGCTCAGGGTCACGACCATGTCGGTCTGCTGCAGTCCCTGGGTGCACACGGCGGTGTCAGCACCCGGTTCCACATTCAGCAGAAGGGCCGCTTTCAGCCCGCCCGTCAGCATCTGGGTGGCGTTCAGGCCACCGTCGCCGGGCAGGGCCTGCACCAATTGAGCCCCCACCGTGTTGGCGGCTTCGGTCAGGTAACCCACGCGGGCACCCGTCTGGGTGCCGATCCACTGCGCCAAGGCCAGCAGGCTGAACGCTTGCTCGTGGTGAGCGGCCGCGTTGCCCAGCAACACGGCTTTGCGCTCGCCCGACAACAGGGAAGCTGCGATGGCACGGGCTTCGGCGGTGACTTGCACGTTCGCCGGGGCGGCCACGCCGTTCGCTTCGGCCACGGCGGCGGCAATACCGGCCAGCGCGACGGTCCAGTAGCCGGCGTCGGCTTGCACCGAGTTGGCCACGGGCAAGGCCCAATCCTGGGCGGCGGCCCAGAGCACGTTCACCTGCGCACCCTTGCGGGCGGCCTGGCGAATGCGCTGTGCGAACAACGGGTGGTCTTTGCGCAGGTTGGAACCGACGACCAGCACACGGTCCAGCGAGGACAGTTCCGCAATGGGCAAACCCAACCAGCGGGCCGCGCCGGCCGGTGCGGTATGGGTGTAATCGGCCGCACGCAGGCGGGTATCGATGTTCTGGCTGCCCAGGCCGCGCACCAAGGCGCCGGCCAGGTACAACTCTTCCACCGTGCTGTGCGGGCTGGCGATCACACCGATGGCCGAGGCGCCCTGCTCCGACTGCACCTGCTTCAAACCGTTGGCCACGTATTCCAACGCGGTCTGCCAATCGACCGTCTTCCACTCGCCGCCCTGCTTCAGCATCGGCTGGGTCAAGCGGTCCGTACCGTTGAGCGCCTCGTAGGAGAAGCGATCACGGTCGGCAATCCAGCATTCGTTGACCGCTTCGTTTTCCAGCGGCACCACGCGCATCACCTGGTTGGCCTTGACCTGAACGATCAGGTTGGCGCCGGTGGAATCGTGCGGGCTCACGCTCTTGCGGCGCGAGAGTTCCCAGGTGCGAGCCTGGTAACGGAACGGCTTGCTGGTGAGCGCACCCACCGGGCAAATGTCGATCATGTTGCCCGAGAGTTCGGAATCGACGCTCTGACCCACGAAGGTCTCGATTTCGGAGTGCTCGCCACGGTGGGGCATGCCCAGTTCCATGACGCCGGCGATTTCCTGGCCGAAGCGCACGCAACGGGTGCAATGGATGCAGCGGCTCATTTCCTGCATGGAAATCAGCGGGCCCACGTCCTTGTGGAACACCACGCGCTTTTCTTCTTCGTAGCGCGAAGCACCACCGCCGTAACCCACCGCCAAGTCCTGCAACTGGCATTCACCGCCCTGGTCGCAGATCGGGCAATCCAGCGGGTGGTTGATCAGCAGGAACTCCATCACCGACTGTTGGGCCTTGATGGCCTTGTCGGATTTGGTGCGCACGATCATGCCTTGCGTCACCGGTGTGGCGCACGCGGGCATGGGTTTGGGGGCCTTTTCCACGTCCACCAGGCACATGCGGCAGTTGGCGGCGATGGAGAGCTTCTTGTGGTAGCAGAAGTGGGGAATGTAAGTGCCCGCCTTGTCGGCCGCATGCATCACCATGCTGCCCGGCGGAACCTCCACCTTCTTGCCGTCGAGTTCGATTTCAACCATTTGTGCTTGCCTCAAACGTAGGCCGGGACCATGCAGGTCTTGTGTTCGATGTGGTGCTCGAACTCGTGGCGGAAGTGCTTGATCATGCCGCGCACCGGCATGGCGGCCGCGTCACCCAGGGCGCAGATGGTGCGGCCCATGATGTTCTCGGCCACGTTGTCGAGCAAGGCCAGATCGCTGGGTTTGCCCTCGCCGCGTTCAATCCGATCCACCATGCGCCACAGCCAGCCGGTGCCTTCACGGCACGGCGTGCACTGGCCGCACGATTCGTGCATGTAGAAATAGCTCAAGCGCTGCAGCGACTTGACCATACAGCGGGAATCGTCCATCACGATGACCGCGCCCGAGCCCAGCATGGAACCGGCTTTGCTGATGGAGTCGTAGTCCATCGTGCAGTCCATGATGATGTTCGCCGGCAACACCGGGGCGGACGAGCCTCCGGGAATCACCGCCTTCAACTGGCGGCCCGCGCGCACGCCACCGGCCAGTTCCAACAGTTTGCTGAACGGGGTGCCGAGCGGAATCTCGTAGTTGCCGGGGCGCTCCACGTCACCGCTGACCGAGAAGATCTTGGTACCGCCGTTGTTCGGCTTGCCACATTCGAGGTAAGCCTGGCCGCCGTGGCGGATGATCCAGGGCACCGCCGCGAAGGTCTCGGTGTTGTTGATGGTGGTGGGCTTGCCGTACAGGCCGAAACTGGCCGGGAACGGCGGCTTGAAGCGCGGCTGGCCTTTTTTGCCTTCCAGCGATTCGAGCAACGCGGTTTCTTCACCGCAGATGTAGGCGCCAAACCCATGGTGAGCATGGAGCTGGAACGAGAAGTTCGAGCCCATGATGCGGTCACCCAGGTAACCTGCGGCGCGTGCTTCTTCCAATGCGGCCTCGAACCGCTCGTACACCTGAAAGATTTCGCCGTGGATGTAGTTGTAACCCACCGCAATGCCCATCGCGTACGCGGCAATGATCATGCCCTCGATCACGATGTGCGGGTTGTACATCAGGATGTCGCGGTCCTTGCAGGTGCCCGGCTCGCCCTCGTCCGAATTGCAGACGAGGTGCTTGACGCCCGGGAACTGGCGGGGCATGAAGCTCCACTTCAGGCCGGTCGGGAAGCCGGCGCCACCGCGACCGCGCAGTGCCGACTCCTTCATGGTGGCGATCACCTGGTCTTGCGTCAGACCTTCGCCGCCGTCCTGAGCCAGAATCTTGCGCAGCGCCTGGTAACCACCACGCGCTTCATAGTCCTTGATCGACCAGTTGCTGCCGTTCAAACCCGCGTAAATCTGCGGATTGATGTGGCGACCGTGGAAACAGGTCTCCAGGCCTTGGGCCTGGAACTGTTCGAGCACTTGATGGGCGTTCATGCTTGACCCTCCGCAGCCTTGAGCCCCTGGATCAACTGGTCAAGCTTGTCGTTGCTCATGAAACTGCACATGTGGCGGTCATTCACCAGCAACACGGGCGAATCGGCGCAAGCGCCCAGACATTCGCTTTGCTGCAGGGTGAACAGGCCATCGGCCGTGGTTTCACCCATGTGAATGCCCAGTTTCTTTTCCAGGAACTGCAGCGCCTTGCCGCCGTCACGCAGGGTACACGGCAGGTTGGTGCAGACGTTGAGCTTGAACTTGCCCACCGGCCGCTGGTTGTACA
>CAZSZN010000161.1:0-6821 GCA_964610405.1 uncultured Macromonas sp. | reverse complement strand
GCATGGGCACATGGCCGGGGCCTTCGATCATCACCTGCACGTCGTGCTTCCAGGCGATCTGCGTGAGTTCGCCCAGGGTCTTGAGTTCACCCAGCTGGGCTTCGTCGTTGGCGTCGTAGATGGAGCCGGGGCGCAGGCCGTCGCCCAGGCTGAAGGCCACGTCGTAGGCCTTCATGATTTCGCAGATGTCCTCGAAGTGGGTGTAGAGGAAGCTTTCCTTGTGGTGCGCCAGGCACCACTTGGCCATGATGGAGCCGCCCCGGCTGACGATGCCCGTCATGCGGTTGGCCGTGAGCGGGATGTAGCGCAGCAGCACGCCCGCGTGGATGGTGAAGTAGTCCACGCCCTGTTCGGCCTGCTCGATCAGCGTGTCGCGGAAGATTTCCCAGGTCAGGTCTTCGGCCTTGCCATTGACCTTTTCCAGCGCCTGGTAGATGGGCACGGTGCCGATGGGCACGGGCGAGTTGCGCACGATCCACTCGCGCGTTTCGTGGATGTTCTTGCCGGTGGACAGGTCCATCACCGTGTCGCCACCCCAGCGGATGGCCCAGGTCATCTTGTCCACTTCCTCGTTGATGGAGGAACCCAGCGCCGAGTTGCCGATGTTGGCGTTGATCTTGACCAGGAAGTTGCGGCCGATGACCATCGGCTCGGACTCGGGGTGGTTGATGTTGTTGGGGATGATGGCGCGGCCGCGGGCCACTTCGTCACGCACGAATTCGGGGGTGATCTCGGCGGGAATGCTGGCGCCGAAGCTCTGGCCGGGGTGCTGGCGGCCGATCATGGCGGCCATCTTCTGCCCGGTGGGGCCGGCGGCTTTCAGGGATTCCAGGTACTCGCGGCGGCGCATGTTCTCGCGGATGGCGATGTATTCCATCTCGGGCGTGATGATGCCTAGTCTTGCGTAGTGCATCTGCGTCACGTTCTTGCCGGGCAGGGCACGGCGCGGCTGGCGGTGCAGGCCAGGGAAGCGCAGCTCGTCGAGCTTGGGGTCGGTGGCGCGTGCGCGGCCGTATTCGCTGCTCAGGCCGGGCAGCACTTCGGTGTCGTTGCGCTCTTCGATCCACTGCTGGCGCAGGGCGGGCAGGCCCTGGCGGATGTCGATGCGCGCGGCCGGATCGGTGTAGGGGCCGGAGCAGTCGTAGACGAAGATGGGCGGGTTGGGCTCGGCACCGAAGGCGGCGGGCGTGTCGCTCTGGCGGATCTCGCGCATGGGCACCTGGATGTCGGCGCGCGAGCCTTCGACGTAGACCTTGCGGGAATTGGGCAGCGGCTGGATGGCGGCCTGGTCCACCTGGGCGGTGGTGGCGTGGAACTTGTCGGCTGGGGCGTTCACGGGGCGGTCTCCTTCGGTGACAGGGTGGGTGCTCCGAAGGTCGCCCCGGTGGCGCGGCCCCATGGTGGCGCCAAGGCCAGCACGGGTGCCCACACAACGCGGGTTTCGACAGCTCTTCTTCCGCCGGTATGAACCGGATCAAGTTCTCGGGTTCGGCATTGCCATCTCAGCCCACACCATGTGGACACCCCGGAGCATTGAGGATTGTAGTGGTCCGGTCTGCCGATGACAAATCCCGTCGATGGGGGATGCTGAGGGACCGTCTGAATGGCATGATTCCTGCCAAGCCCCTACGTCATGAACACCACCACCTCGCCTGTCCAAACCCTCACCGTCTTTGAAGACGCCCAGGCCATTTTCACCGGCACGTTGTTTGTGTCGCTGGCGCTGATCTTGTTCACGCAGTCCGGTCTGCTCACCGGCGGCACGGCCGGCGCGGCCTTCGTGCTGCACTACGCCACCGGTTGGGGGCTGGGGCAGTGGTTTTTCCTCATCAACCTGCCGTTCTACTGGTTTGCCTGGCGGCGCATGGGGCGCGAGTTCACGCTCAAGACCTTTTTGGCCATCACGCTGCTGTCGGCGCTGACGCAGTGGTCGCCGCAGTTGTTCGCCATCGAGCGGCTGCATCCGGCATACGCCGCCGTGCTGGGCGGTTTGCTGCTGGGCTCGGGTTGTTTGTTTCTGGCGCGGCACCACGCCAGTCTGGGTGGGGCCACCATCATCAGCCTGTACCTGCAGCAGGAGCGCGGTTGGCGCGCCGGCAAGGTGCAAATGGGCATCGACTGCACCATCGTGCTGCTGGCGCTCACGGTGGTGGAACCGCAGCAGGTGGCGTGGTCGGTGCTGGCGGCGGTGGTGATGAACCTGTTCATCGCCATCAACCACAAGCCGGGGCGTTACGCAGTGCTGTAAGCACCCGAACGCTTCAGCCCGCGTTCGGGTCCAGCACGGTGGGCAATGCCTCCGGCAGCAGGCCGGTGTGGTCGCGGCTGAAGTGCAGACCCCGGCTTTCCTTGCGTGCCTGGGCACAGCGCACGATCAGGTCGGCCACCTCCACCAGGTTGCGCAGTTCCAGCAGGTCGCGGGTGACGTGGAAGCTCTTGTAGAACTCCTGAATCTCGGCCTTGAGCAGCGCAATGCGGTGGGCGGCGCGCTCCAGCCGCTTGTCGGTGCGGACGATGCCCACGTAGTCCCACATGAAGCGGCGCAGTTCGTCCCAGTTGTGCGAGATGACGACGTGCTCGTCGGCGTCGATCACGCGGCTGTCGTCCCACGGGCGGATGGCGGGGATGGCTGCCGTGGGCTGGGCCGCCATGTCGCGCACCGCCGCGCGCGCAAACACCATGCACTCCAGCAGCGAGTTGCTGGCCAGCCGGTTGGCGCCGTGCAGGCCGGTGCAGCTGGCCTCGCCCACCACGTACAGGCCGGGCAGGTCGGTGCGGGCGTTCAGGTCGGTCACCACGCCGCCGCAGGTGTAGTGGGCGGCGGGCACCACGGGAATCGGTTCCTTCGTGATGTCGATGCCCAGCTCGGCGCAGCGCGCCAGGATGTTGGGGAAGTGCTCGCGCAGGAATTCGGGCGGTTGGTGCGAGATGTCGAGGTACACGCAGTCCAGGCCGTGTTTTTTCATCTCGAAGTCGATGGCTCGTGCCACCACATCGCGCGGGGCCAGTTCGGCGCGCGGGTCGTGGTCGGGCATGAAGCGGTGGCCACCCAGGTGCGCGGGCAATTTCAGCAGGCCGCCTTCGCCGCGCACCGCCTCGGTGATGAGGAAGCTCTTGGCCTTGGGGTGGTAGAGGCAGGTGGGGTGGAACTGGATGAATTCCATGTTGGCCACCCGGCAGCCGGCGCGCCACGCCGCCGCAATGCCGTCGCCGGTGGCGGTGTCGGGGTTGCTGGTGTACAGGTACACCTTGCCCGCGCCGCCGGTGCACAACACAGTGTGCGGCGCCACAAAGGCTTCCACCGCGTCGGTGCTTTCGTTCAGGGCGTAGGCGCCCAGGCAGCGGCGCGGCGCGTCGGTCTGGCCGCCGTGCTTGTCGCTCACAATCAGATCGACCAGGTTGTGGGTCTCGAACACCTGCACGTTGGGCGCCTGGTGTACCCGGTCGATCAGGGTGTGCTGCACGGCGGCGCCGGTGGCGTCCGCCGCGTGCACGATGCGCCGGTGGCTGTGGCCGCCTTCGCGGGTCAGGTGCAACTCGCCGTCGTGCAGGGTGAACTGGGTGCCCATGTCGCGCAGCCAGGCGATGGCCTCGGGCGCGTTTTCCACGGTGAAGCGGGTGGCCGCCGGGTCGCACAGGCCGGCGCCGGCCACGAAGGTGTCATCCACGTGGGCGTCGAAGCTGTCGTCTTCGGCCAGCACGGCGGCAATGCCGCCCTGTGCCCAGCCGCTGGAGCCGTCTTCGATGGTGCGTTTGGTCAACACGGCCACGCGCAGGTGCGGGGGCAGCAGCAGGGCAGTGCTCAGGCCGGCCAGGCCGCTGCCGATGATGACGACGTCAAACTGGCGGGTTGGGGCGCCAGCGTGGGAGGTGGGTTGGGTCATTGCGGGGTGTACGCCAGGCGGACGTAAATGGGGGCGTAGGCTTCGGCCTGCGTCAATTCAATCAGGGTTTCCTTGGCCAGTTCCAGCATGGCGATGAAGGTCACCACCATGACGGTGTGGCCGCGCCGCACGTCGAACAGCTCGCCGAATTCCACAAAGCGGCGGCCGTGCAGTTGGCGCAACATCAGGCTCATGTGCTCGCGCACACTCAGTTCTTCGCGGCTGATGCGGTGGTGTTGCACCAGCTTGGCCCGGCGCAGGATGTCGCGCCAGGCGTCGGCCAGGTCTTGCGGGAACACGTCGGGGAAGCGGGGCGCCAGCGCCTGTTCCACAAACACCTCGGCGCGCAAAAAATCGCGCCCGAGTTGCGGCAACTCGTTGAGTTGGTGGGCCGCCAGCTTGATCTGCTCGTACTCCAGCAGGCGGCGCACCAGTTCGGCGCGGGGGTCTTCGGCCTCTTCGCCGTCGGCCACCTTTTTGGGGGGTAGCAGCATGCGCGACTTGATCTCGATCAGCATCGCGGCCATCAACAGGTATTCGCCGGCCAGCTCCAGGTTTTGGGCGCGCACCTGGTCCACGTAGCTCAGGTACTGGCGGGTGACCTCGGCCATGGGGATGTCGAGGATGTTGAAGTTCTGCTTGCGAATCAGGTACAGCAGCAGGTCCAACGGGCCTTCAAACGCTTCCAGAAAAACCTGCAGCGCATCGGGCGGGATGTACAGGTCTTGCGGGAGCTGGAACAGCGGTTCGCCGTACAGCCGCGCCCGCGCCACCTGGTCCACGGTGTCGGGCAGGGTTTCGACCTGTTCGGGCGACGCGGGGGGCAGCTCGGCGTCCGGGGGCAGCGCGGTGTTCATCGGCCCGTGGCGGCCAGACTTGCCTCAGCGCAGCGAGGGTTCGGTCTGGTAGACGTAGGGCTTTTGCTTGACCTGCGCGGCCTGGGTGTCGGCGGCAAACTGGCGGTCCACCGGCTTGTCCCACAACAGGGCGCGGCCTTGGCGCTGTTCGGCTTCCAGTTCGGGCTTTTGCTGCTTGAGCGAGTCGATGAACTGGGTAGCGTCAGAGGCGTAATGCGGGCGGGCGAAGATGTTCATGGTGTGTGGGCGGTGCGGGTTTTGACCGCGATTTTAGCCAAGCTGATCCACCGGCCCCCAGGGGTGCAGTTTGGCCGCGAAACCGGAACGCTCGATCAGCGAGCGCGGCTGGTCGTTCAGGCCCGTCATGCACAAATGCGCGCCGCGCTTTTCCAGCGCCTTGTGCAGTTGCTCCAGCGCGTCCAGGCCGGTGGTGTCCAGCGAAATCAACTGGCTGGCGTCCAGCACCACGCTCAGGGCCTGGGGTGACTTTTCCACCGCTTGCACGATGGGGTCGATCTTGACGACCGCGCCGAAGAACAGCGAGCCGTAGAGCTTGTAGAACAGGTGCTGCTCGCCGCCGCCGGTGGCTTCGGCCCGGAAAATGTCGCTCTGGCGGCGCACGAACAACACCACCGCCAGCACCAGACCCAACTCCACCGCCACCGTGAGGTCGAAAATGACGGTGAGGAAAAAAGTGGACAGCAGCATCAGCTTGTAGTGGTGGCTGAACTGCTTGAGCCGGGCGAATTCGCGCCATTCGCCCATGTTCCAGGCCACGAACAACAACACCCCGGCCAGCACCGCCAGGGGAATGTGCTTGGCCAGCGGGGCCGCCGCCAGCACCACCACCGCCAGCGTGACGGCGTGCACCATGCCGGCCACCGGCGAGGTGGCGCCCGCGCGGATGTTGGTGACGGTGCGCGCAATGGTGCCGGTGGCCGGCATGCCGCCAAAGAACGGCACCACCGCGTTCGCCACGCCCTGGGCCATCAGTTCTTGGTTGGGGTCGTGCTTGGGGGCATCGCACAGTTGGTCGGCCACGCGGGCACACAGCAGCGATTCGATGGCGCCCAGCAGTGCCAGGGTGAGGGTGGGCACCACCAGCAGCTTCACGGTTTCCCAACTGAAGGCGGGCAACTGGAACACGGGTAGGCTTTGGGGGATGCCACCAAACCGGCTGCCAATGGTGTCCACAGGCATGTCCAGCGCCCAGGCCAGCAGCGACAACGTGACCAGCGCGATCACCGGGGCCGGCACGCGCGAGGTGGCCTTGAGCGCACTGACGGTCTGAATTTCATCGAGCTTTTTGCGAAAACCCGATTCGCTGGCCCACAGGCGTGGCCACAAAAACAGGCCAAACACGCACAGGGCTGCCAGCAGGAAGGCCCAGGGGTTGAAACTGTCCAGATGGCGGGCCAGAGTGCCGATCTGGCTGAAAAAGTCGGCCGGCATTTTTTCGATGTTCAGGCCCAGCACATCGCGCAACTGGGACAGGGCGATCAGCACCGCAATGCCGTTGGTGAAGCCAATGACCACGCTGACCGGCACGTAGCGCACCAGCGTGCCCAGCTTGAACAAACCCAGCAAAAACAGCAGCACTCCGGCGCTGAAGGTGGAAATCAGCAGGTTGGCCAGCCCGTACCGCTCCACAATGCCGTACACGATGACGATGAACGCCCCGGCGGGGCCCCCAATTTGCACCGACGAGCCGCCCAGCACCGAAATGAGAAAGCCGGCGATGATGGCGGTCCACAAACCGGCTTCGGGGTTGAGGCCGGAGGCGATGGCGAAGGCCATGGCCAGCGGCAGCGCCACGATGCCCACCGTGGCACCAGCGCCCATGTCCTTCACCAGCCGCTCTGCGTTGTAACCCCGAAGGTCCGCCAGCAGGCGGGGGCGGAACGATGCGAGTGGGGGCATGCGAGAGGCCATGCCCCCATGTTACATCAGTGAATGCGCATGCCCGGTTGGGCGCCGGGCCACGGGTGCAGCACGTGAATGCCGGGCTGGGCTTTTTCGTCCGCATGGCTGGCGGCCAGCACCATGCCTTCGCTCACGCCAAACTTCATCTTGCGCGGCG
>CAZSZN010000160.1:0-6824 GCA_964610405.1 uncultured Macromonas sp. | reverse complement strand
AATCGGGGCGCTGCACAAAGTGCGCGGTCAGGATGTCGATGTGGAACTTGTCCACCTTCACCTCTGGGTAGGCCTTGGCCATCTCGGCCACGCGCTCGTCCCAGTACGGCATGGTGATCGCGATGCCGTTGCTCTTGGTGGCGCTGGTCAGGTGCTTTTGGGGTCGGCTTTGCGCCAGCTCGAACGCGTACTTCAACACCCGGTCCACCCCCACGCGCGACATCACCGTTTCCTGCACCACGATTTCGCGTTCGGTGCCAGGGTACATGCGACCACCGATGCTGGAGTATTCGCCCTCGGTGTTCTCGCGCACGATGTACATGTCGATCTCGCCGGGCTGGCGCGGCGAACCGTCGCGCCGCACCACCGGCGCCACGATGCCGGGCATGAGCCGGGCCGGACGCAGGTTGACGTACTGGTCAAACTCGCGGCGAAACAGCAACAGCGAGCCCCAGAGCGACACGTGGTCAGGGATCTTCTCGGGCCAACCCACCGCGCCGAAGTAAATGGCATCGTGCCCGCCGATCTGCTCCTTCCAGTTGTCGGGCAGCATCTGGCCGTGCTTTTCGAAATAGTCCCAACTGGAAAAGTCGAAATGGTCAAACTGCAAGTCGATGCCGAAGCGGCTGGCCGCCACTTCCATGACCCGCAAGCCTTCGGGCATGACTTCCTGACCAATGCCATCACCGGCGATGACTGCGATTCGTTGGCGACTCATGTGGGGCTCCTTCTCCTGTTACAAGGTGCGTTAAAGACAAGGCAAGCTTATCGAGAAAATCGGAAATAATTTATCCATTCATTATTTCCAAATCAGCAACAAATGGACCGCTCCGACCTGGAACTGGTGCAAGCCATTCGACAACACGGCAGCATGACGGCCGCTGCGCGAGCGCTCAGGCTGGCGCCTTCGGTGGTCACCAAGCGTCTGGCCGCGCTGGAAGACGCGCTGGGCACGCGCCTGTTTCAACGAACCACGCGTCACGTCAGCGCCACGCCTGAAGGCGAAACCCTGTGTCTGCGCGCAGCCACACTCCTCCAGGGGTTCAAAGACGCCGAAGACGAGTTGCGTGAACGCCAGTCCGAACCCGCCGGCCTCATCCGCCTGGCCGCAACGTTTGGGTTTGGCCGGCGCTGGGTCGGCCCCGCCGTGGCCGCGTTTCAACAGCTCCACCCCAAGCTCCAAGTGCAACTGCAGCTCACCGAGGCCTTGCCCGATTTGGCCAAAGAGGGTCTGGATGGCGCCGTCTGGCTGTGGAACGCTCCGGAACACCGGACCGCTGAATGGATGTCGCGACGGCTCGCCCGCAACCAGCGGGTGCTGGTGGCCGCCCCGCGCTATCTGGCCCATCACGGTACACCAACCACCCCCGAGGACTTGTCACGCCATGCGTGCCTGATCGTGAGAGAAAACAGCACCGACCCAGATCAGCGGTTCGACAGTTGGTTGCTTAAAACGCCCAGCGGCAAACGCGTTCGGGTACCGGTGCAAGGCCCCCTGTCCAGCAACTCCGGCGAAATGGTGCGCGACTGGTGCCTGGCGGGGCAAGGCATCATGCTGCGCAGTCTGTGGGACGTGGCACCGCTGCTGGGCAGCGGCGCCTTGCTGCCCGTGTTGCCAGGACACACCATGCCCGACGCCGATGTCCACTGGCTGGCGCCTTTTCGCTCGCAAGTACCGCGCCGCATCCGCCTGCTGCTGGAACACCTCCACCAGTCTTTCAGTGGCGAGCCCTGGCGTCAGGCGCAGGTCAACGCCTCGGGGCTGGCGCCCGCACCACCAGGCTCACCCCCAGGGCCGTGAGGGCTGTGCCCGCGATCGTGACGGCGTTGATGGGTTCGCTGAACAGGAACCACGCGATGATCGCCGTGCATGGCGGTACCAGGTACATCAGGCTGGTCACCGACGCGGCCGCCCCCCGCTGGATCAAGAGGTAGAGCAGGGAACTGCCCCCCAGCGTCAACCCCAGCACCGACCACGCCATGGCGCCCACCAGTTCGGCGTTCCACACCATGCTTTCGGTTTCCAGCAACGCCAACGGCAACGTCACCAGCAGGGCGGCCATCAACTGCACCGTGTTCGCGCTGCGCACGTCGCACGGCTGCACAAACCGCTTCTGGTACAGCGTGCCGATGGTGATGCTGAACAGCGCCACCACCGCGAACGACAGGTTCAACCAGGTGGCGGTATCCCCTGGTCCGCCGGCGCCAAATTTGCGCGACACCACCAACACCAAGCCAGTAAAACCCAAGGTCAACCCCATCCACTGACGGCGGGTCACTTGCCCACCGGTGGACGACAACCAGATCGCTGTCAGCACCGGTTGCAGCCCCACCACCAAGGCCGACAAGCCCGAGCCCATGCCCGCTTTGACGGCGGCCCACACACCGCCCAGGTAGCCCGCGTGCATCAGCACGCCGACCACGCCCAGGTGCAGCCACTGCTCACGGCTCTTGGGCCACGCCACCTTGGCCATCAAAATCCAGGGCAAAAAGCACAGAATGGACAGCGCGTAGCGCCACACCAGGAACGACATCGGCGGCGCGTGCGGCATGCCATAGCGGGCGACGATGAAACCGGTGCTCCAGATGAGCACAAACACGCCGGGCATGGCGCGCAGCCAGGCGTTGTCGTTGGCAGAACCGACCATGGGGAAGGAAAACTTTCTCAGCGCACCTTGGCCCGGATTTCGGGCAAGGCCTTTTGCAGGTAATAGACCATGGACCAGACGGTGAGGACTGCGGCGATCCAGATCAACACGGTGCCCCACTGGCGCGTGTCGATCAAGCCCAGCAGGTGACCGTCGTAGAGCAGGAAGGGAATGGCCACCATTTGGGTGGTGGTTTTGAGCTTGCCCAACATGTGCACCGCGACGCTTTTGTTGGCACCGATCATCGCCATCCATTCGCGCAATGCCGAAATGGCAATTTCACGGCCAATGATGATGAGTGCCACAAACACGTCGGCCCGCCCCAGGTGCACCAGCACCAACACGCAAGCGCAAACCAGGAACTTGTCGGCCACCGGGTCCAGAAACGCGCCGAAAGACGAGGTCTGGTTCAACTTGCGGGCCAGGTAGCCGTCGGCCCAATCGGTCAACGCAAACAACACGAACAGCACTGTGGCCAACAGGTTCTGCGCAGCGGCCGACAGCCCTGACGTGTAGAACACCGCCACAATGAGCGGAATGGCGGCAATGCGCGCCCACGTCAGCAAGGTTGGCAAGTTGAAAAACATGGACCGATTATGCGCGGACTTCAGTGCAACGCCCGGTAAATAACGTCCGCCAATTCGGTCGAAATGCCCTCGACTGTGGCCAGATCCTCAGCGCTCGCCGCCGCGACACCACGCACGCCCCCAAAACGCTGCAGCAAACGGGCCCGTTTGCGTGGGCCCACACCCGGTATGTCTTCGAGCTGACTGGCCCCAGTGCGGGTGCGAGCCCGTTGCGCGCGCATGCCGGTGATGGCAAAACGGTGCGCCTCGTCCCGGATTTGCGCGACCAGCATGAGTGCGGCCGAATCGGCCCCCAGGTACACCTTTTCGCGCCCATCGGCAAACACCAACTCTTCCAGACCTACCTTGCGGCCCTCGCCTTTTTCCACACCCACCAGCCGGCCCAGTTCCAGCCCCAGAGACTCGAACACCTCGCGCGCCACGCCGACCTGCCCCTTGCCTCCATCGATCAACACAATGTCGGGCAAACGCTGCCCGGCCGAACGGTTGCTGCCTTCGGGTTCGTCGCGCAAGGCCTGGGCCAGCTTGCCGTAGCGCCGCTGCAGCACTTGGCGCATGGCCGCGTAATCGTCGCCCGGGGTGATGCCGTCAATGTTGTAGCGGCGGTACTGGGCGCTCTGCATCTTGTGCCCTTCGAACACCACACACGACGCCACGGTCGATTCGCCGGCGGTGTGCGAAATGTCAAAGCACTCCATGCGCAACTTGGCCAGGTCGTCCATCGGCAAGTCCAACGCTTCGGCCAACGCACGGGTGCGGGCCTGTTGAGAACCCTCTTCGGCCAGCAGCCGAGCCAATTGCAAATCGGCGTTGGTCTGGGCCATGTCCAGCCAGGCGCGGCGGTGCTCGCGCGGGCTGAAAACCGTGTGCAAGCGCATGCCGTACTGTTCGGCCAGCAAATCGACCAAATGCGACTGCACGGGCGCCCCCAGCACCAGCACCGGTGGCGGCGCCACGCCGATGTAGTGCTGAGCGATGAAAGCCTCCAGCACCCGCTGCTCCACCGACACAGCCTCGCTGTCCAACGGCTCGCCCTCGGCACTGGCCAGCCCGGCGAGCACCACCCCATCCTCCATGTGCGCGGGAAAATAAGGCCGGTCGCCCAAATGCCGGCCACCCCGCACCATGGCCAGGTTCACACAGGCGCGACCGCCGTGCACCTTCACCGCCAGAATGTCCACGTCCTGATCGCTGCTGCTTTCCATGGCCTGCTGGTGCAGCACCTTGGACAAGGCTGCGATCTGGTTGCGCACCTCGGCCGCCTGCTCGAACGCCAGCACCTCGGCATGGGCCAACATCCGCCGCTCCAGTTCGTCCAGCACGTCCTGGGTTTCGCCGCGCAAGAAGGCGCTGGCACTTCGCACGTCGCGCTCGTAATCGGCCGGGCTGATCCAACCCACGCAAGGCCCGCTGCAACGCTTGATCTGGTACAGCAGGCACGGCCGTGTGCGGTGGTTGAACACCGTATCCTCGCAGGTGCGCAGGCGAAACACCTTCTGCAGCAGCAGGATCGTTTCCTTCACCGCCCAGGCGTTGGGGTACGGGCCAAAGTACTGGTGGCGCTTTTCCACCGCCCCTCGGTAATAGGAAATGCGGGGATAGTGCTCGGGCAGCGGCGTGCCAGCGGTGCTGGCAGGCGCGTTTGCCGCAGCGGGGGTCCACTGGCTCGCACTGAGCTTGAGGTAGGGATAACTCTTGTCGTCCCGGAACAGGATATTGAAGCGCGGCTGCTGGGTCTTGATCAGGTTGTTTTCCAGCAGCAACGCCTCCGCTTCGGAGCGCACCACCGTGGTCTCCATCCGCACGATCTTGCTGACCATGTGGCCAATGCGGGTGCCGTCATGGGTTTTCGTGAAATAGCTCGACACCCGCTTTTTCAAGTCGCGCGCTTTGCCCACATACAGCAGCGCGCCCGCCGCATCAAAGTAACGGTACACGCCCGGCAGACCCGGCAAGGCCGCCACGGCTTGGAGCAATTCTTCGGGATGGTGTGCAGACATGATCTGCGCCCGATTGTGGCACTGTCACAATCCGCGCATGACTTGGGACATCTTTTGCCACGTGATCGACAACTGGGGCGATCTGGGCGTGTGCTGGCGACTCAGCGCCGATCTGGCGCGCCGAGGCCAGCAGGTGCGACTGTGGGTGGATGACCCACAGCCGCTGACTTGGATGGCACCCGGCGCCTTGGAAGGCCGAGTCAACGGCGTCACGGTGCATCCCTGGCCCCGCACCGACGCCGACGCGATGCCTCCCGACGTGCCGCCGGGCGATGTGCTGGTGGAAGCCTTTGGCTGCGAGATCGCACCCACCTGGGTGCAGCAACTACTGCCGCCGCGAGAGGGACCACAGCCGGTCTGGCTCAACCTGGAATACCTGAGCGCCGAGCCCTGGGTTGAGCGCTGCCACCGCTTGCCCTCCCCCGTGCTCAGCGGCCCGCTGGCCGGGCGAACCAAATGGTACTTTTACCCCGGCTTCACCACGCACACCGGCGGCTTGTTGCGCGAGCCCGGCTTGTGGTCATCCGAACCTGAAGTCACGGAAGTGGGCATGTCCGCCACAGCCGAAGCCCGCCCCACCATCACCCTGTTCTGCTACGAACCCAAGCCCCTGGCCGCACTGCTGGCACACCCGGATCTGGCGCACGCCCACTGGCAAGTGGCCGGCGGCCGCAGCGCGGCGGCGTACGCCCAAGTGGCGTCACAACGGCCCGCCACCGCCAGCGTGCGCATGCTCCCGCTGACGGACCAACCCGGCTTTGACCGCATCCTCTGGAGCAGCGACCTCAACCTGGTGCGTGGCGAAGACTCGCTGGTGCGCGCTTTGTGGGCGGGCCAAGCGTTCGTGTGGCACATCTACCCTCAACACGACAACGCCCACCACGCCAAACTCGAAGCGTTCCTGGATTGGCTGCAGGCCCCAGGCGACCTGCGCCAGATGCACCGCTGCTGGAATGGCGTGGACGACAGCCCCTTGCCTGCGTTGACCCCGGTCGAGCTGGCGCGCTGGCGGGCAAACACCCTGGCCGCCCGACAGCGGCTGCAAACACAGGACGACCTCACCACCCAACTGCTGGGATTTGTCGCGGAAAAACGGTAAAATCATGGGTTTTGCGAACCCACGCTGAATCCGCCGCACGCCGACGCACCTGCCTTGGCACGTTTTTCTACCTTGCGGCACAACTTGTTGACACACCATGAAAATCGCTCAAGAAATCCGCGCCGGCAACGTGATCATGCACGGCAAGGACCCCATGATCGTCCTGAAAACCGAATACGCCCGTGGCGGTCGTGGCGCGGCCACCGTGCGCATGAAACTCAAGGCCCTGCTGAGCAACATGGGCACCGAGGTCGTGTTCCGTGCGGACGACAAGATCGACAACGTCATCCTCGACAAGAAAGAGTGCACCTACTCCTACTTCGCCGACCCGATGTACGTTTGCATGGACGCCGAATACAACCAGTACGAAGTCGAAGCCGCCAACATGGGCGATGCCTTGAACTATCTGGAAGACGGCATGGCTCTGGAAGTGGTGTTCTACGACGGCAAAGCCATCTCCGTGGAACTGCCCACCAGCGTTGAGCGCGAA
>CAZSZN010000159.1:0-6879 GCA_964610405.1 uncultured Macromonas sp. | reverse complement strand
GCGCCGACATCCTGGAAACCAGCGTGGCCATGGGCGGCACCGTCACCGGCGAACACGGCGTGGGCGTGGAAAAGCTCAACAGCATGTGCGTGCAGTTCAGTGCCGAAGAGAACGAGCAGATGTTCGCCCTGAAACGCGCCTTCGACCCCAAAGGCCTGCTCAACCCCGGCAAGGTGATTCCCACCAAACACCGCTGTGCCGAATACGGCAAGATGCTGGTGCGGGCCGGCCAAATCAAGCACCCGGACTTGCCGCGCTTCTGACAGCGGGCTGTCAGGGAGGCCGGGTCAGGATCGGGTGCGTGCGATCAGGTCATCCAAGGCCTGTTGCAGCGGCGCTTGCTGAACATCGACCGCCAACTGGGCCAGGCGCAGTTGCAGCATGAAGTGGGTTTGCAGGTGGAAGAATTCCGCCCCCTCCAGCTCGCCGGGTACCGCCTGCGCGAGATCACCCCACTGCCCGCTGGCAAAACGCTCGGCGGCGCGGGCACAGTAGTAGGTCAGCGAAATCCGCAAGCCCTGCTCGGGCGACAGGTCGCGCGGCGGCATCACCAGGATGCGGTCGATCGACCGCACCTGCTCCACGATGGAGGCCGGCATGTTCCACTCGGCCATCATCAGACAGCCCAGTTCGCCCGCGCACAGGCCCAGGTCCGCCTGTTCGGCCCGGGTGCGGTCCAGGAAGTCCAGCGCGCTGTCGCGCAAAGTGTCTTTCGGGTCGCGCAAGGTCAACGCCGCCATGTGGCCGACAAACGACAACACGGCCAGCGTCACCAAACCGCCGGGGTCGGTCACGCCCACGTGCTTGCCCAGCTTCAGCACCCACTGGCTGGCCAGGCTGCTGGCCCGCCACCAGCGGTCGAACAGCAGCGCCAGGTCGGGGTCGGTCGGGCGCAACGCGTCTTCCAGCAGACACTGCACCGCCACCGCCCGCACCGTGTCCAGCCCCAGGTACACAATGGCCGAGG
The DNA here is from genome assembly GCA_964610405.1 of uncultured Macromonas sp. Classification (GTDB taxonomy): domain Bacteria; phylum Pseudomonadota; class Gammaproteobacteria; order Burkholderiales; family Burkholderiaceae_C; genus CAZGDZ01. Next base: position 5,912 of record CAZSZN010000159.1, on the reverse strand, counting down.
GCACGTCGCTCACCGGCCGGGCCAGGCCATAAAACGGCGAGTTCACCAGCGCCAGCAGGCGCGCGGCCAGGTGTGGGTGCTTCAAAATGGCTTCGGCCAGCTGCTCGGCGTTGGCGCCTTGCAAAAAAGCCTCGGACAGCAACTGTTCAATGTCCTGGGGCGGCCGGGGCAGTTGCGCCACCCGTTGCTTGAGCGCCGCCACCTGGTCCACCGGCAGATCGAACACCTCTCGGCGCTGAAAGCCCGCCAGCGCGGGCGGGATCGCCCACTGCTTCGGCGTGAACTTGGGTTTGACGCCCGGCGCGGTGGTCGGCCCTCGCAGCGCCGATGACGCCGTGGGCATGGATGAACCAGCCCCCACCAACCCCGTCTGCCGTTTCAGCCATTTGCCCAACAACCACTGGAATAACATGATGCGCCCCAAGGTATCCAACCCGCCCAACCTCGCTGGGCCTTAAGGTACAGTGTAGCCATGAGTCCCCCCCCGATCGACGACGCGTTGTCCGAGTCGTTTTTCGATGCGCTGTACCCGGCGCAGGATGCCGCGCCGCTGGCCGAGGCGCCCGAGGAGGAAGGCACCGACACAGGCCGCTTGAACCGTCTGGTCGAACAGTGGCCCGACCCCGTGCTGGTGGTGGACCCGCAGCTGCATTGCGTGCTGGCCAACCGGGCGTGCCAACCGTGGTGCCAAGCGCCCGCTGGGCACCTTCCCCTGCCGCTGGAGCAAGTGTTGCTGCCCTCGCTGTGGGAAGCCGTCTTGCCGCATGTGGCCAGCGCCTTGCGCTGCGCCGACACCGATGCCGAAGAACGCTTGCTGCACCCCACGCTGGGGCTGCGACACATGCGCCTGCGCGCCCAGGCCGAACGCAGCCACGGCCGTGTGGTCAGCGCCTTCGTGTACCTGCAAGACATCACCGACCAACGCCACGCAGCCACCCCGCACACCCGCAGCGCCGACACCGACGCCCACCTGCGCCTGATGGCCGAAGGCCTGCGCGACGCGGCCATCTTCTTTCTGGACGCGCAAGGCCACATCAACGACTGGCCGCCCAGTGCCGAGCGCCTGCTGGGCCACCGGGCCGACCAGGTGTTGGGCCGCCCGGTCAGCGACGTGACCAGCCCGGCGGATGCCTCCACGGCCGACGACCCGATGCTGTTGGGCATGGAACGTGCCGCCTTGCTGGGCCAAAGCGAAACCCCGGGTTGGCAACGGCGCGCCGATGGCAGCGCCTTCTGGGCCAACACCCTGCTCACCGTGCTGCACGACGAGACCACAGGCGAACTGCAAGGCTACGCGTGCCTGATGCGCGACGTCACCGAGGTCCAGCGCCTGATCGACATGCTGCAGGAGCTCAACCACACCCTGGAAGCCCGGGTGGACGAGCGCACCCGGCAGTTGCAGGACATCAACCAGGACCTGGAAGCGTTCTCCTACTCGGTATCGCACGATTTGCGGGCGCCGTTGCGCCACATCACCAGCTACGTGGCGTTGCTGCGCGAAGACCTCGGCCCGCAGGCCCCGGCCGATGCGCTGCAAGACCTGGAGCGCCTGGCGGATGCGGCACGGCACATGGGCTTGCTGATTGAGGGGCTGCTGGCATTTTCGCGGCTGGGGCGCGCCGCCTTGCAGCGCCGCACCGTGGCCATGGGCGACCTGCTGCATTCCAGCCTGAACCGGGTGCAGCACGACCCCGCCCTGCGCCGCCCGGAAGGCGAGGTGGTCTGGACCCTGCCGGGCGATTGGCCCGAGGTGCAGGGAGACGGCCTGCTGCTGAGCCAGGTGTGGGACAACCTGCTGGCCAACGCATTGAAGTACAGCCGACCGCGCCAGCCCGCCCACATCGCGGTCGGCTGGCGCCGCGACGACACCGAAGTGGTGTTCTGGGTGGGCGACGACGGCGTGGGCTTCGATCCGCGCCGTGCCGACAAGCTGTTCGGGGTATTCCAGCGACTGCACCGTGCCACCGAATTTGAGGGCACCGGCATCGGGCTGGCCTTGTGCCGCCGCATTGTGGAACGGCACGGCGGGCGCATCTGGGCCGAAGGCCAACCCGGCTCGGGCAGCACCTTCCACTTTGCGCTGCCGGGCAGCGCCGCCCCGGATCAGCCCACTCAGGCCGCCGGGTAGTGCCGGGCGCCGAAAATGGCGCTGCCCACCCGCACCAGGGTGCTGCCGCTGGCGATCGCGGCCTCCAGATCGTCGCTCATCCCCATCGACAAGGTGTCCACCACCACGCCACTGGGGGCCAGCTCGGCCCGCACCTCGGCCCACAAGCGTTGCGCGCGCTGGAACACCGCGCACGCGGCCTCATAGCTCGGGGCGGGCTCGGGAATGCACATCAAACCGCGCAAGCGCAAACGCGGCAGCGCGGCCACCTGGCGCGCCAGTGCCAGCGCCTCGGCCGGCGCCACGCCCGACTTGTTGGCGCCGCCGTCCACATTCACCTGAATACAGACCTGCAGCGGCGGCAAGGCCTCCGGGCGCTGCTCGCTCAGGCGTTGGGCAATTTTCAAGCGATCCACCGTGTGCACCCAGTCGAAATGCTCGGCCACAGCACGCGTTTTGTTGCTTTGCAAGGGGCCAATGCAGTGCCATTCGATGTCCGTCACGCCCTCGTCGCGCAGTTGGCGCACCTTGTCCACGCCTTCTTGCACGTAGTTTTCGCCAAAGGCACGCTGGCCAGCCGCATGGGCCGCACGCACCGCATCGGCGCCCCAGGTCTTGGAGACGGCCAGCAAGCGCACGCTGGCCACGTCCCGCCCCGCCTGGGCACAGGCGCGCGCCATGCGGGCGTGAACTTGCTGGAGATTGTCCGAAATCGTTGCCATAATGGGAGAAGCCGCACTCTTAGGGAACTGGGATGGATATCACTCAACTGCTGGCCTTCAGCGTCAAGAACAAGGCATCGGACTTGCACCTCTCGGCCGGCTTGCCGCCGATGATACGGGTGCACGGCGATGTGCGACGCATCAACGTGGAACCGCTGGAGCACAAGCAGGTGCATGCCATGGTGTACGACATCATGACCGACGCCCAGCGCAAGCACTACGAAGAGTTCCTGGAGGTGGACTTCTCGTTCGAAATCGAGGGCCTGGCGCGCTTTCGCGTCAACGCCTTCAACCAGAACCGGGGCGCAGCCGCCGTGTTCCGCACCATTCCCAGCAAGATCCTGACGCTGGAACAACTCAACTGCCCCAAGATCTTTGCCGAGTTGTCGCTCAAGCCGCGCGGCCTGGTGCTGGTGACGGGCCCCACCGGCTCGGGCAAGTCCACCACGCTGGCGGGCATGGTCAACCACCTCAACGAAAACGAGTACGGCCACGTGCTCACCATCGAAGACCCGATCGAATTCGTCCACGAGTCGAAAAAGTGCCTGGTCAACCAGCGCGAAGTCGGCCCGATGACCCTGAGCTTCTCCAACGCGCTGCGCTCGGCCCTGCGCGAAGACCCGGACGCGATCCTGGTCGGTGAGATGCGCGACCTGGAAACCATCCGCCTGGCCATGACCGCCGCCGAAACCGGCCACCTGGTGTTCGGCACGCTGCACACGTCGAGCGCCGCCAAGACCATCGACCGCATCGTGGACGTGTTCCCGCCGGAAGAAAAGGAAATGGTGCGCGCCATGCTGTCCGAGTCGCTGGTGGCCGTGATCTCGCAGACGCTGCTGAAAACCGCCGACGGCAACGGCCGCGTGGCGGCGCACGAAATCATGATCGGCACCCCCGCCATCCGCAACCTGATCCGCGAGAACAAGGTGGCCCAGATGTACTCCGCCATCCAGACCGGCATGGGCTTTGGCATGCAAACGCTGGACCAGAGCCTGATGGACCTGGTGCGCCGCAACATGGTCACCCCGGCCGAAGCGCGCGCCAAGGCCAAGATCCCCGACAACTTCCCCGGCTGAGCCGCAAGGAGCCCTCATGGAACGCGATCAAGCCAGCAATTTTGTCAACGACCTGCTGCGCCTGCTGGTCAGCCGCAACGGCAGCGACCTGTTTCTCACCGCCGAATTCCCACCTGCCATCAAGGTGGATGGCAAGATCACCAAGGTGTCCCCGCAACCACTGAGCGGCCAGCACACCCAGGCGCTGGCGCGCGCCATCATGAACGACAAGCAGTCGGCCGAGTTCGAGCGCACCAAGGAGTGCAACTTCGCCATCGCGCCGGGGGGCATCGGGCGCTTTCGCGTCAACGCCTTCGTGCAGATGGGCAAGGTCGGGCTGGTCATGCGCACCATCCCCGCCAAAATCCCGACGGTGGACGAACTGGGCCTGCCCCAGGTGCTGAAAGACGTGGCCATGACCAAGCGCGGCCTGGCCATTCTGGTGGGGGGCACGGGCTCCGGCAAATCGACCACGCTGGCGGCCATGGTGGACTGGCGCAACGAGAAAACCCACGATCACATCGTGACGGTGGAAGACCCGGTGGAGTTTGTGCACCAGCACAAAAACTGCATCATCACCCAACGCGAAGTGGGCCTGGACACCGACACCTGGGAAAACGCGCTCAAGAACTCGCTGCGCCAGGCACCCAACGTGATCCTGATGGGCGAAATCCGCGACCGCGAAACCATGGAGCACGCGATCGCTTTCTCCGAGACCGGCCACCTGTGCCTGGCCACGCTGCACGCCAACAGCGCCAACCAGGCGATGGAACGCATCATCAACTTCTTCCCCGAAGAGCGTCACCCCCAGTTGCTGAAAGACGTGTCGCTCAACCTGCGCGGCATGATCGCGCAGCGCCTGATCCCGCGCGAAGACGGCAAGGGCCGCACCGCCGTGGTGGAGGTGCTGCTCAACAGCGGCCTGATCGCCGACCTCATCATGAAAGGGGAGGTCAACGAGATCAAGGAGATCATGAAGCGCAGCCGCGAAGTGGGCATGCAGACCTTCGACCAGGCCCTGTTCGACGCGTTCGAAGCGCACCAGATTTCCTATGAGGAAGCCCTGCGCAACGCCGACTCCCAGAACGACCTCAAGCTCAACATCAAGCTCAACAGCCAGCGCGCCCGCACCACCGACCTGGCCGCCGGCACCGAACACCTGCAAATCGTCTGACCCCCTCATGCCCAGCCTGAACCCCAAAACCTACGAACCCGCCCCCCCGACCCGCGTCGCCTTTTTGGGCCTCGGCGTCATGGGCTACCCCATGGCCGGGCACCTGGCCTTGGCGGGCCACCAGGTCACCGTCTACAACCGCACCCCGGCCAAAGCCCAAGCGTTTGCGGCGGAATTTGCGGCCCAGGGCGCGCGCCACGCCACCACCCCGCGCGAAGCAGCGGCGGACGCCGAGATCGTGTTTTGCTGCGTGGGCAACGACGATGACCTGCGCGCGGTGGTGCTGGGCACACCGGGTGCAGATGGCCACCGCCACGGCGGCGCCTTCGCTGGCATGCGCCCCGGCGCGGTGCTGGTGGACCACACCACCGCCTCGGCCGAAGTGGCGCGCGAACTCGACGCAGCAGCCCAGGCGCTGGGCCTGCACTTCATCGACGCCCCGGTGTCGGGCGGCCAGGCCGGTGCCCAGAACGGCCTGCTGACCGTGATGTGCGGCGGCGACGCGGCGGTGTTTGACCGCGTGCGCCCAGTGGCCATGGCGTTTTCCCGCGCGTTCACCTTGATGGGCCCCAGTGGCGCCGGCCAGTTGACCAAGATGGTCAACCAGATCTGCATCGCCGGCTTGGTGCAGGGCCTGAGCGAGGCCTTGGCGTTTGGCCAACGCGCCGGGCTCGACATTCCCCAGGTGCTCGACGTGATCGGCAAAGGCGCAGCCCAAAGCTGGCAACTGGACAACCGCGGCAAAACCATGGCCGAAGACCGGTTCGACTTTGGCTTTGCGGTGGACTGGATGCGCAAAGACCTGGGCCTGGTGCTGGACGAAGCCAAGCGCAACGGTTCGCGCCTGCCCGTCA
>CAZSZN010000158.1:0-6879 GCA_964610405.1 uncultured Macromonas sp. | reverse complement strand
GCACCACCGCCATCCAGGCCAACGACCTGGTGGGGCGCAAGACCGCGCGCGACGGCGGGCAGGGCGCCAAGGCGCTGGCCCGGCAGATCGAAGCGACCGAAGCCGAACTGCAGGCCAGCGCCAGCGTGCATGCGTTGTCCATGCTCAAGCGCCTGCAGGCCGCGCGCGCTGCCTTTGTGGACACGGTGGAATTCATCGCCGGGCAGGCCAAGGCGGACCCCAACGCCATCTACGCTGGCAGCGTCAACTACCTGATGCTGGCGGGCAACCTGATGGCCGGCTGGCAGATGGCACGCGCCCTGCTGGTGGCCGAACGCGAGTTGGCAGCGGGCAACGACACGGCCTTCATGCAGGCCAAGGTCACCACCGCGCGCTTCTACGCCGACCACATCCTGACCCGGGTGCCTGGCCTGCGCGATGCCATCGTCGAAGGAGCGGTGGGCGTGACCGGCATGGCTCTGGATACGTTCTGAGACAAGTACCGCCATGTCCCATTTGCCGCCCGTTCTGCAGCGCGTGCCGTTCCCGGTCATCGGCTCGCCGCTGTTCATCATCAGCAATCCCAAGCTTGTCATTGCGCAATGCAAGGCGGGCATTGTCGGCTCCATGCCGGCGCTCAATGCCCGTCCCGCGTCGCAACTGGACGAATGGCTGGCCGAGATCACCGAAGCATTGGACGCCCACAACCGCGTCCACCCTGACCAGCCCGCCGCGCCCTTCGCCATCAACCAGATCGTGCACAAGAGCAACGATCGGCTGGAACACGACATGGCGCTGTGCGCCAAGTACAAGGTACCCATCGTCATCACCAGCCTGGGCGCGCGCGAGGACGTGAACCAGGCCGTGCACAGTTGGGGTGGGGTGGTGCTGCACGACATCATCAACAACTTCTTCGCCCGCAAAGCCATCGAAAAAGGCGCTGATGGCCTGATTGCCGTGGCGGCGGGCGCGGGCGGGCACGCGGGCACCAAGAGCCCCTTTGCGCTGGTGCAGGAAATTCGCCAATGGTTCGATGGGCCGTTGGCCTTGTCGGGGGCGATCGCCACCGGTGGGGCGGTGTTGGCCGCTCAAGCCATGGGAGCGGATTTCGCCTACATCGGCTCGGCCTTCATTGCCACCGACGAGGCCCGTGCCGCCGATGCTTACAAGCAGTGTGTGGTGGACAGCAATTCCGACGACATCGTCTACAGCAACCTGTTCACCGGCGTGCACGGCAACTACCTCAAGCCGTCCATCCGGGCGGCCGGCCTGGACCCCGACAAGCTGCCCGAGAGCGATCCCAGCCAGATGAACTTTGGTGGGGCGGACGCCAAGGCCTGGAAGGACATTTGGGGTTGCGGGCAGGGCATTGGGGCAGTGCGCGAGGTGGTGCCAGCGGCTGCCTTGGTGGCTCGCCTGCGCCAGGAATACCGACAGGCCCGGTCCCGTCTGTGCGGGGCTGGCTCGCCGCTTTAAATGCCGGTCGCCTCAAACGCGCCCTGACCCGCCTCGGCCAGCCACACTTTGTGGCCGGACGAGGCCTTGGCGCGGTACATCGCGCTGTCGGCGCTCTGGATCAACTGGTCCACGGTTTGTCCGTGGTCCGGGTAGATGGCAATGCCGATGCTGGCACTCAGGTTCAGAGACAGGTTGCCCAGTTCGTAAGGGGTTTCGATCGCGTCGAGCAGCTTCTGCGCCAGGAACAGCAGGCCGTCCTGGCCCTCGTGGTCGGGCAGCAGCACCACAAATTCGTCGCCGCCCTGGCGGCACACCAGGTCGGTTTCACGCAACAGACCGCGCAGTCGCTGCGCCACCTGAATCAGCACCCTGTCGCCCATTTCGTGTCCGTAAGCATCGTTGATGGGCTTGAAGCGGTCCAGATCGATGAACAACAACACCGGGCGGCGTCGGTAACGGGCTGCGGCCTGCAATTCCTGCCCGGCCCGCTCCACCAGCAGCGCCCGGTTGGGCAGGCCGGTCAGGTAATCGTGGTGCGCCAGTTGCCGGATGTGTTCTTCCGCTTTGCGCTGTTGGGTGATGTCTTGAAACAACCCGACAAAGTGCTCCGTGTCCCCGGCATCGTTGCTGACGCGGGTGATGGCCAGCCGTTGCGGGTAGGGTGAGCCATCGGCGCGACGGCATTGGATGTCGCCCTCCCAGGTGCCGGTAGCCTCTACGCTGCTCCACACATTCAGGTCCGGGGTTTCTGCGTCGGCCAATCCGGGGGGAGCCTGGCCCAGCACTTGGGCCTCGGGCCAGCCGGTGATGCGGGTGAACGCCGGGTTGACCGACACAATGCGCCGGTGTGCATCGGTGACAAATATGCCCAGTGGGCTGGCAGCCATGACGGTGCCGGCCAGGCGCAATGCGATTTGGCTTTGTGCCAACTGGTGGTTGGCCAGCACGGTCTCTCGCAGCGCCTGGCCAATCTGCAGGTGGCTGCGGCGGATCACCCAGGCCAGTGAGGCCAGCGTCAAGGTCAACAATCCACCGCCCAGCAGCACCGACAGGCCATCGCCCTCGTTGTCGGTTCGGGGCCAGCTGTCCAACTGTGCCAATTCCATCAACCATTGGGCGCCATGCACTTCAATGTGCCGTTGGGTGTTGTAGCTGGTGGCGGCGGTCTGGTGGTCGGGGGCCTCGTCGCGGTAAAGCAGCGCGTCGGGCGATGGTTGGGACGCTGCGTACAGGCTCAGGGTGATGTGCGGTGCCAGCGCGGGAAAGTCGGACTGCAGAAAGGAGCGGATCAGATCGCTGGCGCGGATCGGCGAATAGGCCCAGCCCTCCAGGGCTTGCCAGCGCTGCGCCGGATCGTTGATGGGCAGGCCTTTGCGGTAGATGGGCAGGTACATCAAGAAACCTGCCTGGGTGTTCTGGTCGGTTTCCTGGACCAGTGTGACCCTGTCGCTGAGGCTGATGCGCCCTGTTTCCGCAGCGCGCCGCATGGCTTGTTGACGATTCGACTCGGTGTACATGTCGAAGCCGAAAGCGCGCTGGTTGCGCCAGTCGAACGGTTCGATGTAGACGATGCTGCTGTAGTGCGGCCGATCGCCCGCCGGGCGAATGGCATAGGCGGGCTGGCCCGTGGCGCGAACGGTTCGCAAGTGTTGGTTGTAGTCGCTGGCGGAAATCCATTGGCTGAAGCCGATGGCGGTGATGCCTGGGTAGTTTTCCCGCAGTTGCAGGCTGTCAACGTAGGCACGGAATTCGTGGCGGTCCACCTGTTCGCTGGCCGCGAACAACCCGCTGACGCCACGCAACAGGTCGGTGTTGCTGAGCAGCTTGCGCTCCAGGCCCAAGGCCACTTCGTTGGCCTGAATGTCAAAGCGGGTGCGTTCGAGCAGCGCTTGGCGATCCTGGAGTGCGCGGTATTGGCCCCAGGTGACCAAGGCCCCGACCAACAGGATCAACCAGGGCAACCAAGCCAGCAGCCCAACATGCCATGGCCGCTGCGGCCCGGCAAAGGCCTCTGGGTTGGCGAGCGAGCCAGGCGGGGGCGGGTTCATCCCAACTATGTTACGGGCATTCCAGCATTGGTGCACCAAGCTTTTGCAGCCAGCGCAGCGCCCGTTCGTTCAACTCGGGCAGATCACACGGCAAGGTGTCGCGGTAGTGCATGCTGCGCAGCCAGGTCAGTTGCCGTTTGGCCAGTTGCCGGGTGGCAAAAATACCCAGCTCGCGCAGGCGGGCCAGCCCATGTGCATCCAGAGGATGTGGCGCTGCGGCGTCCATCAGTTCCCAGGCTTGGCGGTAGCCCACGCAACGCATGGCGGGCAGACCCGGGTGCAAATCGCTCTGTTGGCGCAGACGCTGCATTTCATCCACGAAGCCGGCGGCCAGCATGGCGTCGAACCGCTGCGCAATGCGGTCATGCAGCCAACGCCGGTCCAGAGGTTCCAGCGAAAGCAGGCGACCAGGCAGGCCATTGATGCAGGGCAGGTCGCCTTCAGCGATGCCTTGCCGCTGGTGCAGGCTGGACAGCGTCTGGCCGGTCGCCAGGTACACCTCCAGGGCGCGACCGATGCGTTGCGCGTCGTTGGGCGCCAGCCGGGCGGCGGTGCTGGGGTCCACCTGGGCCAGTTCCACGTGCAGGGCCGGCCAACCTTGTTGCTGGGCGCGGGCTTCCAGTTGTTGGCGCAGCTCGGGCTGGGCGGCGGGCATGTCGTCCAGCCCCTCGAACAGGGCTTTGAAGTAGAGCATGGTGCCGCCCACCAGCAGAGGCATTCGGCCCCGGGCGCGGATTTCGTGCACCAGTCGGGTGGCATCCCGTGCGAAGGCAGCGGCGCTGTAAGCCTGCGTCGGGTCCAGAATGTCGATCAGGTGGTGGGGCACGGCGCTTTGCTCGGCCACGCTGGGTTTGGCGGTGCCGATGTCCATGCCCCGGTACACCAGGGTGGAATCGACACTGATGATTTCGCACGGCAAGTGAGCCGCCACGGCCAAGGCCAGTGCGGTTTTGCCAGAAGCGGTGGGGCCGGCGATTGCCAGCCAGGCGGGCGCGTTGCTCATGCCTGTTTCGGCGTCGATATCGGCTGGGGTGGGGTTTTGGCTTCGCCGTAGCGCTGCACCAGTGTCCAGGCCACGGCGGCGATCAGCACACTCCAGAACCACAGGCCGTTGGTCAGCGGCAGCACGGTGGCCACCGGTTCTGCCGCCATGTGTACGCCCAGCCAGGTGCCCATGAGGAAGGCCGCCACCATCATGCTGAAACCGCTGAGGGCCGAGGCTGCTCCGGCGGCGTGGGGGAAGGGCGACACCGCGCCACTTTGGCCGCACGGCTGGTGCACCCCGTGCGCCAGAATGAACAGGTAGTAAGGCACCATGATGGCCCAGGTGTTTTGCACGCCCAGCCAGCCCAGCACGCCGATGGCGGTGCCTCCAGCGAGGGTGAACAAGCCCGCCAGGGCCACGGTTTTGCGCAGGCCCAGCCGGGGAATCAGGCGCCGGCAGACCACAGTGCCGGTGATGTAGGTGGCCGACATGGACAGCATCAGCAGCCCATAGCTGGTTTTGCTTTCACCGAGCACGTTGATGAACACGAACGACGACGTGGCCAAAAAGGTGAAGAGCCCGCAGTACGAGGTGGCCGCCAGCAGGGTGTAGGTCCAGTAGGTCGGGTGGCGCACGATGCCAGACCAGGTGCGCCACAACTCGCCGGGGTGCAGCGCGCGCGGGTTGGGGTTGCGCAAGGTTTCCTGGAACCGCCACGCCACGATGGCCAAAGCGGCCACACCAAACACCGCCAGCGCAGCCAGGGCCGCCCGCCAGCCCACCCAGTCCGACAACAGACCGCCGACCGGGGCACTCAGGCAGGCAAAGACCCCCAAGCCAGTCAGCCCTTTGGACATCATGCGGGCACCCTCGGCAGGTGCGTATACGTCTCGCACGATGGCGCGCGCGCACATGACCGAAGCACCCATGGCGGCGCCTTGCACCGAACGCCATACCAGCAGTTGCTCCATGCTGGCCGCAAACACGCTGCCCATGGATGCCAGCGCGAACGCGCCCAAACCCCAGAGCAGGATGGGACGGCGCCCGTAGCGGTCTGACAGCGGACCCCACACCAGTTGCGACATGCCAAAGGCCAGCAGCAAGGCGGTCAGCGTGAGCTGTGCTTGCGGCATGCTGGCACCAAACCCTTGGGTGATGGCGGGCAGCGCTGGCAGGTAAAGGTCGGTGGCAATGGGTTGTATGCCCAACAGCAGCGACAGCACCAGCACGATGGTACCGGCCGACATGGGTGGGCGCGAGGCGACGTTCATGCGTTCAAGGGTATCAGATGACCGTTGCCCTGCGGTCGTGCCTCGCGCACACTGTGCAAAGCCGGTTCGCGTCAGATGACGCCCTGCGCCAGCATGGCGTCGGCTACTTTGACGAAGCCGGCGATGTTGGCACCGTCGATGTAGCTGACCGAGCCATCGGCGCGCTGGCCGTGCTTGACGCAGGCGGCGTGGATGCCCTGCATGATCTGCAGCAGGCGCGCGTCCACTTCCTCGCGGGTCCAGCTCAGACGCATGGCGTTCTGGCTCATCTCCAGGCCCGAGGTGGCGACGCCGCCGGCGTTGGACGCCTTGCCCGGGGCGTACAGCACGCCGGCCGCTTCAAAAGCCTTGGCCGCTTCGATGGTCGAGGGCATGTTGGCGCCTTCGGCCACGCAGAGCACGCCGTTGGCGATCAGGGTGCGCGCGTCGGCCTCGTCCAGCTCGTTCTGGGTGGCGCAGGGCAGGGCCACATCCACCGGTACGTGCCAGGGGCGCTGGCCAGCCTCAAATTTCACGCCGGTGCGGGCGGCGTAGTCGCTCACGCGGCCGTAGTGGTGGTTCTTCACGTCCATCAGGATGGCCAGCTTCTCGGGCGTGAAACCGTCTTCGTCCACGATGGTTCCACTGGAGTCGGACACGGTGATCACCTTGGCACCCAGAGCCATCGCTTTTTCTACCGCGTACTGTGCCACGTTGCCCGAGCCCGACACCGCCACCCGCAGGCCCTCGAAGGATTTGCCACGGGTTTTCAGCATTTCATCGGCGAAGTACACCGTGCCGTAGCCGGTGGCCTCGGGGCGAACCAGCGAGCCACCGAAGCTCAGGCCCTTGCCGGTGAACACACTGGCGGCGTTGTTGGCCAGCTTCTTGTACATGCCGGCCATGTAGCCAACCTCGCGGCCACCGACGCCGATGTCTCCTGCCGGCACGTCGGTGTCCGGGCCCACGTGGCGGAACAGCTCCATCACAAAAGCCTGGCAAAAGCGCATGACCTCGGCCGGGCTCTTGCCCTTGGGGTCGAAGTCCGAACCACCCTTGCCGCCGCCCATGGGCAGCGTGGTGAGGGCGTTCTTGAACACTTGCTCGAAGGCCAGGAACTTCAGCACGCTGAGATTCACCGACGGGTGGAAGCGCAGGC
>CAZSZN010000157.1:0-6971 GCA_964610405.1 uncultured Macromonas sp. | reverse complement strand
GGGTGAGGCTGTCCATGATGGTCTGGTTGAAGGCGTGGCCCATGTGCAGCGTGCCGGTCACATTGGGCGGCGGCAGCTGGATGGCGAAGTTCTTGCCTGCCGCCGCGGCGTCGGCACTGGGCTGGGCCGTGCCCCGGAAGCCGGCCACGCCGTAGCCCCGGCGTTCCCACTCGGGGCCCCAGTGGGCCTCCAGCGCGGCGGGCTCGAACGATTTGGACAGGGCTTGCAAGCCGGGTTGGGCAATGGCGTCGGACATGGCGGATGGATGGAAAGCGAAAAAGGGGAGACCTCCCGCCAGCACGGTGCGGGTCTACGCCTAGCGGCGCGGTCGAATCTGTGGATTTTACGGGGTGGCCCAGGGGCGCCACACCGCCCATTCTGGCCCCAGGGGCGCTTCGATGACCAAGGGTGCTTGCGTGACGGGGTGTGTCAGCCGCAGTTCGCTGGCGTGCAGCCACAACCGTTGGACGCCCAGGTGCTCGGCCAAGGCTCGGTTCATGGCGCCCTTGCCGTGCGTGGCATCGCCCACGATGGGGTGGGCGATGTGCTTGAGGTGGCGCCGCAGTTGGTGACGGCGGCCGGTCAGGGGGTGCAATTGCACCTGGGCCACCCGGGTCGCGTCGAACGGTCCTTGGGCCACCGGCAACAGGCAGCGCTCCAGGGTGGTGTAGGTGGTCTGGGCGTCCTGCACGTCCAGCCGGGTGTCGCGCGCGTCGTCGCGCATGCGCTTGAGCGGGTGGTCGATCAGCCCCTGCGCGGGCGGCCAGCCCCGCACCATGGCGTGGTAGGTTTTGTGCAGCCCCGTGCCTTGTTCAAACGCCGTGCCCAGCCGCGCGGCGACCTCGGCGTGCAAGGCAAACAGCAGCACGCCGCTGGTGCCTTTGTCCAGCCGGTGCGCGGGCCAGACCGGTCGCCCCAACTGGTCGCGCAGCAGTTGCAGCGCGAACCGGGTTTCGCCCGCGTCCAGCCCGGTGCGGTGCACCAGCAGGCCGGCAGGTTTGTCCACACATGCCAGATAATCGTCAAGGTAAAGGATGTTGAGCATGCTGTTTCTATTGTCTCCCGCCAAAGCCCTGGATTACGACACGCCACCGGTCACGCAGGCGCACACGCAGCCGCTGTTCGTGCCTCAGGCGCAGGCGCTGATCGGGGTGCTGCGCGACAAATCGCCGCAAGACATCGCCACCTTGATGGACCTGAGCGACCCGTTGGCCGGCCTGAACGTGGCGCGCTACCAGGCGTGGCGGCCCCATTTCAATTTTGACAACGCCAAGCAGGCGGTGCTGGCCTTCAACGGTGATGTGTACGAAGGCCTGGACGCCAAGACGCTGAGCGAGGACGAGTTGCAATGGGCGCAGGCCCACCTGTGCATTTTGAGTGGCTTGTACGGTGTGCTGCGCCCGCTGGACCTGATGCAGCCCTACCGCCTGGAAATGGGCACCCGTTTGTCGACTGATCAAGGTCGCAACCTGTACCAGTTCTGGGGCGCGCAGATTGCCGAATACCTCAACCAACGGGCCGCCGCCGACGCCTCGCCCGTGGTCGTCAACCTGGCCAGCGAGGAGTATTTCAAGTCGGTGGACCGGAAAACCCTCAAGCCCCGGGTGGTGACCTGTGTGTTCGAGGAGCTGAAGGCCGGCAAGTACAAGGTGATCAGCTTCATGGCCAAGCGCGCGCGCGGTCTGATGGTGCGTTACGCGGTGCAGCACCGTTTGACCCATGTGGACGGCCTGAAAAATTTCGATTGGGAAGGCTACCGCTACGTGCCGACCGCGTCCGAACCCGACCGCCTGGTGTTCCGGCGCGATGCCAAGCCTTGACCCCACCAACCGACGAGGTGAGCCATGTCCCAGGAGGTGACCCCCGAACTGCGGCGCTGGATCGTGGAGCAGGCCACGGCCGGTTTTGAGCCGGACGCGGTGCTCAAAGCCATGACCGATGCCGGCTGGGACGAAGCGGTGGCCCTGACGGCGCTGGAGGCCACCTTGAGCGCGCACTTGGCGCAGCACCGACCCGCCCAGGCCACGGTGCAGCAGGCGCCGGCGGCGGCTCCGGTGGTGTCCGCTGATGCCTCCGCTGCGTTCCATCCAGTGGTGCCCCAGCCGGATTTGCGCGGCTCGCCCCGGCAACTCGACGCCGGTGACCGCACGGTCGATGTGATCGTGAGTCTTCGGCGGCCGCCCCTGGTGGTGTTCGGCAACCTGCTGTCTGACGAAGAGTGCGACGCTTTGGTGGCGCTGGCCCGCCCGCGGATGAGCCGCTCGCTGACGGTGGAAACCGCCTCGGGTGGCGAGGCGGTGAATGCAGACCGCACCAGCAACGGCATGTTTTTCCGGCGCGGTGAAACCGAGTTGATCGCCCGCGTGGAAGCCCGCATTGCGCGCTTGTTGAACTGGCCAGTGGAAAATGGTGAGGGCTTGCAGGTGCTGCAATACCGACCCGGTGCCGAGTACAAGCCGCATTACGACTATTTCGACCCCCGGGAGCCGGGCACCGCCAACATCACCCGCCGGGGCGGGCAGCGCGTCGGCACTTTGGTGATGTACCTGAACGAACCGGTGCGCGGTGGTGGCACCACTTTCCCCGATGTGGGGTTGGAAGTGTCGCCGCAGCGGGGGCATGCGGTGTTTTTTGCCTACGACCGCCCCCACCCTGCGACCCAGACGCTGCATGGTGGCGCGCCGGTGTTGGAAGGTGAAAAATGGGTGGCCACCAAATGGCTGCGCGAACGCGAATTCACATGACTGCATCGAACCCTACCCCCGAAAACAGTCTGCTGGGCAAAGCCGCCAGCTATACCGACCGGTACGCCCCCACGCTGTTGTTTCCCTTGCCCCGCGCCACCAAGCGCGAGGAAGTCGGCATCGGCGCGACTTTGCCCTTCATGGGGGCCGACCTCTGGACCGCCTTCGAGCTGAGCTGGGTCAACGCCCGGGGCAAGCCACAGGTGGCGATCGCCCACATCACGGTGCCGTGCGAGTCGCCCAACATCATCGAGAGCAAGTCCTTCAAGCTCTACCTCAACAGCTTCAACCAGACCGCGTTTGACAGCGCCGAAGCGGTGCAGACCCGCTTGCGCGAGGATCTGAGCGAAGCCGCCTGGCGCGGTGCCGAGCGCCGAGGCACGGTGGGCGTGAAGGTGCTGTTGCCCGCGCAGTGGCCTCAGGAGCGCGTGAACGTACTGGATGGCCTGAGCCTGGACCGGCTGGACGTGGAATGCCGCCACTACCAGCCCGCACCCGAGCTGTTGCGTGCTGACGCCAGCCAGCCGCAGGTGGAGGAAGTGCTGACCAGCGATCTGCTCAAGAGCAACTGCCTGGTGACCGGCCAGCCCGACTGGGGCAGCGTGCGCATCGCCTACACCGGCGCGCCCATCGACCAAGCGGGGTTGTTGCAGTACCTGGTGAGCTTTCGCCAGCACAACGAATTCCACGAACAGTGCGTGGAGCGCATCTTCATGGACGTGTGGGCGCGCTGCCGGCCGACGCGGTTGAGCGTGTACGCCCGCTACACCCGCCGGGGCGGGCTGGACATCAATCCCTGGCGCACCAGCCACCCGCAAATGCCGCCCGCCAACGTCCGCACGGCGCGGCAATGAAGCCGTCGAGGTTCAGAACAAACTGGGTTGCACGGTGTCGGCATTGGCCGACGCGGTGACGGTTGGGGCGGTGGTGCTGTCTTTGCGTTGCAAGCCATCCACCCGCACGCCCAGCAGCCGCAGCGGGCGCTCCAGCGGCGCGCGCTTGAGCGCCTCGCGAGCGGCGCGCAAGATGTCGCCGGCCTGGTCCACCGGCCCTGGCAGGCTGTGGTGCCGGGTCACGATGCGAAAGTCGTCGAAGCGCAGCTTCACTGCCACGGTGCGCCCCCAATAGCCTTTGCGTTGCAGATCGGCCGCCACCTGCTCGGCCAGGCGGGCGAACAAGGCGCTGAGTTCGGCCCGGTCGCGCACTGGGTGCAGGTTGCGCTCGAAGGTGGTTTCGCGGCTCATGCTCACCGGCTCGCTGTGGGTCTGCACCGGTCGGTCGTCGCGGCCCCAGGCGGCGTCGTGCAGCCACTGGCCCTGGCTCTGGCCGAAGTGGTCCAGCAGCGCGTCCAGCGGTTGCGCCGCCAGATCGCCGATGGTATGTATGCCCAGCGCTTCCAGCTTCTGGCCGGTCTTGGGGCCAATACCGTTGATCTTGCGGCAGGGCAGGGGCCAGATCACGCTTTGCAGATCGCGTTCGTGGACGACGGCGATGCCGTTGGGTTTGTGGAATTCGCTCGCCATCTTGGCCAGCAGCTTGTTGGGCGCCACGCCGAGGGAGCAGGTCAGGCCGGTGGCCTCGAAAATGCCTTTCTGGATCAGCCGCGCCAGCACCCGGCCGCCCTCGCGCTGGCCGCCCGGCACGTCGGTGAAGTCGATGTAGACCTCGTCGATGCCGCGGTCTTCCATCACAGGCGCGATCTCGGTGATGACGGCTTTGAACGCGCGCGAACAGCGCCGGTAGGCGTCGAAGTCCACGGGCAGCAGGATGGCGTCGGGGCAGAGCTGGGCCGCCTTCATCAGCCCCATGGCCGAACCGATGCCGAACTGGCGGGCGGCGTAGGTGGCCGTGGTGATGACGCCGCGCCCGGCGTAATCGCGCAGGCGCGGAAAGGCGTCCACCGGGATGTCGGCCTCGGCCACGTCGGCAAAGCGCTGGCGCAGCGCATGGTCGGCGCTGCGTCGCCCGCCGCCGATCACCATCGGCAGGCCCTTGAGTTGCGGGTAACGCAGCAGCTCCACGGAGGCGTAGAACGCGTCCATGTCCAGGTGGGCGATGCGTCGCGGCGCGGTGGGCATGGTGTCCGGTTCGGTGGGTGAGCGGCAGGGCAACGGCGAGGCGGCAGCCACGGGGGCTGCCGGGACCGCTATGCTAGCCATTTTGCAATTCCACCACCTCCACCATGAGCACCGAACACCCCAAAGATTTTGAGCAAGGCCTAGCGATGCGCCAACGCGTGATGGGCGAGGACTTCGTGGCCCGCGCCTTCAGCGGCCTGACGCCTTTCACCGAGCCGTTGCAGCAGTACATCACCCGCAACGCCTGGGGCGATGTGTGGCAGCGCCCGGGGCTGGATTTGAAAACACGCAGCCTGATCACTGTGGCCATGTTGACCGCATTGGGCAAGCAGCATGAGTTGAAAGGGCATGTTCGCGGCGCGCTGAACAACGGCGCCACGCCCGAGGAAATCCAGGAAGTGCTGCTGCACGCCAGCATTTATTGCGGCCTGCCCACGGCGGTGGAAGCCTTCCGCTCGGCGGCTGAGGTGGTGGACGGGCCCAAGGGCTGACGCTCGCGGCTCCGGGTCGTGTCAGGCGCGGCCCGGAGGTGGTGCGGGTGGGGGCGTGGGGCCTGGTGGCGACGCACCAGGCGAGGTGTGTCCGTCGTCGTACTGCCGCCGCAGCCGTTCCAGACCTTGGCGGAAGGCTTCGGCGTCGCCATGTTCAAAGAACGCCGGGTAGCGGTCGTGTGCGCCGTACAGCCGCCGCGCGTGCTTGATGGGGCACCAGTACTGCTCGGTGCGGGCCGCGATTTCGCGCGCGTAGGCCACCACGCCGTTGCCGTAGGAGCAGTAGAAACAGTTGAACTTCTCGACCGCGTTCAGGTAGGGCAGGTCGGTGCGGTCGAACACCAGGTAGTCGCTGCGGCGCACCTTGGGGATGCGGTAGACCGGAAAGCACAGCGCCTGATACACCGACACGAACAGGTCCAGCAACGCAAACACCGGCCAGCCGGCGTAAATGACCGGTGCGGTGAGCAGCACCGTGAAGCGGCTGCCGCGCAGATAGCGCCACAGGCCCACCCGTTGCTGGCGCTGCAGTTCCACAAAGCGGCCGGCCAGGGCCTGGCGTTGCTGCTCGAACTCGCCACGCAGGCGGTCGTACTCCTGTTCAATTTGGTCTTGCAGGGACTGGATGCGGGCCAGCAACTCTTCGATGGACGGGGGCATGGGGGCTCCAAGGCGAGGGTCAGCCGGTCAGCAGGCGCTGCACCAGATCGACGGAACTGCTGGCCTGGTACTTGCGCATCAGGCGGGCGCGGTAGATTTCCACGGTGCGCGGGCTGATGCCCAGCGCTTTGCCGATCTCTTTGGCGGTCAGGCCCTTCATCACCAGCGCGGCCACTTCGCGCTCGCGGGCGGTGAGCTCGGCCTTCACGGTGCGGCGCGACGACAAATCCTCGAAACTCCAGATGCCGGCAGCGTGCGGATCGGTGCGGTCCAGTGCGCGGCCGGTGACGTGGCACCAGAAGGTCTGCCCCTGGAAGCGGCCGCCGACGCGTTTCATCACCCGCTCGTCCGAGTAGTGGCCCTTGGCGTTGAGGATGGGGGTGATGCGTTCGCCGATGCGCTCGAACTCGTCGGCGCTGGGGTACAGGATGAGGAAGCTCTGGCCCACCAGTTGGTCGCGGCTGGCGCCGAACATCTCGCACACCGCCTGGTTGCAGTCCACCATGGTGCGGTGGCGCGACAGCACCAGCCCCACCGGGGCCAGGTCGAAGGCGAGGCGGTAGTCGGCGGCGGGTGTGGGGTCGGGTGGCATGGGGGGTGATGTGTGTGCGGGTTTGGGGTAGAGCGGTTAAGGGTTGGCCTGTAGGCAAAACTACGTATGCGATTACGTAGTATCGTACGGTTTTCCTTCACTTTTGGACAGGAGCGTGCGAGCATGAACAAGGTGTACCCCAGCGCGGCCGATGCCCTTCAGGGCGTGGTGGCCGACGGGCAGCTGATCGCCGTGGGCGGCTTCGGCCTGTGCGGCATTCCCGAGGCCCTGATCGACGCGCTGCGTGACAGCGGCGCCAAGAACCTGACCGCCATTTCCAACAACGCGGGTGTCGATGGTTTCGGCCTCGGCAAGCTGCTGGAGACGCGCCAGATCAAGAAGATGATCTCTAGCTACGTGGGCGAGAACAAGGAGTTCGAGCGCCAGTACCTGGCGGGCGAGCTGG
>CAZSZN010000156.1:0-7031 GCA_964610405.1 uncultured Macromonas sp. | reverse complement strand
TACCTGGGCGTGGCCAAGGCGATCAACCGCATCGACATCTACAAGCAGGCCGCCACCGCCAGCAAGACGCCGCTGCCCAAGAGCGAGATGCGCACCCACAAGCTAATGGACGGCGTGGTGTGGGACGGCAAAGACCCGGCCAAGTACGCCGACAGCTTCAAGATTAAAGCCTAAGGAGACCCGACCATGGTCAGCGCAGTTTTTCACGGGCCGATGGAAACATCGGCCACCACCCCCGCCAAGCCGGCTCCGCGCGCGGCGGCGGCCAGCGCCGTTGCAACGCCGGCCACAGCACCCACCACCAGCCGCACAAGCGCCCGCTTTGACGGTGCCGAGTGGGCACAGCGCACCGTGCCGCCCATCCTGGGGCTGATGCTGCTGGTGGGCCTGTGGTACCTGGTGTCGGTGTCCACCGGCAGCAGCATCCCGACGCCCTGGGACACCTGGACGCAGGCGGTGCAGATCTTCTCCGACCCGTTCTACCGCAACGGCCCCAACGACCAGGGCGTGGGCTGGAACGTGCTGATGTCGCTGCAACGGGTGGCCGTGGGCTTTGGCTTGGCGGCGGCGGTGGGCATTCCGCTGGGCTTCATGATCGGGCGCTTCACCTTTTTGAGCCGCATGTTCAACCCGCTGATCAGCCTGCTGCGCCCCGTGTCGCCGCTGGCCTGGCTGCCGATTGGCCTGCTGGTGTTCAAGGGTGCCAACCCGGCCGCCATCTGGACCATCTTCATCTGCTCGATCTGGCCGATGGTGATCAACACCGCCGTGGGCGTGCAGCGCGTGCCGCAGGACTACATGAACGTGGCGCGGGTGCTGAACCTGAGCGAGTGGAAGATCGTCACCAAGATCCTGTTCCCCGCCGTGCTGCCCTACATGCTGACGGGTGTGCGCCTGGCCGTGGGCACCGCGTGGCTGGTGATCGTGGCGGCCGAGATGCTGACCGGCGGCGTGGGCATTGGCTTCTGGGTGTGGGACGAGTGGAACAACCTCAACGTCACCAACATCATCATCGCGATCTTTGTGATCGGCATTGTCGGGCTGCTGCTGGAAATGGCGCTGATCAAGCTGGCCACGGCCTTCACGTTCGAAGAGGTGAAATCATGAGCGACAGCAAGTACATCCAGATCGAAGGCGTGGAGCAGACCTTCAAGACCAAGAAGGGCCTGTTCCCGGCGCTGCGCAACATCGACCTGACTATCGCCAAAGGCGAATTCGTGGCACTGATTGGCCATTCGGGTTGCGGCAAGTCCACCCTGCTGAACCTGATTGCCGGCTTGACCACGCCCACCAACGGGGTGCTGCTGTGCGCCGGGCGCGAGATTGCCGGCCCCGGCCCGGAGCGCGCGGTGGTGTTCCAGAACCACTCGCTGCTGCCGTGGCTGACCTGCTTCGAGAACGTGTTCTTGGGCGTGGAGCGGGTGTTCGGCGCTGCGGCCAAAAGCACTGGTGCCAAAGCCGAAACCAAGGCGCAGCTGGTGGAGCGCACCCACGCCGCCCTGGCCTTGGTGGGGCTGACGCACGCGGCACAAAAACGCCCAGGTGAAATCAGCGGCGGCATGAAGCAGCGCGTGGGCATTGCCCGCGCCCTGGCCATGGAGCCCAAGGTGCTGCTGATGGACGAGCCTTTTGGCGCCCTGGACGCGCTGACCCGCGCCAAGCTGCAGGACGAACTGCTGGAGATCGTGGCCCGCACCCAAAGCACGGTGGTGATGGTGACCCACGATGTGGACGAAGCCGTGCTGCTGGCCGACAAGATCGTGATGATGACCAACGGCCCGGCGGCCACCATCGGCGAAGTGCTGCCGGTGGACCTGCCGCGCCCGCGCAAGCGGGTGGAACTGGCCGAAGACCCGGCCTACCTGCACTACCGCAAGGCGGTGATCGACTTCCTGTACACCCGCCAGGCGCACGTGGAAAAGGCGGCCTGAGGCCCGGCGCACCCAACGCGCACCTTCACCGCACCACCCAGGGGCATGCCGCACGGTATGCCCCTTTTTCGTGAGCACCCGGCATGCCCGCGCCTCCCCGATGTGCATGCGCACCAAGAGAACGGCACCTGATTTGGGCATGGATATTGCTTGGCTTCAGCAAGGCTAACGACGGCCTGTTTCATGCGCTCCACGCCGCGGTCCCTGGCGACCGCAGCGTGCGCTCACCGACGCACCCTGGCTCCGGCCCCAACGGTGCTGGTCGGGCATGTTTTCCAACTCTCCAAACTCCCACGCAAAGGTCCACGTCATGGCGGGATTTCGCACATTCCTGAAAAGCGGGCACGCCCCCACCCTCTTCGCTTCGTTCCTGTACTTCGACTTCTGCTTCGCGGTCTGGGTGCTCAACGGCGCCATGGCCCCGTTCATCAGCGAGGCGTTTTCGCTGACGGCCGCGCAGACCGGCTTCATGATTTCGGTGCCCATCCTGGCCGGTGCATTGATGCGCTTTCCGCTTGGCGTGCTGGCGCAGTACATCGGCCGCAAGAACGCCGCCATGGTGGAAATGGGCCTGCTGATCCTGGCACTGTCCTACGGCTATTTCTTCATCAGCGAGTACAACGACGTGCTGGCCATGGGCGTGCTGCTGGGCATTGCCGGGGCCAGTTTTGGCGTGGCGCTTTCGCTGGGCTCGGGCTGGTTCCCGCCAGAGCACAAGGGGCTGGCCATGGGCATTGCCGGTGCGGGCAACTCGGGCACCGCACTGGCGGTGCTGTTTGCGCCACCGCTGGCCACCCAGTTCGGTTGGCAGACGGTGTACGGCCTGGCCGCGCTGTTCATGTTGCTGCCCATGGTGGTGATGTATGTGTTTGCCAAGGAACCGCCAGATCTGGAGCACCAAAGCTTCCGGCAGCACGTTGCCTGCCTGTTTGAGAAGGACGGCTGGGCCTTCAGCCTGATCTATGTCATCACTTTCGGGGGCTTCATTGGCCTGGCCAGCTTCTTGCCGACCTACTTCTACAACCAGTTTGAAGTCAGCAAGGTGGAAGCCGGACAACTGACCATGCTCGCCGCCCTGATGGGCTCGGCGGTGCGGGTGGTGGGCGGCTACATCTCGGACCGGGTGGGCGGCATCAACACCCTCAGCGGGGTGCTGGTGGTGGCGGCGATCACGCTGGTGCTGTGCGGCCTGTCGGGCGAGTCGCTGACGTTGACGACGCTGCTGTTCATGCTGTGTTTTGCGGCGCTGGGCGCGGGCAACGGCGCGCTGTTCCAACTGGTGCCACTGCGCTGGCCGCTGACCACTGCTGTGGCGGGTTCCATGATCGGCGAAGTCGGCGCGCTGGGCGGCGGGCTGATCCCCAACGCCATGGGCCTGAGCAAACAGTACTTTGGCAGCTACCTGTGGGGCTTTGTGTCGTTTGCGCTGTTGGCGATCGTGATGCTGGTGATGCTGCGCATCATGCAAATCCGCTGGACCCGCACCTGGGCCGAAAAAGGCGGGCGGGCGCGCCGCGCCTGATCATTTGGGCAGGAACAACAGCCAGTAAATCAGCAGGGCGTTGAACAGGAGGCTGACGCCCAGCAGCATCTTCCACATCAGCACCGGGTCGCGCGCTGCCAGCGGCGACACCGGGGGCGCGTTCAGCGGCCGAGATGCGCCACGCTCCAGCGCCAGCAGGAATTCCTCCGCCGTCTCAAAACGCAACGCCTTGTCGCGCGCCACGGCTTTGAGCACCACGTGGTCGAGCCAGATCGGGATTTCGGGGTTGTGGCGGCTGGGCGCGGTGGGGTCGCGGTAGTAGCGGCCCACTTGGTAGGGCAACACGTCGCCGTAGGGTAGCTTGCCGGTCAGCAGTTTGTAGAGCGTGACGCCCAAGGCAAACAGGTCGCTCTGGGCATCGGGCAATTCGTGGTCTGACGTGCTACCCGCCTGCGCGGCCCTGGCCACCGGGGACGAGCGCCCCCGGTAGCCCCACTGCTCCGGGTTCACGTAGCTGGGGGTGCCGGCGTGCAGACGGCGCATGCTTTCGGGCTCGCGCCCGGTCAAGGCCACCCCCATGTCCAGCAGGCGCAGCACGCCGTCTTCGCCCTGGTGCAGGTTTTCGGGCTTCACGTCGCGGTGCACCACCCCCTGGCGGTGCAAGCGGCCGAGCACGCGCAGCGCCTGCACCGCCAGCCCCACCGCTTGCGTGGGGTTGAAGCGCTTCTGGCGCGTCAGCATCTGGTGCAAGGTTTCGCCGCTGTGCCAGTCGTACAGCAGGTAGTAGGCGCTGCGGGCTTGGCCGTTCGGCAGTTCATCGTGGATGTACACCAGGTGGTCGGCCACGCTGGAGGTGCGCATGCGGGTCGCGAGCCAGGATTCGTGGGCCAGCATGGCGCGTTCGTCGGGGTCGTGGCCGCGCGAGGGGTGCAGGGCTTTGAGGGCGTACAGCCGGTGGGTCGCGGCGTCGCGGACCTGGTACAGCACGTTCACCCCGTTGTCGGCCACCCGAGCGGTCACGGTCAACCCGTCGATCACCTCCCCCACCTTGAGCAGGGCCGGCACCGGCAATTGGCCCGCCGCGCGCTCCAGATCGTGCAGCGAGGCGTCGAGCAAACCGCGCACCCGCACCACCATAGCAGTCACGTTGTCGTCGCTGCCAGCGGCCAGGGCCGCTTCCACCAAGGCCGCACTCAGGGGCTGGGCCTCGCCCGCGCCCAGCAAGGCCTGCAACCGGCGCTGGGGCAGGCGCCCGTGCACGCCATCGGACAGCAGCACGAACACATCGCCCACGTGCAGGTCGCCCTGCAGGTAATCGACCACCAACCGGTCTTCGGCCCCCACGGCGCGCAGCAATTGGTGCCGAAAGTCGGGGTGTTGCACCGCGTGGTCGTGGGTCAGGCAGCGCAATTCGCCTTCACGCAGCAGGTAGCAGCGGGTGTCGCCCACGTGCGCCAACGCGTACGACTGGCCGCGCAACACCAGCGCCGTCAGTGTGGTCAGGCCAACGGCCGGTTGCCGGCGCCGGTTCACCCCGGCCAGCCAGGCGTTCTGCGCACCAATGACGCGGTCGAGCGCAACGGTGGTGTCCCAGGTTTCGGGCGTGCCGTAGTAGTCGCGCACCAAACTGGTGACCGTGGTTTGGGCCGCTTCCTTGCCCATGCCACCGGTGCTCACGCCATCGGCAATCGCCACGATGGAGCCCCAGCCGGCCTGGTCCGAGGGCGGCAGCATGGCCGCGCAAAAATCCTCGTTGACGGGTTTACGCCCCGCCAGCGAGACGAAACCAATGTCGATATCGAATGCCATGCACCAAACTTAGCAAGAAATGCGCCCAACCTTGGTGCGCCACCGGGCTCTGGCGAGCCGATCACCCCATCAGCATCTGCATGCTGTGCTCGTACTGGGCCGAGAGTTGCTCAAACTCCTCCAACAGGCTTTCGCTGGCGCTGGCCAGCAACTCCAGCCGGGCCAGGCGGTCGCGCCCGGCCACGCGCGCGGCCCCGCTCACCGCCGCCAGCACCTGCTCCCAAGCCTGCCCGGCGGCCGCCAGGCCGTCGCGGATGGGCCCGCTGGACAGCGGTAAACCCGCCAGGTAGCGCAAGCCCGCTTCAAATTCGGCGCGCACTTCCAGCATGGCTTGCACCTGCTCAGACGCGGGCGGCTGGGCACCCAGCATCTCGAACAAGGCGTGCTTGGCAAAGCGTTGCGACAGCATGCGCTGGCGGCCGGCCATGTTCAGCACATGGAGCGTGGCCACCGCGCCGGTCTGCTCCAGACTGACGACCAGGCGCTCGGCGTCACGCAGCAGTTGTTCGGCCAACGCGTCGAGTTCGACCACCCGATCGCCCTGGGGCGTGCCGCGCAGCAAAGGCGCCAGGGCCGCCCAGGTCTGGCGCACGGCGGCCAGCAAATCCCCTGAATCGGGTTGCGACAGGTGCTTGTGCAGGAACTCCAGGTTGTCGGTCACCCGCTGCACCGACGCCTCCAGCAAAGGCTGCTGGCGCTTGGGCTGCGCCGCCGCCAGTTGCAGCAACCGGTGCTTCACCAGGCGCTGCGACAACATGCGCAACTGGCCGGCCCGGTTCAGGCATTCCGCGTCGCGCGCCGACTGGATGATCTGCTGCGACACCTGCCCGAGCCGACGGTTGGTGTGCATGGAAGCGGTGCGCAAGAGTTCGTACGCCTCGTCATCCGACAACTGGCGGGCCCGCATGAGGATGCCTTTGGCGCGGTCCACCACCTTGCGTTCCTCGAACCGGGTGGACACCTCGCGCAACTGTTCGTGCAGGGCGGTCTCGTGCCGAAACCGCGCTTGCGCCAACTGCACCAGCGCGCGCAGGCGCTGCGGCGCGTAGCCCCCCACCACGTAGGCGTGGATGCCGCCGCCCACGGCGCGCTCAATGTTCTCGCCCCGCGCATCGGGCGTGAACACCAGCACCGGCAACGGCGCCACCTCGGCCAGCAGGGCCATGGCTTTGAAGAACGCCTCGTCGGGCGCGCTCACATCGGCCACCACCACATCTGGTGCATGGCGCACCACGGCCTGCACCAGTTTGCTGCGGTCGCTCACCAACCCCAACACCTCAAACCCCGCCCCCATCCAATCGGAAGCCTGCACCTGCGACGCCGAAGGATCGCTCAAAAACACCAAAACCGAGGTCATATGCACACACAACAGAGGGAAAACACCTGGCTTCGCCAGTTCGTCTGCGGCGCACGCCGCATCGCCATGACCTGAAGTATCCACCATCCACCCACGATCTGGCACGTCTTTTGCTTGAATGACATCGGACGTGACGACGCGTCCAGTCTTGACCAGCAGCGTCAGGAAATCTGTGCACAACGGTGTGCCCAGCATGACCCCCTCTCGGGAAGCCTTGGTGCTTGCCCGACCCGGCCCGCACGGCCGGTCCCAAGTCCACCCCCTTGTTTCGCCTGGTTCTGGCGCGGTTGCTCACACGCACTGCCCGGCCACAGGCCGTTTTCCAACCTCAATCAGACTGGAGTCGTCGCAATGAAGAAAGCAAAACTGGTGATGATCGGCAACGGCATGGCCGGCGTCCGCTCCCTGGAAGAGCTGCTCAAGCTCGCCCCGGACCTCTACGACATCACCG
>CAZSZN010000155.1:0-7058 GCA_964610405.1 uncultured Macromonas sp. | reverse complement strand
CGGTGATTGGCCTGAACCTGGCCCACATCCCCATCAAGAACATGGCGCCCACCGGGTTTGACGCCTGGATGCAGGGCATCACCTTCGTGAGCGTGGCGCTGGTGGCGGTGTTCACCAGCGGCATGGTGCAACGCCTGCTGATCTTGATGGGCCTGATCGTGGCCAGCGTGATCTACGCGGTGCTGACCAACGGGCTGGGCATGGGCAAACCCCTGGACCTCAGCGGCATTGCCAACGCGGCCTGGATCGGCCTGCCCAACTTCAGCGCGCCGGTGTTCACCGCCAACGCGATGCTGCTGATCGCACCGGTGGCCATCATTCTGGTGGCGGAGAACCTGGGCCACATCAAGGCCGTGACGGCCATGACCGGCAAGAACCTGGACGTTTACATGGGCCGTGCCTTCATGGGCGACGGCGTGGCCACCATGGTGGCCGGCAGCGCGGGCGGCACGGGCGTGACCACCTATGCCGAGAACATCGGCGTCATGGCCGCGACCAAGATCTACTCCACCGCCATTTTCCTGGTGGCGGGGCTGATGGCCGTCGTGCTGGGCTTCAGCCCGAAGTTTGGCGCCATCATCCAGGCCATTCCGCTGGCGGTCATGGGCGGTGTGTCCATCGTGGTGTTCGGCCTGATCGCCATCGCCGGCGCCAAGATCTGGGTGGACAACAAGGTGGACTTTTCCAACAACAAGAACCTGTTGGTGGCGGCCATCACGCTGGTGCTGGGCACGGGCGACTACACCCTGAAGTTCGGCGAGTTCGCGCTGGGTGGCATTGGTACCGCCACCTTTGGCGCCATTTTGCTGCACGCCGTGTTGAACCGCCGCTGATCGCCCTGAGCGTGACAAAGTCGGTGGGGCGGGTTTAGACTGTTTCCAATTCTGTTTGAACCTGCCCCATGAACAACGTTGTCAACACCGCCATGTCCGGCCTGCAAACGGCGCAGTTGCGTTTGAACGCGGCGGCCAACAACGTAGCCAATGCGCAAACCGAGGGTTTTCGGCGCGACGTGGTGCGCGCCCAGCCACAAGCCCAGGGCGGTGTGCAGGCCCAGGTGGAAAAGTTGCCCGAGCCCGGCAGCGATGTGACCGCCGACCTGGTGGCGCAAAAGTCGGCCACCTACGCGTTCAAGGCCAATGTGCAGATGCTGAAAACGGCGGACGAGACGCTGGGCCGCCTGCTCGACGCCCAGGCCTGACGTGCCACACGCTGCGCCGAGGCAAAAAAAATCGCCAGCATGAGCCGGCGATGAAATTTGCATCTCTGGAGGACGCTGGAATGTGTTGTTCGGGTTTTGGGGGTGTCTCCTCGGTCCTCTCGCTAAGTAACAACCCGTAGGTTGTTGCGAGTGACGAAATTGTAATTACACGCACCGATCAGGGGCATAGGGATTTACCCGGGTGGCTCGTTAAGCCTTGGTCGGCTTGTGTTCATGAACCGTTAAGCATCCAGCGTGCCGCTTTTTCGGCCATCATCAACGTGGGGCTGTTGGTGTTGCCGCTGGTGATGGTGGGCATGGCCCCGGCGTCCACCACGCGCAAACCCTGCACCCGCCCTTGCGGTCCGCCCGCCGGGTCGCGCACGCGGCAATGGCTGTCCAACACCGCGTTCGGGTCGCCATCGCGGCCCATGGCGGTGGTGCCCACGGGGTGGAAGATGGTGGTGGCGATGTCACCGGCCAGTTGGGCCAGTTCGGCGTCGCTCTGGTACTGCAGGCCCGGCTTGAACTCTTCGGGCTGGTAGCGCGCCAGGGCCGGCTGGGCCACGATGCGCCGCGTCAGGCGCAGGCTTTGCGCGGCGATCTGGCGGTCTTCTTCGGTGGACAGGTAGCGCGGTGCAATGGCGGGCGCGTCCTCGAACCGGGCGCTGCGGATTTGCACCGTGCCCCGGCTGGTGGGGTTGAGGTTGCACACGCTGGCGGTGAAGGCCGGGAAGGGGTGCAGCGGTTCGCCGAAGGCGTCCAGGCTCAGGGGTTGCACATGGTATTCCAGGTTGGGCCAGGCCTGGTCTGGGCTGCTGCGGGTGAAGGCGCCCAACTGACTGGGCGCCATGCTCATGGGGCCGGAACGCTTCAGCGCGTACTCCAGCCCAATCAGGGCTTTGCCCCACAGGCTGTTGGCCAGGGTGTTCAGGGTTTTGGCGCCCTGTACCTTGAAGACCGCGCGGATTTGCAGGTGGTCTTGCAGGTTGCTGCCCACGCCGGGCAGGTCCACCAGCGGGCCAATGCCATGCTGGTGCAGCAGCGCGCCCGGCCCAAGGCCGGACAACTGCAAAATTTGGGGCGAGCCGATGGCGCCCGCGCTCAGCACCACTTCGCGCGTGGCTGTGACCTGCTGTGTTTGGCCGTGGCGCACCACCTCGGCGCCGGTGCAACGCCATTCGCCATTGGGTTGGCGCTGCAGCGTCAGGCGCTTTACTTGCGCGCCGGTCCACACCGTCAGGTTGGGCCGTTGGCGGGCTGGCCGCAAAAAGGCCTTGGCCGCGTTCCAGCGCCAACCGGCTTTCTGGTTCACTTCAAAGTAGCCCACGCCCTCGTTGGTGCCGTGGTTGAAGTCCGCCGTGGCCGGAATGCCCGCTTGCTGCGCGGCTTCGGCAAAGGCGTCCAGAATGTCCCAGCGCAGGCGCTGCTTTTCCACCCGCCATTCGCCGGTGCTGCCGGCGCGGCCATGGCCGTGCAGCGCGGCAAAGACTGGGTCGCTCTGGCCGTCGCGCTCCGGGTCCAGGCGGTAATGGTCCTCATGGGCCATGAAGTCGGGCAGGCAGTTGGCCCAGCGCCAGGCCTCGTCGCCCGTCAGTTCGGCCCATTGGTCGTAGTCACGGCTTTGACCCCGCATGTAAATCATGCCGTTGATGCTGCTGCAGCCCCCCAGCGTGCGGCCGCGCGGGTAGCGCAAACGGCGGCCGTTCAGGCCCGGGTCCGCTTCGGTGTGGTACAGCCAGTCGGTGCGCGGGTTGCCGATGCAATACAGGTAGCCCACGGGAATGTGTATCCAGGGGTAGTTGTCGGGCGGGCCGGCTTCGAGCAACAGCACCCGGCGGTTGGGGTCCGCGCTCAGGCGGTTGGCCAGCAGGCACCCGGCGGTACCGGCGCCAACGATGATGTGGTCGAAGGGGGTGGCGTCCATGTCTCGTCTAAACCTTTTGTATGTGTTGTGGGGCACTTTACCCATTCAACCGCTGCTTGACCAATGAGATTTTTGGCTGTTGGATATAAGCCGGTTTAATATGAAGCCATGGACATTGCCGCTTTCAAAGTGTTTGCTGCCGTGGCGCGCGAGGGCAGCCTGTCGCGGGCGGCCGAGCGGCTGCACCTGACGCAGCCCGCCGTCAGCCTGCAGGTGAAGGCCTTGCAAGAGCGGCTGAACCTGCAACTGTTTGAGCGCACCCCGCGTGGCATGCGCCTTACGCCCGATGGCGCCGCGCTGTTGCCCCTGGCCGACAAGGTGCTGGAGGCGCAACGCGAGTTTGTGGGCGCCGCGCAGCGCATGCATTCCCAGGTGCGTGGCACGCTGGGGATCGGCACCATTCTGGACCCGGAGTTCACCCGCTTGGGCGCGTTCCTGAAGGCGTTGGTGGAGCTGGCTCCGCACCTGCAAACCGTGCTGCGCCAGGGCATGAGCGGCGAGGTGCTGGCCCGGCTGGAGGCGGGCGAGCTCGACGTGGGGTTTTACCTGGGCGACCCGAACGAGGACCGGGTGGGCGCGCCGTTCAAGGTGCGCGCGCTGACGCCGTTCACCTACCGGGTGCTGGCGCCAGCAGGCTGGGGGCCGCAAGTGCTGGGGCAGGACTGGCGCGGTCTGGCCAGTTTGCCGTGGATCGAGACACCCGCCGTGTCTGCCCACCACCGCCTGTTGCGCCGGGTGTTGCAACCGTTGGGGCTGGCGGTGCGCCGCGTGGCCCAGGTGGACCAGGAGGCGTCGATGCTGGACCTGGTGCGATCAGGGGTGGGCCTGAGCTTGGTGCGCGATTCGGTCGCCATCCGCGAGGCCCAGGCGCGCGGCCTGGTGGTGGCCGACCGGGTGGCGCTGGACTGCGTGCTGAGTTTCGTGTGCCTGAGCGATCGGGCGCAAGAGCCGGCGATGGAGGCAGCGTGGGGAGCGCTGGAGGGGGTTTGGGGGTGAATCCCCCCATCAACGCCGCCCACCACCTCCACCGTTGCCTCCACCCCCGCCATTACCGCCGCCATTGCCACCACCCCGGCCACCTTCGCCGCTGTTCCCCCGGTTGCCCAATTGTTGTTCTGAGGCCGAGGTGTCCTGGCGTTCTGCCTTGCGGTCCTGGTTGGCTGCGCTCACGGCGCTGCCGAGGTTGAAGCCCAGCGCGTTGGCGATCGCGCCCCAGCCCCAGCCGGCATCGCGGCTGGCCTGGACGTCGGCGGTGGGTACGCCGGCTTTGTTGGCGATGGTTTGGGTGTGCTTGGTGCTGGCCGTGGGGTTGGTGCTGTCCGGCTCGGTGGTCTGTGCGGAGACGACGGTGACTGCGCTCAGCATGGCGGCTGCCGTCAGGGCTATCGATGCACGACGAAGTATGGTGGTCATGGCTGATCCTTATCAAACCCAAAAGGTTTGGTGAGTGTGCAACCAATGTCGGTGTTTGGCTACCCGCAGTGTGTAACCAAATCCATCCCTCAACCCACCCAGATGGCGCGGAAGTCGTTCACGTTGGTCAGCGTCGGCCCGGTCACCACCGCATCGCCCAGCGCTTCGAAGAAGCCGTGGCCGTCGTTGCGGGCCAGGCTGTCCTTCGGTCGCAGGCCCAGCGCCCAGGCCCGCTCCAGGGTGTCGGGCGTGGCGATGGCGCCGGCAATCTCTTCCAGGCCGTCCACCCCGTCGGTGTCGCCCATCAGGGCGTGGATGCGCGGGTGCCCGCCCACGGTCAGCGCCAGCGACAGCAGGCACTCCACGTTGCGTCCGCCACGCCCGTCGCCGCGCACGGTGACGGTGGTTTCCCCGCCCGACAGCAGCACGCATGGCGCGGTGAACGGCTGGCCGTGCCGCGCCACCTGCAGTGCCAGACCGCCCAGCACCTTGCCCACGTCGCGGGCTTCGCCTTCCAGCGCATCGCCCAGGATGTGCGCGGCCACACCGGCGTCGCGCGCCACCTGGGCGGCGGCTTCCAGCGCCATTTGCGGGGTGGCCACCATGCGCACTTCGGCGCGTTCCAGGCGCAAATCGCCGGGTTTGATGGATTCGCCCCGGCCGCTGGTCAGCACCTCCAGCACGGGGGCGGGCAGGTCGATGCCGTAGCGCTGCACGATGGCCAGTGCGTCATCGCAGGTGGAGGGGTCGGCCACGGTGGGGCCGGAGGCGATGTCCATCGGGTGGTCGCCCGGCACGTCGGACAGCAGCAGCGTGACGACGCGCGCCGGGTGGCAGGCCGCCGCCAGCCGCCCGCCCTTGATGGCCGACAGGTGGCGGCGCACGCAGTTCATTTCGCTGATGGTGGCGCCGCTGGCCAGCAGCGCGCGGTTGACCGCCTGCTTGTGCTCCAGCGTTAATCCATTGATGGGCAGCGGCAGCAGGGCCGAGCCGCCGCCCGAGATGAGGCACAGCACCACGTCGTCGGCCGTGAGGCCTTGTACACGTTGTAACAATTGCTGCGCCGCGTTCAGCCCGGCCGCGTCGGGCACGGGGTGGGCGGCTTCCACGATCTGGATGCGCTCGCACGGCACCGCGTAGCCGTAGCGGGTGACGACGTAGCCGCTGAGCTGTTCGGGCAGGCCACTCCAGTGCCGCTCCACCGCCTGCGCCATGGCGGCCGACGCCTTGCCCGCGCCAATGACCACCAGCCGGCCCCGGCCCACCTCTTGCGGCGTGGGCACGTGGGGTGGCACGCACAAGGCCGGTTGCGCGGAGGCCACCGCCGCATCGAACAGGCGGCGCAGCAGGGTGGCGGGCGGGGTGGTCTGGGCGGTGGGCATGGTCATCGTCGGGCTCTGGCGGTGTGGCGTTAACCGGCGGGCTGGCCGATCTCGAAGTGGTTGAGTTGCTCCAAGGCCCGAACGATACCCGAATGGTCCCAGCCCGCGCCACCGTGGGCCACGCAGGCGCTGAAGAGTTGCTGCACCTGGGCGGTGGCCGGCAATGCCAGGCCCAGCGACTTGGCCGCGCCGAGTGCCAGGTTCAGGTCCTTCTGGTGCAGGGCGATGCGGAAGCCGGGTTCCACCGTGCGCCGGATCATACGTTCGCCGTGCACTTCCAGGATGCGCGAGGTGGCCAGACCACCCATCAGCGCCTGGCGGACCTTGGCCGGATCGGCCCCCGCGCGGGCGGCGAACAGCAGCCCTTCGGCCACGGCGTTGATGGTCAGCGCCACCACGATCTGGTTGGCCACCTTGCAGGTCTGCCCCGCGCCGTGCCCACCCACCAGGGTGATGTTCTTGCCCAGGGCCTCGAACACGGGCTTGACCCGCTCGAACACCTCTTCGCGCCCCCCCACCATGATGGACAGCGTGGCGTTGCGCGCGCCCACGTCGCCACCCGACACCGGCGCGTCGAGGTAGTCCGCGCCCAGGGCCTGGATGCGCTGGGCGAACGCCTGCGTCTCCACCGGCGAGATGGAGGACATGTCCACCACCACTTTGCCGGTAGCGCCGCCCCGCAGCCCTTCGGCCACGCCATCGGGGCCGAACAGCACGGCTTCCACGTCCGGCGTGTCGGGCACCATGGTGATGACGATGTCGGCCCGCTCGGCCACGCCGCATGCGCTCAGACATTGGGTCGCGGTGCTTTCAGCGATTTCGGCCGGCACTTTGCTGCGGGTGTAGACGAACAGTTGGTGCCCGGCCTTGATGAGGTGGCCCGCCATGGGCGTGCCCATGATGCCCAGGCCGATGAAACCAATCTTCAGGGGTTGCGTGGTCATGTGTTTTTCCTTGTGGTGGATGTGTCGGTGCAATGTCGAGGAAGGGGCTCAGGCCACAGCCTTCAGCCAGCCCAGCCCTGCCTCGGTGGTGCTGGCGGGCTTGTATTCGCAACCCACCCAGCCGCTGTAGCCAATCCGGTCCAGGTGGCGGAACAGGAAGGCGTAGTTGATCTCGCCCGTGCCCGGCTCGT
>CAZSZN010000154.1:0-7204 GCA_964610405.1 uncultured Macromonas sp. | reverse complement strand
GGGTGTCGTCCACGGCACCGTGGTAGCAGCCGTCGAACACCAGCAGCTGGGGGCGCTGCGTCACGGCGCGTGCCCAGCGCAGCAC
Source organism: uncultured Macromonas sp. (assembly GCA_964610405.1). GTDB lineage: Bacteria > Pseudomonadota > Gammaproteobacteria > Burkholderiales > Burkholderiaceae_C > CAZGDZ01. Next base: position 7,119 of record CAZSZN010000154.1, on the reverse strand, counting down.
GAAGCGGTTGGCGTCGCTGGCCGTCATGGCCAGTTGCCACACCGGCAGCCCGAAGCGCTGCGCCAGCAGCTCGCCCACCTCGGGCGTTGGCGTGGCGGGCAGCATGCAGGTGAGGCCGCGCGCGGCTTGGCGGGCAATGGCTTCGGCCACCGGGGCGGGGCTGTGGCCGAACATGGCGCCGGTGTCGCCCAGGCAAAAGTCGGTGTAGTGCACGCCGTCGGCGCATTCCAGGGTGACGCCAAACGCCTGCCGCACAAAGAGCGTGGCGGGGGTGGGCCAGTCGCGCATCCAGTGCATGGGCACGCCAAACAGAAAGTGCGCCTGGGCCTGTTGCGACAGGGCCAGCGATTGCGGGTGGGTGGCGATGAAGCGCTGGCGCTCGGCCTCGAACAGCGGCGCCAGCAAGGAGTGGGGCAGGGTGGTGTCGCTCATGGGGCCACAGCTTACGGCGGCCATGGCGCAGAATGCGGAACCATGTCCACCTTGCCCGACAGGTCCGCTTTCTCCCCTTCCTCCACCGCCGATCGCAGTGGCTTGTGGTTCGCCCTGGTGCTGTCGCTGGGGGCCGCCGTGTCGTTGGGTGTGACGCGGTTTGCCTACGGGCTGCTGCTGCCGCCGATGCGTGAGGACCTGGGCTGGAGCTACACCCTGGCCGGTGCCATGAACACCTTCAACGCGATGGGTTACCTGCTGGGGGCCTTGAGCACGCCGTGGTTGATGCGGCGCGTGGGCCCCGGGCGCTTGCTGGTGGTGGGTTCGGCCTTGGCCAGCGTGTTCATGGCCGCGAGCGGTTTTTTTGTGGACGCGGGGCCCTTGCTCGCGCAGCGGTTGTTGGCGGGTGTGGCCAGTGCGTGGGTGTTTGTGGCGGGCGGTTTGGGCGCGGCCCGTTTGGGGGCGCACTGGCCCCGACGCAGCGGCTTGTTGCTGGGGCTGTACTACGGGGGCACGGGCTGGGGCATTGTGGCGTCGGCGGTGTCGGTGCCGTGGGTGCTGCAGGCCATGGCCGGGCGGCCCCACGCGTGGGCCTGGGCGTGGTGGTGGCTGGCTGGGCTGTGCGTGCTGGCCACCGGCGCGCTGGCCTGGGTGGCGGGCGCCTTGCAGCGGCACGAAACGGGGGTGACGAGTTCGTCTGCGCCCGGTGGCGCAGCCAAAGCTGCAGAAGATGTGCCTTCGCCTTCGCTGTGGCGCTTGAGCCCGGCGCTGGCGGGTTACAGCCTGTTCGGTGTGGGTTATATCGGGTACATGACTTTTGTGATCGCGTTGCTGCGCGATCAAGGCCATTCGGGCGGTGCCATCACCTTCTTCTACAGCCTGCTGGGCTTGGCGGTGGTGGCGTCGTCACGCGTCTGGGCGGGCCTGCTGGACCGGCACAAGGACGGTCAGCCCCTGGCCCGCCTGAACGCCCTGCTGGGTGTGGCTACGGTGCTGCCCGCGCTCACGGCGGCCTGGCCGGTGCTGTTGCTGTCGGGGGTGATGTTCGGCGGGGTGTTCCTGTCTGTGGTGGCGTCTACGACGGCGCTGGTCCGCCACAACTTGCCCGCGGCGCGCTGGGCGGCAGGCATCAGCGCCTTCACCATTGTGTTTGCGGCGGGGCAGATCGTGGGGCCCACGGTGGTGGGTTTCATTGCCGACGGCCCGGGCGGGCTGGAGCGCGGGCTGCTGTTCTCTGCCGTGGCGCTGTGGGTGGGCGCGGCGCTGGCCTGGCGGCAGAAGGCGCTGGCTTGAGCGTCGGTCGCCCGGTCCCGGTCTGGAGGCGACCGATCCAGGGGCGTGAAGGCGGCCAGTGGCCGCTGCCCGAATGCTGGCAATGGCACCATTCATGTGTCTATTGAGGGGGTAAGGTACAGGTCCATTCAGCCTGCATCCCCACTTGACTCAAGAGGAACCCCATGGCCCTGGGTGAATTTGCCTACGCGCAGAACAGCAACCGCTTCCTGGCCGCTGCGCCGCTGACCGACCAACCTTTCGCCGTGGTGGGCGTGCCCTACGACGGCGCCGTGACCCACCGCCCTGGCGCCCGCTTCGGGCCGCAGGCCATGCGCGCGGCCAGCCTGATGCTGTGCGACGGCACTCACCCCGTGTTCGACGTGTCACCCCTGCCCCACCTGGGTGACGCGGGCGACATGCGCCTGCCCAACGCCTCGCCCCTGGCGGAAGTGCGTGCCCACATTCAACGCCAGGCAGCCACGCTGATGGCCCGCCACCACTGCGTGTTCCTGGGGGGTGACCATTCGGTGACGCTGGCCCTGTTGCGCGCCGCCCGCCAACAGCACGGCGAACCGCTGGCGCTGGTGCACTTCGACGCCCATTGCGACACCTGGGAAGACCACTTTGGTGAGCCTTCCGGCCACGGCACCTGGACTTACGAGGCCCTGCAGGAAGGGCTGGTGAGCCCGGCGCACACGGTGCAGATCGGTATTCGTTCCAGCGGGGTGCGTGCCGCGCGGGACCACGTGCAGGACCAGGGCGGGCAGATTTTCACGGCGCGTGCGCTGCGCGGGCTGGACGGTGCCGGGCTGGCACCCATGCTGCAGGCCATACGCGAACGCATTGGCCAGCGGCCGGTTTACCTGACGCTGGACATCGACTGCCTGGACCCTGCCTTTGCCCCGGGCACGGGCACGCCCGAGCCGGGCGGCATGACAAGTTCGCAAGTGCTTACTTTCCTGGAAGAGTTGGCCGGGCTGAACTGGGTGGGCATGGACTGCGTGGAGGTGGCCCCGGCCTACGACCACGCGGAACTGACCAGCAACGCTGCCGCCACCTTTGTGTGGACCTACCTGAGCGGGCAAGTGGCGCGGCGGGGGGACTGAGCCATGGTGTTCAAGCCCTCGCTGCTCAAGTCCGACACACAGCTCAACCAGCGCAGCTATTACGAGGCCAGCGTGGCGCGGGGCCCTGCCCTGCCCCCTTTGCAGGGCGACACCCAGGCCGACGTGCTGGTGGTGGGCGCGGGCTTTGCGGGCCTGAGCGCGGCGCTGGAACTGGCGCAGCGCGGCCTGCGCGTGGTGGTGCTGGAGGCCGACCGCATCTGCTCCGGCGCCAGCGGGCGCAACGGCGGGCAGGCCATCGTGGGCTTTGCGTCGGGCCAGGGGCCGTTCGAGCAGCAACTGGGCCGCGCCGACGCCCGCCGCGCCTGGGACATGTCGCTGCAGGCGCTGGACCTCATCGACCAGCGCATTGCGCAACACGGCATCGACTGCGACCCGGTGAAGGGCTACCTGTACGTGGCCGATACACCAGGCAAGGCCAAGACCCTGCTGGCCGACCTGGAGGCGCAGGAGCGCGACTACGGCCTGTGCTGCGAGGTGGCCACCGGGGCCGAGGTGCAGCGTTTCATCGGTTCAAAGCGTTACCACGCGGCGGGGTACGAACGCCTGTCGGGCCACCTGCACCCGCTCAAGTACGGCCTGGGGCTGGCGCGCGCGGCGCAGGGCCTGGGGGTGACCCTCCACGAACACACGCCGGTGCGATCGCTGGCGCAGGCCAGTGGCGGCGTGGTGGCACAGACCGCGCAAGGCACGGTGCGCGCCAGCCACGCCGTGGTGGCGGGCAACTGCACGCTGGCCGAACACGGGCCCGGCGTGCTGCCGCAGATCCACCCGCGCATCATGCCGGTGGGCACCTACATCATCGGCACTGCGCCGTTGGCACCCGAGCTGTGTCAGCGGCTCATCCCCAACCGTGCGGCGGTGTGCGACAACAACTTCGTGCTGGACTACTTCCGCTTCAGCGCCGACCACCGGATGCTGTTTGGCGGCCGCGTGAGCTACACCACCATGACGCCGCCGCGCCTGCAGGCGGTGATGCAGCAGCGCATGGCGGCCATCTTCCCGGAACTGGCGAGCGTACCGGTGGAGTTCGTGTGGGGTGGCTTCGTGGACATCAGCATGAACCGCGCGCCAGACTTTGGGCGCGTGGGCAACCACATCTATTACCTGCAAGGCTTCAGCGGCCACGGCGTGGCGCTCACGGGCCTGGCGGGCCAGTTGGTGGCCGAGGCCGTGGCGGGCCAGGCCGAACGTTTCGACGTGTTCGCCCGCCTGCAGCACCGCCCCTTCCCCGGCGGGCCCCAGCTCCGCACCCCGGTGCTGGCGCTGGGCATGCTGTGGCACCGGCTGCGTGACGCGCTGGGGTGATGACCACCCAGGCGCGCAGGCTCACGTCCGCGAAGGCGCCACCCGGGTGGTCAGCAGTTGGGCCAACGCAGCCCCATGCCGTTGTATCCCCCCCGACGCCGCGTACCCATACCCGATCGCCAGCCCACGCAAATCCTGCCGCCGCAAGCAGTACGCCGACAGTGGCCGCACCGTCAAACCTTCGCGGGCGGCCTGAGCAGCCATGGCCCGGTCGTCTGCATGGCTGGGCAGCCGCAAACACAGGTGCAGCCCCTGCGCCGCGCCGTGGATGCGCCCCAGCCCACTGCTCAGCACGGGCGCCAGCGCGTCCACCAGCAGCTGGCGGCGTTCGGCGTAGGTCTGGCGGGCGCGGCGCAGGGCGCTGGCAAAGTGGCCCATCTCGATGAACTCGGCCAGCGCGGCCTGCAGCGGCATCTGGCCTGGGCGGTTCAGGTCGTAGTGCGCCTGCTTGAAGGCGTGCACCAACGCCTTCGGCACCACCAGGTAGCCCAGCTTCAGCCCCGGGTACAGCACCTTCGAGAAGGTGCCCATGTAGAGCACCCGGCCCTCCTCGTCCAGCCCTTCCAGCGACGAGATCGGTGGTCCGCTGAAGCGGAACTCGCTGTCGTAATCGTCTTCCAGCACCCAGGCGTTGCAGCGGCTGGCGGTGGCCAACAGTTGCTGGCGCCGTGCCAGCGACATCACCGCGCCGGTGGGGTACTGGTGCGACGGCGTCACGTAGATCAACCGAGGCGGATGCGCTTCGTCGGTGGCGCTGGGCGCAATGCCCTCGTCGTCCACCGCCACCGGGTGGATGGCCAGGCCGGTGGCGGTGAAGGCCTTGACCGCGCCCCAGTAGGCTGGGTCTTCCAGCCACACGGTGTCGCCGTGGTCGGCGAGCAGGTGCGCGCACAGCTCCAGCGACTGCTGCGTGCCGCTGGTGATGAGGACCTGATCGGCGTCCAGCCGGACACTGCGGAACACGCGCAGGTAGTCGGCCACCGCGCGGCGCAGCGGGCCGTAGCCGCCGGAGTCGTTGTAGTCCAGCATTTCGGGATAAGCCGCGCGCCAGTGCTTGTTCTGCAGCCGCTGCCACAGGGCCACCGGAAAGGCGCTGAAGTCGGCCGTGCCGGGCGTGAAGGGCTGGATTTCCAGGTCGCGCGCGCAGTGGCGGTGTGCCAGCGCTTCGCCGCGCTGCGACAGCCGGGCCGGCTCCGTGCTGGGCGCCCACAGCCGCAGCGCGCGTTGCGGTACGTGGTCGTGCACGAAGGTGCCGCTGCCCACGTGACTCACCAGGTAGCCTTCCACCGTCAACTGTCCCAGCGCGGCCACCACCGTGTTGCGCGACAGGCTCAGGTCCTGCGCCAGGTCGCGGCTCGACGGCAGCCGGTCGCCAGCGCCCAGCTTGCCTTCCAGCAGCGCGCGCCGCAACGCCTCGTAAAGCTGGCGGTGCAGTGGCAACTCGCCGGACTGTCCCAGGCGGCTCATTTCGGCCAGCAGGTATTCAGACAACATAATTGGCTCCAATGAGCAGCCTCAAATGGCCCTTATTCTGAACCAATTTCCCGGCCAGAATGAAACCCAGTCTTTGGAGCGTTGAATGAGTGTCCGTCCAAGCATGGTCTGGCTGCCCGCCGACCACCGCCTGCTGGGTGACCATGGTCACCAAATGCCGTTCCTGTTGCTGGGCGACAAATACGCCCGCGCGGTGAAGGTGGGTGCGCACGCCCAGCCGGTCATGTTCCCGCTGGCCGATGCCGCACAGGTGCTGCAACTGCTGTCCTGGGTCGATGGGGTGATGCTGACCGGCTCGCCTTCCAACGTGCACCCGTCGCACTTTGACGAAGCGGTGCACGACCCCAGCCTGCCGCTGGACGTGGAACGCGACTCGCTGACGCTGACGCTGGTGCGTGCCTGCATCGAACAGGGCGTGCCCCTGCTGGGCATTTGCCGGGGTTTCCAGGAAATCAACGTCGCCATGGGCGGCAGCCTGCACCAGGCGGTGCACCAGGTGCCGGGGATGATGGACCACCGTGATCCCGACGGCTTGCCGCTGGAACAGCAATACGCGCCCAGCCACCCCATCCACATCGTCGCTGGCAGCGCGATGGAAGGCTGGGCCGGTGGCTTGCAGGCGACGGTGAATTCCCTGCACGGCCAAGGCATTGCCCGCCTGGCGCCAGGGCTGCGGCCGCTGGCCCACGCCCCCGATGGCCTGGTGGAAGCGTTCGAGGTCGAAGGTGCCCGCACCTTTGCCGTGGCGGTGCAGTGGCACCCGGAGTGGCGTTGCTGGGAAAACCCGTTTTACAGCGCCATCTTTCGCGCCTTTGGCGACGCGGTGCGCCAGCGCCAAACCACCCGCCTGAGCGAAGACCACGCCTGGGCCAGCGAACCGGAAAAGCCCTGATCCCGCCGGGTGGCATTGCCTTCACAATGCCTGCAGCGAACCCTCAGAGGCCCAACATGACGACCGACCACAAGACCCCCCAAACTTTCAACGATCTGGAGCATTGGCTCAACCAGCGCCGCGTCACCGAAGTGGAGTGCCTGGTGCCCGACCTCACTGGCGTCGCGCGCGGCAAAATCCTGCCGCGCGAAAAATTCACCGAAGACCGCGGCATGCGCCTGCCGCAAGCCATTGTGGCCATGGGCGTGACCGGCGAGTTCCCGCAAAGCGGCCCGTACTACGACGTGATCGACCCGACCGACCGCGACATGCAGTTGCGCCCGGACCCGACCACCGTGCGCATCGTGCCCTGGGCCACCGACCCGACCGCGCAGGTGATCCACGACTGCTTTGACCACGAAGGCAAGCTGGTGCCGTTTGCGCCGCGCAGCGTGCTGCGCCGCATTTGCGACCTGTACGCCGCCGAAGGCTGGGACCCGGTGGTGGCGCCCGAGCTGGAGTTCTACCTGACCGCGCGCAACACCGACCCCAACACCCTGCTCAAGCCGCCGATTGGCCGCAGCGGCCGCGCCGAAAGCTCGCGCCAGGCCTACA
>CAZSZN010000153.1:0-7205 GCA_964610405.1 uncultured Macromonas sp. | reverse complement strand
GCTCGCGGCTGAAGATCTCGTCGTCGCCGTGGCTCCAGCCCAGGCGGGCCAGGTAATTCACCATCGCGTCGGGCAGGTAGCCTTCGTCGCGGTACTGGGTGACGGGCTTGGCGCCGTTGCGCTTGCTCATCTTTTCGCCCTGCTCGTTGAGCACGGTGGGCAGGTGGGCGTACACCGGCGGCTCCACGCCCAGGGCGCGGAAGATGTTGATCTGGCGCGGCGTGTTGTTGACGTGGTCATCGCCCCGGATGACGTGGGTGATGGCCATGTCGATGTCGTCCACCACCACGCAGAAGTTGTAGGTGGGCGTGCCCACGGCCTCGCCTTCGGGCGCCGGGCGGGCAATCACCAAGTCGTCCAGCTCGGCGTTGCTGATCTCGATGCGACCCTTGACCTTGTCGTCCCAGGCCACCACGCCGTCTTTCGGGTTCTTGAAGCGCAGCACCGGTTGGACGCCTTCAGGCACCGGCGGCAGGGCCTTGCCGGGCTCGGGACGCCAGGTGCCGTCGTAACGCGGCTTTTCCTTGTTGGCCATCTGACGCTCGCGCAGGGCATCCAGCTCTTCCACGCTCATGTAGCAGGGATAGACGTGACCAGCAGCGATCAGTTGTTGCAGCACTTCCTTGTAGCGGTCCATGCGCTGCATCTGGTAGAACGGACCCTCGTCATGGTCCAGGCCCAGCCAGGCCATGCCTTCGAGGATCACGTCCACCGCAGCTTGGGTGGAACGTTCCTGGTCGGTGTCTTCGATGCGCAGGATGAAGTCGCCGCCGTGGGCGCGGGCGAAGGCCCAGGGGTAAAGGGCCGAACGGATGTTGCCGAGGTGGATGAAGCCGGTGGGCGACGGAGCGAAACGGGTACGGACGCGTTGGGTCATAGGGAATCCAGGGTATTCAGTCCACGGGCCAGGTCATCCTGCACGTCTTGCGGATGCTCCAGCCCCACCGCCACGCGGATGAGGCCTTGGCCGATGCCCGCCGCCTGCCGCTGCGCCTCGGACAGCTTGCCGTGCGAGGTGCTGGCGGGATGGGTGCAAAGGGTTTTGGTGTCGCCCAGGTTGGTACACAGCGACAGCACTTTCAGCGCGTCCAGCACGTGGAAGGCACGCTGCCGGGCCTGCGTGGGATCGGCAGCCTGCACATCGAAAGACAGCACCGCCCCGCCCAGACCGTTCATCTGCCGCATGGCCAGTTCGTGCTGCGGGTGACTGGCTAGGCCGGGATAATAAACCCGGGCCACGGCAGGGTGAGCCTCCAGCCACTGCGCCAGTTCCAGCGTCAGCGCGCTTTGCGCCTTCATGCGCAGATCCAGCGTTTCCAGGCCCTTGAGCACCACCCAGGCGTTGAAGGGCGACAGCACCATGCCCGAATTCTTCTGCACCGGCAGAAACTTCTCGCGCACCATTTTTTCGCTGGCACACAGGGCACCGGCCATCACGCGGCCCTGCCCGTCCAGGTACTTGGTGCCGGAATGCATCACGATGTCGGCCCCCAACTCGACCGGGCGCTGCAGCGCCGGGGTGGCAAAACAGTTGTCCACCGCGAGCAGCGCACCGGCGTTGTGGGCCATGTCGGCCAGGGCGGCAATGTCGCACACCTCGCCCAAGGGGTTGGTCGGGGTTTCGGCAAACAGCAGCCGGGTGTTGGGCTTGATGGCTGCCGCCCACGCCGCCAAGTCCGTCTGCGGAACGACCGAGGTTTCCACCCCAAAGCGCGCGAATTCACTGCCAATCAGCTTGAGCGTGGAGCCGAACATGGACTGCGAAATCACCACATGGTCGCCCGCCTTCAGCAAACTGAAGCACATCAGCATGATGGCCGACATGCCCGACGCGGTGGCCATGCAGGCCTCGGTACCTTCCAAGGCGGCCAGGCGCTGCTCCAGGCTGCTGACGGTGGGGTTGCTGCTGCGACCGTAGGTGTAGCCCTCTTCCTCGCCAGCGAAGCGGCGGGCCGACACCTCGGCGCTGGGCTGCACATAGCCGCTGGTCAGGTACAGCGCCTCGGAGTTTTCACCGTACTGGCTGCGTTCCACAGCGGCGCGCACCGCCAGCGTCTCGCGCCGCAGGCCCAGGGGGTTGTTGCTGTCCATGCCGCTCAAGACTCCTGCGAATTGGGCAACGCCAGGCGCGAAGTGGCGCCGTCGTCCTCTTCGGTGCCGACGCGCTTTTCGTTCAGGCGCACCGCATCTTCAGAGGTCACGTCACCGGTGATGTACACGCCGTCAAAACACGACGCCTCGAACCCGGCCAAACCGGTGTTGAGGCTGCCCACGGCTTTTTTCATGGCGCCCACGTCCTGATAAATCAGCGCGTCGCAGCCGATGATCTGGCGGATTTCCTCCACCGTGCGACCGTGCGCCACCAGTTCGCCCTTGGTCGGCATGTCGATACCATACACGTTGGGGTAGATGACCGGGGGTGCGGCGCTGGCCATGTAGACCTTGTTGGCACCCGCTTCGCGCGCCATTTGCACGATCTCGCGGCTGGTGGTGCCGCGCACGATGGAATCGTCCACCAGCAACACGTTGCGGCCTTTGAATTCGCTGGCAATTACGTTGAGCTTTTGCCGCACCGACTTCTTGCGCACCGCCTGGCCCGGCATGATGAAGGTCCGACCCACGTAACGGTTCTTCACAAAGCCTTCGCGGTACGGCTTGCCCAGCAGGTGAGCCAGTTGCGTCGCACTGGGACGGCTCGACTCCGGGATCGGGATGACCACGTCGATCTCGTTCGGCGGCACGGTGGACACGACCCGCGTGGCCAGCGTTTCGCCCATGTTCAGGCGCGCCTGGTAGACCGAAATGCCATCGATGGTCGAATCGGGGCGGGCCAGGTAGACGTACTCAAAAATGCAGGGGTTCAGTTGCGGCCGTTCCGCGCACTGGCGGGCCTGCAGTTGGCCGTCGAGCGAAATGAACACCGCTTCGCCCGGCGCCACGTCGCGCAAAAAGTCGTGACCCGTGCCTTCCAGCGCCACGGATTCGCTGGCCACCATGTAGGTGCCGTCTTTGCCCTGCCCCAGGCACAAAGGCCGAATGCCGAACGGATCGCGGAAAGCCAGCAAGCCGTAACCCGCGATCACCGCCACCACCGCGTACGAACCCTTGAGGCGCCGATGCACCGCCGCAATCGCGGTGAACACCGCTTCGGGTTGCAAACGCCCACCCTCGCTGGCCTGACCCAGCTCGTGCGCCAGCACGTTGAGCAAGACCTCCGAATCGCTCTCGGTGTTGATGTGGCGGTGGTCCAACTGAGCCATGTCCTGCTTGAGCGCGTGCGCGTTCGTCAGGTTGCCGTTGTGCGCCATGACAATGCCGAACGGCGCGTTGACGTAGAACGGCTGCGCTTCTTCTTCGCTGAAGGCGTTGCCCGCGGTGGGGTAACGCACCTGCCCCAGGCCGCTGTTGCCGGGCAGCGCCCGCATGTTGCGGGTTCGAAACACGTCACGCACCATGCCTTTGGCCTTGTGCATGAAGAACTTGCGCTCCAACTGGGTAACGATGCCGGCCGCATCCTGACCCCGGTGCTGCAGCAGCAGCAACGCGTCATAGATCAGCTGATTGACCGGTGTTTGACTGACGACACCAACGATTCCGCACATGAGAGTGTTCCTGATTTCAAGGGAAGTATTGGGCGATGTGTTCTGGCATGGCACCTTTGACCAGGTGCAAGCCCGCGTCCAGCCAGCCTGCGCCGACCGCTTGACGCCACGCCTCTTGTTCTTTGAGGGGGGTCATGTTCACCACCAGCGCCACCGCCAGCAGCAACACCACCCCACGCAACAGACCGAAAACCCCACCCAGGGTCCGGTCCACCGGCCGCAGGCCGACTTTTTCAATCCCGCGCTTGACCAGCCAGGCCACCAAGCCGGCCGCAAACGCAGTGACCACAAACACCACCACAAAACCGGCGGCGTAGCGCAACGGCTCGGCCGTGTCGCCCAGGGGCAGGTAGGCCGCCGCCGCATCGGCGTACCACTGCGCCACGAAAAACGCCACCACCCAACCCGCCACCGACAACACCTCGAACACCAGCCCGCGCCACAACCCCAGCAGCACCGAGGCCAGCAGCGTCACCAAGAGCAGGATGTCAACGGTGGACATGGTCAAAGCGTGAGGATGGCTGCAGGCAGACCCAAGGCCTTGACCTTGCTGGCTGCCTTCTCGGCATCGGCGCGGGAGTCGTACGGCCCCAGGCGCACACGGATGCGCTTGCCTTCGGCGGTTTCCGCCACATGGGTATAGGTTTTCAGGCCCGCGCGCTCCAGCTTGTTGCGCACTTCCTGGGCCCGCGCCTGCTCGGCGAAGGCCCCTACCTGCACCACCACCCGGGCGGTGGCCGGCGTGGTCTTGCCATCCAGCAACGCTTGCGCACGGGCGGCATCGGTCGCGGCGGGTTTGGCGGGTGCAGGAACAGGCGCGGGGGCCGGTGCTGGGCTGGTCGCGCTGGCGACCGACGGACGCTCAGAGGCCGAGGCGGGCGCAGCAGCGGGGGCGGGGGCTGGCGCAGGCGCGGACACTGGAGCGGGTGTCGGCGCCGAAGCCGCCACCGCCTCTTCCCGCTCGTCCAGCCCTTCCACCTTCACGTCAGGCGCCTTGGCGACAGCCGGCAGGGTCAGCGGGGGCGTGGTCTGCTTGGCCGGAATGTCGATCGGCACATCCACCGCCACGGGCCGGGGCTGAGCGTCGAACAACAGGGAAAAACCCACCACCCCCGCCAGCACCAACACGCTGGCGCCGATGAGGCGATGTCGGGCGCGCCGCCGAATGGCTTCGATGGTGGGCGGTTGGGACGGGCTGGAGGCACCCTGCCCGCCGGAACGCAAGTTGAACATTCGCCGGTTTCGCTCTGTTGACCCGGCGGTGCCGGGGTGCGTGGGAAGCGGACCCGAGGGTCAGCCCTGCAGGTGCTTGGCGGCCAAACGAGGCACACCGTCGTGCAACACGCCACCCACGGTGAAAAAAGATCCGAAGACCACGATTCTATCAGCCGGGTCCGCCGCCGCAACGGCGGCAGCCAGCGCGTCCACCGGGTTGCCGTGCAGGGTGAAGGCCGTGTCAACACGGGCATTGGTGCCTTGCCAGATGGCGGCCAAGTCCTGCGCTTTGGCGGCGCGGTCCAGCGGCAGGTCGGTGAAGTACCAGCGGTCGATCATCGGATTGACGCGCTCGAACATCGGGCGCAGGTCTTTGTCGGCCATGGCGCCGAACACCGCGTGGGTGGTGGGGTGGAAACCCATGGCGTCCAGGTTTTCAGCCAGCGCCGCCACCGAATGGGGGTTGTGGGCCACGTCCAGCACCAGCGTCGGCTGGCCGGGCACGATCTGAAAGCGGCCGGGCAATTCCACCAAAGCCAAACCCGTGCGGACCGCCTGGGCCGTGACCGGCAGGCGCGGGTGCAGCGCCTCCAGCACCGCCAGCACGCCCGCAGCGTTGACCAACTGGTTGGCGCCGCGCAGCGCCGGGTAGGCCAAGCCGCTGTAGCGGCGACTGCGCCCGGTCCAGCCCCATTGCTGTTTGTCGCCGGCAAAGTGAAAATCGCGGCCCAGGCGCCACAGATCGGCCCCCACCTCGCGCGCCCGGTCCAGCACGCTCTGCGGCGGCACCGGATCGCTCACCACCACCGGCCGCCCAGTGCGCATGATGCCCGCCTTCTCGTAGCCGATGGATTCGCGGTCCGGCCCCAGGTACTCCACATGGTCCAGGTCCACGCTGGTGATGACGGCGCAATCGGCATCGAACACGTTGACCGCGTCCAGCCGCCCTCCCAGGCCGACCTCCAGAATGATCACGTCCAGGCGGGCCTCGGCCAATGTCAACACGATGGCCAGGGTGGTGAACTCAAAGTACGTCAGCGACACCTCGGCTTGCCCGTCACTGCCACGGCGGGCCTGCTCGACCGCCGCAAAAGCGGGCACCAGGTCGGCCGCGCTGACTGGGGTGCCGAGCACGCGGCAGCGCTCTTCGAAATGCACCAGGTGGGGCGAGGTGTACACACCGGTGCGGTAGCCAGCTTGCTGGTAAATCGCTTCCAGCATGGCGCAGGTGGAGCCTTTGCCGTTGGTGCCCCCCACGGTGATCAACGGGCACGACAGGCGCAGGCCTTCGCCGCCCTGGAGGCGCTGGGCCACCGTCCGCACCCGGTCCAACCCCATGTCGATGGTTTTGGGGTGCAGGCGTTCGCAATGGGCCAGCCAATCGGCCAGGGTGGTGGGCAAAGTGGTCATCCGCGTATTGTCGCAGCCACCGGCCGCACGCCGCCCGGGCCTGAGGCACAATGCCCGGATGATCAAGGTTTATGGCATTCCCAACTGCGACACGGTAAAAAAGGCGCGCACCTGGTTGACCGAACGCAACGTGGCGCACGAATTCCACGACTTCAAGAAGCAGGGCGTACCACACGACAAACTGCCCGACTGGACAGCGCAGGTGGGCTGGGACAAGCTGATCAACCGCAAAGGCACCACCTGGCGCCAATTGGACCCAGCGGTGCAAACCAGCCTGACCGACGAGGCGAGCGCCCACGCGCTGATGCAACAGCACGCCAGCGTCATCAAACGCCCGGTGGTGGAGTGGAGCAACGGCGCTGTGACCGTGGGCTTCAGCCCGGACGACTGGGCCGAGCGCGGCTGAAGCGCCTGTGGGCGTCGAGCGCCCGACTTGCCCTCCCCTTAAAATGGCAGATTGACGTCACCTCGCGCGGCGAATGCTTTTTCCCTCTCCCACCGAATTCCCATGAGCACCACCCAGATCGACGGCGTGTCCGTCAACACCCAGGCCAGCGTGTACTTTGACGGCAAGTGCGTCAGCCACGGCATCACCTTCCCCGATGGCACCAAAAAGTCGGTGGGCGTGGTGCTGCCCGCCACCCTGACCTTCAACACCGGCGCGCCCGAAATCATGGAGTGCGTGGCCGGCTCCTGCGAATACAAGCTCAAGGGCTCGGACGTGTGGCTGAAGTCCGGCCCCGGCGAGAAGTTCAGCATCCCGGGCAACAGCAGCTTCGACATCCGCGTGACCGAGGCTTACCACTACATCTGCCACTTCGGCTGATCGGGGAGCACCGCACATGGCCACCATCCTGCAAAACCTGCCCACGGGGCAAAAAGTGGGCATCGCCTTCTCGGGCGGCCTGGACACCTCTGCCGCCCTGCTGTGGATGAAGAAGAAGGGCGCCCTGCCCTACGCCTACACCGCCAACCTGG
>CAZSZN010000152.1:0-7210 GCA_964610405.1 uncultured Macromonas sp. | reverse complement strand
GGGCCGAACGGTCACCTTCGACCTTGCGCTCGATCCAGAGGAAGATTTCGGTGTACACGGTTTGCGGGCAGGCGTAACCGCACCACAAACGCCCAGCCACGGCGGTGAACAGGAACAGCGCCAGGGCCGAGATGACCAGCAAGCCGGTCAGGTAGATGAAGTCCTGCGGGTACAGGACCAGATTGAAAATGTAAAAACGCCGGGCTTCGAGGTCGAACAGCACCGCCTGGCGCTCGTTCCACTGCAGCCACGGCAAGCCGTAAAAGACGATCTGGGTGAGCCAGATCAAGGCCCAGCGCCACTTGCTGAACAGGCCAGACACCGAACGCGGGTAGATTTTCTGTCGCGCGGCGTACAGCGAGACTTCGATCTCGTCTGCTGCATCGGACCGCGCGTTCCCGGCGGGGGTGGGTGTCTGGCTCACGTTGGATCGTCTTTTGGGGCTGCGTTACTTACTGCTTGGGCTTGTTGGACAAACCCCAGACGTAGGACGCCAGCACGTGGATCTGCTGCTCGGTCAGCAGGGCGTTCTGCGCGGGCATCACGTTGTTTTTGCCCTCGTTGATCATCTTGGTGATCGCATCCACCCCCCAACCGTGCAGCCAGACGTCGTCGGTCAGGTTGGGCGCACCCATCACCGGGTTGCCCTTGCCTTCGGCGCCGTGGCAGGCGGCACAGGCCGCGAACTTGGACTTGCCCAGCGTGGCCTTGACCGGATCGTGCGGGCTGCCCGACAGGCTGAGCACGTAGTTGGCCAGGTTGTTCACGTCGTCAGCATTGCCCACGGCGGCAGCCATCGGCGGCATCACACCCATGCGGCCTTTGGTGATGGTTTCCTTGATGGCCGCAGGCTCGCCGCCCCACAGCCAGTCGTTGTCGGCGAGGTTGGGGAAGCTCTTGCTGCCGCGAGCGTCCGAACCGTGGCACTGGGCGCAGTAGTTCATGAACAGGCGCTCACCCACCGCCATGGCGGCGGCGTCACCAGCCAGCTTTTCGGGCGGCATGCCGTCAAAAGCCGCATAGATGGGAGCGAACGCTTCTTCGGCCTTTTTCACTTCGGCGGTGTGCTGACCGGTGGACGACCAGCCCAACTGCCCTTCCCACTTGCCAAACGTGGGGTACAGCGCGCCGTAGATCAGCGCGAACACCACGGTGATGATGAACAGGTAGACCCACCAGCGCGGCAGCGGGTTGTTCATTTCCCGCAGGTCGCCGTCCCACACGTGACCGGTGGTGTTGTCGTCCTGGGGTTTGACCTTGGTGGTGCCGCTGATCCACAGCAGCACCAGGCAGGCAATGATGCTGATCAGCGTCAGCCCGGCCACGTAGAGGTGCCAGAAATCACTTGTAAAGTCGCTCATGATCGTTCTCTTGTTAGGCGTGGCTCGTCATTCGTCCTGAAACGGCAGTTGCGCCGCCTCGTCGAACCGGCTCTGGTTGCGTTTGGACCAGGCCCACCAGACGATGCCAAGGAAAGTCACCAGGCTCACCACGGTGACCACGCTGCGCAGGTCGTTGACATCCATGTTCATGCCCCTTTCAACGCAGTGCGTGGCCCAGGCTCTGGAGGTAGGCGATCACGGCTTCCATTTCGGTCTTGCCCTTGACCTCTTCGGTGGACTTGGCAATTTCCTCGTCCGTGTACGGTGCGCCCAGGGTGCGCAGGACTTCCATGCGCTTGGGCAGATCGGCCCCGTTCAGGGTGCGCTTTTCCAGCCAGGGGTAGGCGGGCATGTTGGATTCGGGCACCAGGTCACGCGGGTTGTTCAGGTGCACACGGTGCCATTCGTCGGAGTAGCGGCCACCCACGCGGGCCAGATCGGGACCGGTGCGCTTGGAACCCCACTGGAACGGCCGGTCGTACACGAACTCACCAGCCAGCGAGTAGTGACCGTAACGCATGGTTTCGGCGTGGAAGGGGCGGATCATCTGCGAGTGGCAGTTGTAGCAACCTTCACGCACGTAGATGTCGCGGCCGGCGATCTGCAAGGCCGTGTAAGGCTTGAGGCCCTCCACCGGCTGCGTGGTCGATTTCTGGAAGAACAGCGGCACAATTTCCACCAAACCGCCCACCGCCACCACCAGGGTGATGAGGACGATCATCAGGAAGTTGTTGGTTTCGATCCGCTCGTGCGTGAAACCCTTGGGTTTTTCGTTGTGATCAGACATGTTCGATGACTCCTCAGGCGTGGGCGGGCTTGACGGCGGGGATGGCGACATCGACCGCCTTGCCTTGCACCGCGGTTTTCCAGACGTTCCA
Source organism: uncultured Macromonas sp. (assembly GCA_964610405.1). Lineage (GTDB taxonomy): Bacteria > Pseudomonadota > Gammaproteobacteria > Burkholderiales > Burkholderiaceae_C > CAZGDZ01. The sequence continues at coordinate 4,950 of CAZSZN010000152.1, read as the reverse complement.
GGCCATGACCACCATGCCACCCAGGTACAGCAGACCACCCAGCAGACGGATCACGTAGAACGGGAAGCTGGCCTTGACCGATTCGACGAAGGTGTAGGTCAGCGAACCATCGGGGTTGACGGCGCGCCACATCAGGCCCTGCATCACACCGGCAATCCACATCGCAGCGATGTAGAGCACGATGCCGATGGTGGCGACCCAGAAGTGCAGCTCGATGGCCTTGACCGAGTACATCTTGGTCTGACCAAACAGGCGCGGGATCAGGTAATACATGGAGCCCATGGTCACCAGACCGACCCAGCCCAGGGCGCCGGAGTGCACGTGGCCCACGGTCCAGTCGGTGTAGTGCGACAGCGCGTTGACGGTCTTGATCGACATCATCGGGCCTTCGAAGGTGGACATGCCGTAGAACGACAGGGACACGATCAGGAAGCGCAGGATGGGGTCGTCACGCAGTTTGTGCCAGGCGCCCGACAGGGTCATGATGCCGTTGATCATGCCGCCCCAGGACGGTGCCAGCAGGATGAGCGAGAAGATCATGCCGACGGACTGCGTCCAGTCGGGCAGCGCGGTGTAGTGCAGGTGGTGCGGACCCGCCCACATGTAGGTGAAGATCAGCGCCCAGAAGTGGACGATGGACAGGCGGTAGGAGTAAACCGGGCGCTCGGCCTGCTTGGGGATGAAGTAGTACATCATGCCCAGGAAGCCAGCGGTGAGGAAGAAGCCCACCGCGTTGTGGCCATACCACCACTGCACCATGGCGTCTTGAACGCCGGCGTAGGCCGAGTAGGCGTGCAGGAAGCCGGTGGGCAGCGCGGCGCTGTTGACGATGTGCAGCAGGGCGACGGCAATGATGAAGGCGCCGAAGAACCAGTTGGCCACGTAGATGTGGCGCACCTTGCGGATGCCGACGGTGCCGAAGAACACGATGGCGTAGGCCACCCAGACCAGGGTGATCAGCACGTCGATCGGCCAGATCAGTTCGGCGTATTCTTTGCCGCTGGTCAGGCCCAGCGGCAGGGACACGGCCGCCAGCACGATGACCAATTGCCAACCCCAGAAGGTGAAGGCGGCCAGCTTGTCGGAAATGATGCGGGTTTGGCAGGTTCGCTGAACCACGTAGTAACTGGTGGCGAACAGACCGCAACCACCGAACGCAAAGATGACCGCGTTGGTGTGCAGCGGGCGCAGGCGGCCGTAGCTCAGCCACTCGATGCCCAGGTTCAGCTCGGGCCAGGTGAGCTGGGCGGCGATGATCACGCCGACCAACATCCCGACCACGCCCCAGACCACGGTCATGATGGCGAACTGCCTCACGACCTTGTCGTTGTAGACACCCGAGCGGGCATCCATCGTTGTTACAGACATACCAAACTCCTCATGAAATTCACCACGATGCAGTATCCGTGCGCGCCCGTGCCGCCCGGTTGATGTAAGTCAATCGCCGCGCAGAATTCGCTCGCCTTCGCGCTCGATGTTGTCGAATTGCCCCGATTGCAGGGCCCACCAGAACAGTCCGATGATGGCCAGCACCAGCACCACGGACAAGGGAATGAGCAGATACAGAACTTCCATGGGGCTTTACCTTGCGAGTGCGAGGGGTGGGACGGGAGTCAGGCGGGCCAGCCGCAGGGCGTTGCCGATGACGAGCAGCGAACTCGCCGCCATGCCCAGACCGGCGAGCCACGGCGGCATCCAGCCGATGAGGGCCAGAGGCACGCAAACCGCGTTGTAACCGGCGGCCCACCAGAGGTTTTGGCGCACCACGGTCATGGTGCGCCGGGCCAGCAGCACGGTCTCGACCACCTCGGTCAAGCGCCCGCTCTGGACCACGAAATCGGATTGGGCCTGGGTCAAGGGCGCGCCATGGCCCAGCGCGAAAGACACATCGGCACGCGCCAGAACCGGGCCGTCGTTCAGGCCATCGCCCACCATCGCCAGGCGGGCGCCTTGTTGTTGCAGCGCCTGCACGGTGTGCAATTTGTGTTCGGGCGTCGCCTCTGCCACCACGTCATCCATGCCCAGTTGCTGGGCCACCCGCTGCACCGCCGGAGCCCGGTCACCCGACAGCACCCAGGTGCGCAAGCCGGCCGCCTGCAGGGCCAACACCGCTTCGCGGGCATCGTCGCGCACACCCTCGTGCATGACGAAAGTGGCGACCCAGCCCGCGTTGTTACTGAGGTAAGCACGCGGTGCATCGACCGCACCGCCCACTTGCAGCGCGGGATGGTCGGCACCCAGGCCGCAGTGCGCGGCGGAACCCAGGCGCCAAGTCTGGCCTGAAGGCTCGGTCAGCACCAGGCCACCACCGGCCACATCCTGCACCTCGCCCGGCAAGGAGCGAGCGTCCACAGGCAGCTCCGCCTGGGCCGCGGCCGTGATGGCGCGCGACACCGGGTGCAGCGAGGCCGCGCTCATGCGGGCCGCCGTGTTGAGCACCGCAGCCCGCGTCCATGCCGAGTGCAGCACACATTCACGCAGCACCACCCGGTCGTGGGTCAGGGTGCCGGTTTTGTCGAAAATGATGGTGTCCACGCTGGCCAGTGCCTCGAACGCCTGCAGCCGCCGCACCAGAATACCGCGACCGGCCAGCGCGCCGGCCGAGGCCAGCATCGCGGCCGGGGTGGCGAGCGACAAGGCACACGGGCAAGTGACGATCAACACCGCCACCGCGACCGCCAAGGCCTGCTGCGGGTCGATCTGCCACCAGTAAAAACCGGCACCCGCTGCGGCCAGCAACACCAGCAACAGGAACGGGGCGGCAATGCGGTCGGCCAGGCGGGCAAGGCGTGGCTTCTCGGTCGAAGCCCGCTCCATGAGAGAGACGATCTGCGCGAAACGGGTGTCGCGACCCAACTTGTCAATGCGGATCAAGGCCGTGCCGGCGAGGTTGTAACTGCTTCTCGACCGGGTGGGATTCGCCGGTCAACAAGGCCTCATCGACGGTGGCACTGTCGCCCAGTACCACGCCATCACCAGGCAGGGCCTGCCCCGCTTGCACCCGCACCACGTCGCCCACCGTCAGGCGCTTGAGCGACACCACCTCGAACGTGCCGTCCGGGCGCTGGCGCTCGCACTGCTCAGGCAGGCGGTTCATCAGCGCGTCCAGCGCACCGGCCGTGCGGTCGCGCGCCTTGAATTCCAGGTAGCGGCCGCCCAGCAGGAAAAACACGAACATGGTCAGGGAGTCGAACCAGACCTCAGCGCCCCAGGGGCCGGTGGGCTCGAAGGTGGCGGCCGTGCTGACCACGAACGTGACCAGGATGCCGATGGACACCGGCGTGTCCATGCCCACGCGACCCAGGCGCAGGTCGCGCCAGGCGCTCTGGAAAAACGGGCCGCTGGCGAACAGCACCACCGGCAGGCTCAATACCCAACTGGCCCAGCGCAGCAACTGGTCGATGTCGGCCGGAATTTCGCCCGGTTCGGTCACGTAGGCGGGCCACGCGTACATCATCACCTGCATCATGCAGAAACCTGCGACGAACAGGCGCCACAAGGCTTTGCGGGTCTCGGCCAGGCGCTGGCTGACGCTGAGGGCCTGCTGCATCGGCAGCAGGCGGTAGCCGGTGCGCCCCACCGCGCGTGCCAGCGCCGACAGGCTGGCTTGGGCGGGATCCCAGCGCAAGGTCAGGCGGCGAGTGGCAGCATGCACCTGCGCCGAAACCACGCCGGGCAGACCGTCCAACGCGTGTTCCACGGTGTCGGCGCAGGCGGCACAGTACATGCCTTGCACCATCAGCAGCGACTCACAAAGGGCTGCGCCGTCGCCGGTCACCGGGGAGGTGAAGGTTTGTTGCTCAACAGGGTCGTCCAGCACGCGGAAATCGTCGTCCACCGTCAGGGGGCCACGGTGCTCCCCCAGCCAGCCATGAGCCCCCGGTGCGCCCGACCCTGCCCGCTCGGGAACCGAGGCGGATGCGACAGGCGTCACCACGATGGAATCAGACATGCCCGGAGCTTACCCGGGATCACCCGCTTCACGTTTGACTTAAGTCAACCCCTGCGCCCCGTTCGGTGCTACGCTTGTATCAAGTTGAGAAATTTTCATCACCACCACGAGGAGAAGACGATGTACAAACGCATTCTGGTTGCCACCGACGGCTCGAAATTGTCCATGATGGCGGTGGAACACACCCTGAAACTGGCAGACGCGACGGGCGCCGAAGTGGTGGCCCTGAAGGTGGTGCCCCGTTACCCCCAGACCTACTTTGAGGGTGGGGTTTCCTTGGCCGCTGATGAGGTCAAACGCATCGAGCAGCAATGGCAAGACGAGGCGCTGGAGGTGGTGAACGCCGTCAAAGCCCTGGGACAGAAACAGGCGGTCAAGGTCAAGGCCGCGACCGTGAAGTCGGACCTGATTGCCGAAGCGGTGATTGCCGCCGCGAAACGCCACAAGGTGGACTTGATCGTGATGGCATCGCACGGGCGCCGGGGCCTGAAGCGCTTGCTGCTGGGCAGCGAAACCCAGCAGGTGCTGACCCACTCGCACATTCCGGTGCTGGTGCTGCGCTGAGCTTGCGGGCTTTCAGACGAACAGGCTGCGGTACTGGTCCCGCAGCAGGTTCTTCTGGACCTTGCCCATGGTGTTGCGGGGCAAATCGGGCACCACCACGCAAGATTTGGGCACTTTGAAGTTGGCGAGGCGGGCCTTCAATGTGGCCAGGATCTGTTCCGGCTCCACCTGGGCGCCTGCTCGGGCAATCAACACCGCCACGCCCACCTCGCCGAAGTCGGGGTGCGGTACGCCGACCACCGCGCTTTCGGCCACGCCTGGCAACTCGTTGATGCAACCCTCCACCTCGGCTGGGTAGACGTTGTAACCACCGCTGATGATGAGGTCTTTGCTGCGCCCGACGATGGCGATGTAGCCCCGCTCGTCCTGCAAGCCGACGTCACCGGTTTTGAACCAGCCATCCGGGGTGAACTCCTCGCGCGTCTTCTCGGGCA
>CAZSZN010000151.1:6927-7221 GCA_964610405.1 uncultured Macromonas sp. | reverse complement strand
CGTTGAGCGCGAACTTCATGTTGCCGGTGCCCGAGGCCTCGGTGCCGGCGGTGGAAATCTGCTCCGACAGGTCGGCCGCGGGAATGATGAGTTCGGCCAGGCTGACGCTGTAGTTGGGCACGAACGCCACCTTGAGCCTGTCGCCCACGCGCGGGTCGGCGTTGACGGTGGCGGCCACGTCGTTGATGAGGCGGATGATCTGCTTGGCGGTGTGGTAAGCCGACGCGGCCTTGCCCGCGAACACCACCACGCGCGGCACCGGCACGGAGGTGGGGTTGTCCAGCAGGCGCAGGT
>CAZSZN010000151.1:0-6907 GCA_964610405.1 uncultured Macromonas sp. | reverse complement strand
CAGCACGTTGAGCAGCTGGCGCTTGTACTCGTGGATGCGCTTGACCTGCACGTCGAACAGCGCGTCGGTGGACACGGTCAGGCCGGTCTGGGCCTGCAGCCAGTCGGCCAGGCGGCGCTTGTTGGTCAGCTTGGCCTGGGCAAAGGCCTGGCGGAAGATGGCGTCGTCGGCCAGCGGCTTCAGGGCATGCAGGGCGTCCAGGTCGCGCCGCCAGTGGGTGCCCAGCCGGCGGTCCAACAGGCCGGCCAGGGCCGGGTTGGCTTGCGCCAGCCAGCGGCGCGGGGTGATGCCATTGGTCTTGTTGTTGAAGCGCTCAGGCCACAGGGTGGCGAAGTCGGCAAAGATGGAGTCTTGCATCAACTCGGTGTGCAGCGCCGACACGCCGTTGACCGAATGGCTGGTCACCACGGCGAGGTAGGCCATGCGCACCCGGCGCTCGCCGCTCTCGTCGATGAGCGAGACGCGGCGCATCAGGTCCACATCGTGCCCTTGGGTGGCGGTAAGGCCAGCGAGGAAGTGGCTGTTGATCTCGAAAATGATCTGCAGGTGGCGCGGCAGCACCCGGCCCAGCATCTCCAGTGGCCAGGTTTCCAGCGCCTCGTGCATGAGGGTGTGGTTGGTGTACGAGAACACGCCCTGGCACAGCCGCCAGGCGTCGGCCCAGGGCAGGCCGTGCTCGTCCAGCAGCAGGCGCATCAGTTCCGGGATGGCCAGCACCGGGTGGGTGTCGTTCAGGTGGATGCTGACCTTGTCCGGCAGTTGCTCGAAGCTCTGGTGCCCGTCGAGGTAGCGGCGCAGCAGGTCCTGCACGCTGGCGCTGACGAAGAAGTGCTCCTGGCGCAGGCGCAGCTCGCGGCCCGACGGGGTGGAGTCGTCCGGGTACAGCACGCGCGAGACGTTTTCCGAATGGTTCTTGCTTTCCACCGCGCCGAAGTAGTTGCCCTGGTTGAAGGCGCGCAGGTTGATTTCCTCCGTCGCCTTGGCCGACCACAGGCGCAGGGTGTTGGTGGCATCGGTGCCGTAACCGGGCACGATGGTGTCGTAAGCCATGGCCAGCACGTCCTGGGTATCGACCCACTGGCGGCGGCCTTCGTGCTCCACCACGCGGCCGCCGAACTGAACGCGGTAGGTCACCTCGGGGCGGGGAAACTCCCAGGGGTTGCCGTGGGTGAGCCAGTAGTCGGGCACCTCCACCTGCTGGCCGTTGACGATGGTCTGGCGGAACATGCCGTAGTCGTAGCGGATGCCGTAGCCATAGCCGGGGATGCCGAGGGTGGCCATGGAATCGAGGAAACAGGCGGCGAGGCGGCCCAGCCCCCCGTTGCCCAGGGCGGCGTCGGGCTCCAGTTGGCCCAGCAGGTCCATGTCCTGGCCCAGTTCGGCCAGGGCCTGACGCAGGGGTTCGCGCAGCTCCAGCGCCAGCAGGGCGTTGTCAAAAGCGCGGCCCATCAGAAATTCGGCCGAGAAGTAGTAGACCCGCTTCACATCCTGTTCGTACTGAGCGCGGGTGGTGCGCATCCAGCGCTCCACCAGGCGGTCGCGCACGGCGTAGGCGGCGGCGTGCAGCCAGTCTTCCGGGCGCGCGGCGGCTGGGTCTTTGCCCACGGTGAACACCAGGCGGTTGGCGATGGCGGTGCGCAGGGCTGCCACATCGCTGGCGGGGGGATCGTAGTGAAAGTCTTGTCGAGCGGTCATGGGTGATGTCGGGCCTGGCTGGGCCAGGCGGTTGGAAACAAGTGGGTTGAAGAAAGCGGCTCAGACCATGTTGCGGTAGAGCGCGTGGTAGCGGCGGGCGGCGTCGGCCCAGTCCAGGGGCTGACGCATGCCGGTCTGTTGCACCTGGCGCCAGTCCGCCGGGCGGCGGTACAGAGCCAGCATGCGTTCGACCGCACGCAGGAAATCGTTCACGTCGAATTGATCGAACACCACCCCGGTGGCACGGCCTTGGGACAGGGTGATGAGGTCGGTGTCGGTCACGGTGTCGGCCAGCCCACCCACGCGGCGCACCAAAGGCACACAGCCGTAGGCCAGACCGTACATCTGCGTCAGGCCGCAGGGCTCGAAGCGCGAGGGCACCAGCGTCACGTCGCCACCGGCGAACAGGCGGTGCGACAACGCTTCGTCGTAGCCCAGGCGCACCGCCACCCGACCCGGGTGCTGACGGGCTTTGTCGGTGAACGCAGCTTCCAGCGTGGCGTCGCCGCTGCCCAGCACCAGCAACTGCGCGCCTTGCTGCACCAGCGCGTCGGTGCCGGCCAGCACCAGCGGCAGGCCTTTCTGCTCGGTCAGGCGGCTGACGACGATGAACAAGGGCGCATCGGCTTGCAGCTCCAGCCCGGCTTCGGCCTGCAAGGCGGCCTTGTTCAAAGCCTTGCCGCTCAAATCGTCGGCATGGTAAGCATGCGGCACGCAGGCGTCGGTGGCTGGGTTCCAGATGGCGCTGTCGATGCCGTTGAGGATGCCGCTGACCACCGCACTGCGGTGGCGCAACAGCCCGTCGAGCCCACAGCCGTGCTCGGGCGTCTGGATTTCCTGGGCGTAGGTGGGGCTGACCGTGTTGATGCGCTGGGCGTAGAACAACCCCGCCTTCATGAAGGACCACTGACCGTAGAACTCCAGGCCCTCCATCTGGTAGAAATCCAGCGGCAGGCCCAGGCCGTCGTAGTCGGCCCGTGGGAACACCCCCTGGTAAGCCAGGTTGTGGATGGTGAACAGGGTGGGCACCGGGCGTGCGCCGGGCAGGGCCAGGTAGGCCGGTACCAGGCCGGCGTGCCAGTCGTGGCCGTGCACCAGGTCGGACTGCCAGTCTGCATCCAGCCCCTGAGCCAGGCGCGCCGCCGCCCAGTTGAAGGCAGCGAACCGGCGGTGGTTGTCGGGGTGGGGCTGGCGCTCGGGCGTTTCGTAAGGCCCGCCCGGGCGCAGGTACAGCGCAGGGGCGTCCACCACGTAGGCGGTGACGGCATCGTCGCCCTGCCCTGCCACCGCCAACGTGCCACGCAGCACGCGCAACGGTTGGCCCCAGGGGGCGGCCACCTCGGCCACCACTTGGGCACCGTGCAGGCCGGCCAGCATCTCGGCAAAACCGGGCAACACCGGCCGCACCTCGCAGCCCAGCGGACGCAAGGCCGCCGGCAAGGCACCGGCCACGTCGGCCAAACCGCCCGTTTTGAGCAGCGGAAAATACTCGGCGCTGACCTGCAAGACCTTCATCGCGTCGCTCCCCGGTGGTTACAAGCGTTCCAGCATGTCGGCCGTGACCAGCACCACCCCGTTGGCGGTGCGCTCAAAGCGCTGGGCGTCCAGTTCCGCGTTCTCGCCGATCACCAGACCGTCAGGCAGGTGGCAGCCCCGGTCCACCACCACGCGGCTCAGGCGGCAATGGCGGCCCACCGTCACTTCGGGCAGCAGCACGGCCTGATCCACCACGCAGAACGAGTGCACCCGCACGTTGGAAAACAGCACCGAATTGCTGACGGTGGAGCCCGACACGATGCAGCCGCCCGACACCATGGTGTTGATGGTGATGCCCGAGCGGCCGTCGGCGTCCTGCACGAACTTGGCGGGCGGCAACTGGCGCTGGGTGGTCCAGATCGGCCACTCGGTGTCGTAAATGTCCAGCTCGGGCGTGACGGACGCCAGGTCCAGGTTCGCTTCCCAGAAGGCGTCGATGGTGCCCACGTCGCGCCAGTAGGGCGTCGCCTCGGGGTGAGACGACACGCACGACATCGAGAACGGGTGCGCCAGCGCGCGGCCTTCGCGCACCACGCGGGGAATCACGTCTTTGCCGAAATCGTGGCTGGACGCCGGGTCGTTCAGGTCTTCTTCCAGCAACTGGTACAGGTACTGGGCGTTGAACACGTAAATGCCCATGCTGGCCAGCGAAACGCTGTCGTTGCCGGGCATGGCGGGCGGGTGGGCGGGCTTTTCCACGAAGTCGGTGATGCGACGCTCGCTGTCCACCGCCATCACGCCAAATGCCGTGGCCTCTTCGCGCGGCACCTCGATACAACCCACGGTGCAGCCGGCGCCGCTGGCCACGTGGTCCTGCAGCATCAGCGAATAGTCCATCTTGTAGATGTGGTCGCCGGCCAGCACCACCACATACTCGGGCCGGCTGGACTGGATGATGTCCAGGTTCTGGTAAATGGCGTCGGCGGTGCCGCGGTACCAATGCTCCTCGTCCACCCGCTGCTGGGCGGGCATCAGGTCCACCATTTCGTTGAGTTCGGCGCGCAGAAAGCTCCAGCCGCGCTGCAGGTGCCGCAACAGCGAATGCGACTTGTACTGGGTGATGACCCCCATGCGCCGGATGCCGGAGTTGACACAGTTGGACAACGCGAAGTCGATGATGCGGAACTTGCCCCCGAAGTAGACCGCCGGCTTGGCGCGCCGGTCGGTGAGCTGCTTGAGGCGCGAACCTCGCCCGCCGGCCAGCACCAGCGCGATGGTTCGGCGCACGAGCATGTGGGGCTGCATTTGGCGGTCGGTTGCTGTGGGAAGCGCAGGGGTGGCGGTGTCCATGGGTTGTCTCCTCGTGGGGTGTTGTCGCTGCGGGGTGGATTCAGGTCATGACGCTGGGCTGGTCCATGCCGGTGTGGTGGCGGATGCCGGCCACGGCCTCGGCCAGTTGAACCAGCGGCGCCAGGGCCTGCTGCGCGGGCAGGTCATGGCGGCTGGGGTCGGGTTCGTGGCGTTCCAGGTAAACACGCAGGGTGGCGCCTTCGGTGCCGGTGCCCGACAGGCGGAACACCACGCGCGACGAGTCCTCCAGCACCACCCGCACGCCCTGGCGCTCGCTGCGCGAGCCGTCCACCGGGTCGGTGTAGGCAAAGTCGTCGGCCCAGGCGATGCGCTGGCCCGCGAGGGTCTGCCCGGGCAGCGTCGGCAGGCGCTCGCGCAGGCTGGCCATCAACCGGTCGGCCTGGGCGGTGGGAATGCCTTCGTAGTCGTGGCGCGAGTAGACGCAGCGCCCGTGTTCGCGCCACAGGGCGCGCACCAGCGCCTCGACCGACTGCCCGGTGACCGCCACCAGATTCAACCAGCACAGCACCGCCCACAGGCCATCCTTCTCGCGCACGTGGTCGGAGCCGGTGCCGTAGCTTTCCTCACCGCACAAAGTCACCTTGCCGGCGTCCAGCAGGTTGCCGAAGAATTTCCAACCCGTGGGGGTTTCGAAACACGGCATGCCCATGGCCTTGGCCACCCGATCCACCGCGGTGGAGGTGGGCATGGACCGCGCGACCCCGGCCAGCCCCTGGCGGTAGCCGGGCAGGCGGTGCAAATGCGCGGCCAACACCCCCAGGCTGTCGGACGGCGACACCACAAAACCACGCCCCAGCACCATGTTGCGGTCGGCATCGCCGTCGGAGGCGGCCCCCATGTCGGGCGCGTCGGGGCCCATCAGGTGGGCCACCAGGTCGGCGGCGTTGACGGGGTTCGGGTCCGGGTGCAGGCCGCCGAAGTCCTCCAGCGGTTCACCGTTCACCACAGTACCGGGCGAGGCCCCCAGCTCCCCTTCCAGCAGTGCCAGGGCGTACGGGCCACCCACCGCGCACATCGCGTCGTAACGCAGCCGAAAGCCCCGGGCGAACAGCGCGCGGATGGCGTCGAAGTCGAACAGGCCGCGCATCAGCTCGGCGTAATCGGACACGGGGTCGATCACCTCCACCACCGTGTGCTCCACGGTGTGGATGCCCAGGCGGTCCAGCGGCAGGTCGGGCGCGTCGCAGGTGGTGTAGGCGCTCAGCGCCTGGGTGCGCTGGTAGACCGCGGTGGTGAGCTTTTCTGGCGCGGGGCCGCCGTTGGCGGCGTTGTACTTGATGCCGAAGTCCCCGTCCGGCCCGCCCGGGTTGTGGCTGGCCGACAGGATGATGCCGCCGCTGGCGCCGTGGCGACGGATCACCGCGCTGGCGGCCGGGGTGGACAAGATGCCGCCCTGCCCCACCAGCACCCGGGCGTAACCGCGCGCCGCCGCCATGCGCAGGATGGTCTGCACCGCGACGCGGTTGTGGTAACGCCCGTCGCCCCCCAGCACCAGCGTCTGCCCCTGGGCCAGTTGGCCAGGGCCGTGCAGTTCGTCGAACAAGGCCTGCACGAAGTTTTCCAGGTAGCCCGGCTGCTGGAACACGCCCACCTTTTTGCGCAGGCCGGACGTGCCGGGCTGCTGGCCCGGGTAAGGCTGAGTGGGTTGGTCGTGGCAGGTCATGGGAAAGTCTCCGGGTGTTGGGCTTCAGGCCGGTTTGGGCACCAGGTTGGGCACCGGGTTGGGCTGGAATGTGGGCGGGAACGTGGCCTGAGGATGGTCACCCAGTGCCAAGGCCAGGCTCAATGCCCGGCCCACCACCTGGCAACGCGGCCCCAGCGCGGCGTGCGGCAGGCGGCCGGTGTGGGTGTCCAGCCGCAACACCCACGCGCCCGGGGGCAGGCAGAACTCCACCGCCTCTGCCGTGGGGTTGAGCAACCACACGCAGCCCGGGTCTGTTGGACGACGGGCTTGCAACCACACCGCCAACGGCTGCGGATGCTCCCGCTGCCAGTCGCGCCAGTTCAAGGGCTCGCCACGCACATCCAGCCAATGGGCCACCACACCATCGGGGCCGACCGTATCGGTCTCGGGTGGCGACCACCAGCGCCGGGCCTGGAGCAAGGGGCTCGCATGCCGCAAGCGCACCACGCCGGCCACAAAATCGGTCAAGGCGTCATCGGCCTGAGCCCAGTCGATCCAGCTGATCGGGTTGTCCTGGCAGTAGGCGTTGTTGTTGCCCCGCTGGCTGTGGCCCAGTTCGTCGCCGGCCAGCAGCATGGGCGTGCCCAGTGACAGCAGCGTTGTGGCCAGCAAGGCGCGCTGGCTGGCGCGGCGGCGTTGCAGCACCTCCGGATCGTCGCTCGGGCCTTCGATCCCATGGTT
>CAZSZN010000150.1:0-7221 GCA_964610405.1 uncultured Macromonas sp. | reverse complement strand
CCGCGCTGGTGGTGGGCACCGAGAGCATGACGCGCAACCCCATTGCCGCCTTCGATCACCGCACCGGCTTCAAGCTGGGCGCGCCAGTGGGCTTCAAGGACTACATGTGGGAGGCGCTGAAAGACCCGGCTGCCGGCATCAACATGATCCAGACCGCCGAGAACCTGGCCAAAAAGTACGGCATCAGCCGCGAGGACGTGGACCAGTTCGCCAGCGACTCCTTCGCCAAGGCCGTGGCGGCGCAGGAAGCCGGCTTTTTTGACGGCGAGATCGTGCCCGTTGTCACAGAGAAATTCGAGGTCGAGGGCCTCAAGACCCGTGGCATCAAACTGCAGGGCAAGGTCACCAGCGTGGACCGCGACACCCACCCGCGTATTTCGCCGGTGGAGGTGCTGGCCAAACTCAAACCGGTGTACGAGGGCGGCGTGCAGACCGGAGGCAACAGCTCGGCGCTGGTGGACGCGGCGGCGGCATGCATCGTCACCTCCGGCGCCTACGCCAGAGCGAATGGCAAAACGCCCGCTGCCCGCGTGGTGGCCGCTGCTGCGGTGGGCGTGCCGCCCGAAATCATGGGCATCGGCCCGGCGCCGGCCATCCGCCTGCTGCTGGAACGCACCGGCCTGCAACTGACCGACATCGGCCGCTTCGAGATCAATGAAGCCCAGGGCGCTCAAACCCTGGCCGTGGGCCGCGAGCTGGGGCTGGACCTGGCCAAGCTCAACGTGAACGGCGGCGCCATCGCACTGGGCCATCCGCTGGCCTGCACTGGCGTGCGCCTCACCCTCACCCTGGCGCGCGAGCTGCGCCGCAGCGGCCTGCGCTACGGCATTTCCAGCGCCTGCGTGGGCGGTGGCCAGGGCATTGCCCTGCTGATCGAGAACCCGGACGCGGCCTGATTTTTTAAGGACAGACACCATGGACATTCAAGGCAAAGCAGCCCTCGTCACCGGCGGCGGTTCCGGCTTGGGCGAAGCCACCGCCCGCGAACTCGCCCGCCTGGGCGCCAAAGTGGCGGTGCTGGACGTGAACCTGGACAACGCCCAGCGCGTGGCAGCCGACATCGGCGCTGAATTTGGTAACGGCTGCGCCGTGGCGGTGCAGTGCGACGTCACCAGCCCCGACAGCGTGCAGGCCGCCCTCGAAGCGGCCGCCGCGGCCCACGGCCCGGCCCGCATCCTCATGCAGATCGCCGGCATCGGCACCGCCAAGCGCGTGGTCGGCAAGGACGGCAGCGCCGCCCCGCTGGAAGACTTCGCCAAGGTCATCAGCGTCAACCTGGTGGGCACCTACAACGTGGCCCGGCTGTTCGCCGCCGCCTGCGCCAAGCTGGACCCGATGGAAGACGGCGAGCGCGGTGCCATGGTGTTCACCGCCTCGGTCGCCGCCTACGACGGCCAGGTGGGCCAGCAGGCCTACAGCGCCTCCAAGGCCGGTGTGGTCGGCATGACCCTGCCCATGGCGCGCGACCTAAGCACAATCGGCATCCGCGTCTGCACCATCGCCCCCGGCCTGTTCGCCACCCCGCTCATGGCCACCCTGCCCGAGCCGGTGCAGCAGTCGCTGGCGGCCAGCATCCCCTTCCCCTCGCGCCTGGGCAAGCCCAGCGAGTTCGCCGAACTGGCCTGCCACATCGTGAGCAACGGTCATCTCAACGGCGAAACCATCCGCCTCGACGGTGCCCTGCGCATGGCGCCGCGCTGAAAGAACACCCATGAGCGACACCACCCCCAAAACCGTCGTCTACGAAGTCAACGTGATGTTCGGCGACTGCGACCCCGCCGGCATCGTCTTCTTCCCCAACTTCAGCAAGTGGATGGACGCGTCGTCCCTGAACTTCTTCGTCGAATGCGGCGTGCCGCCCTGGCGCGAACTGGTCAAAACACGCGGCATCGTCGGCACGCCGCTGCTGGAAATCAACACCAAATTCATGCGCCCGGCCACCTACGGTGAGCGCTTGCAGGTGCACACCAGCATCATCGAATGGCGCGACAAGGTGTTCATCCACAAACACGTGGTCAAGCGCGGCGACGAGGTGCTGTGCGAAGGCACTGAAACCCGCGCCTTCGTTGTGCACCCGCCCGAAAACCCGGACCGCATCAAAGCCATCCCGGTGCCCGAGGACATCAAAGCCCTCTGCAGCTGACCCCACTCACACCCACACACGCCACCGCGCCCCATTCCCCACCCTGTTCAAGGAGACAAGCATGAACAACCGCCGTCAATTCACCCAATCCCTGCTCGGTGCTGCCGCTCTGGGCGCCGCCGGTCTGCCCTGGACCGCCCAGGCCCAAGGCACGCCCGAGCTGGCCCGCATCCTGGTCGGTTTTCCGCCTGGCGGCACCACCGACGCCCTGTCGCGCCTGGTGGCCGACAAGCTGCGCGGCGGCTACGCCCGCAACATGCTGGTGGACAACAAGCCCGGCGCGGGCGGCCAAATCGCCATCACCAACCTCAAAAACGCCGAGGCCGATGGCAACACCCTGCTGCTGACGCCCTCGTCCATGCTGTCGGTGTATCCGTTCACCTATTCCAAACTGCCCTACACGCTGGACGACGTGGCCCCGGTCTCGGTGGCCTGCTTCTTCAGCCACGGTTTTGGCGTCGGTCCGGCCGTGCCCGAGAGCGTGAAAACGATGAAGGACTTCATCGCCTGGGCCAAGGCCAACCCCGGCGGCGCCAACTTCGGCTCGCCGGCGGCCGGCTCCATCCCCCACCTGACCGCCGCGCTGGTCAGCAAAATGACGCAGTCCGACCTCAAACACATCCCCTACCGCGGCTCCGCACCCGGCATCGCCGACCTGCTGGGGGGCCAGATCGCGGCCATGTGCTCGCCCGTGGGCGACTACCTGCAGCACGTCAAAACCGGCAAGCTGCGCCTGCTGGGCACCAGCGGCCCGCAGCGTTCGCCCTTCACGCCCAACGTGCCCACCTTCCGCGAGCAGGGCATTGACCTGGCGGTGCGCGAGTGGTATGGCTTCTTCCTGCCGGGCAAGGCCTCGGCCGACGTGCGCCGCCGCGCCGCCGCCTACCTCCAGCCGGCCCTCAACAGCAAAGACATCATCGACGCCCTGGCCAACGTCGGCATGGAAGCGCAATCCTCCACCCCCGACCAACTCGCCCGCTGGCTCAAAGCCGACGCGGACCAATGGCGCGGCATCGTCAAGGAAATCGGCTTCCGCGCCGACTCCTGATTCCCCCTGCCACCTCCAGCGACCACGCACCATGAACCACTACCAGCCCCGCACCGAAGACATCGGCTTCATCCTGTTCGATGTTCTGCAAGCCCCGGCCACCCTGGCCGAGCTGCCGCCCCTGGCCGACAACGCCGACCCCGACCTGATGCGACAGGTGCTGGAAGAAGCGGGCAAGTTCGTGGGCGAGGTGGTGGCCCCGCTCAACCGCGACGGCGACGAGATCGGGGTGCAATGGAAAGACGGCGCGGTGACCATGCCGCCCGGCTTCCGCGACGCCTACCAGGCCTTCTGGCAAGCGGGCTGGCCCGCCCTCTCGGCCGACCCGGCCGACGGCGGCCAGGGCCTGCCCACCGTGCTGGAGATGGTGCTGTACGAATGGCTCAGCGCCGCCAACCACGGCTGGACCATGGCCCCCGGCCTGCTGCACGGCGCCTACGACTGCATCAAGCACCACGCCAGCCCCGAACTGAAGGCCCGCTACCTGGAAAAAGTGGCCACCGGCGAATGGCTGGCCACCATGTGCCTGACCGAGCCGCAGGCCGGCAGCGACCTGGGCCTGGCCCGCACCAAGGCCGTGCCGCAAGCCGACGGCAGTTACGCCATCAATGGCACCAAAATCTTCATCAGCGGCGGCGAGCACGACCTGACCGACAACATCGTGCATCTGGTGCTGGCCCGCCTGCCCGACAGCCCGCCCGGCCCCAAGGGCCTGTCGCTGTTCCTGGTGCCCAAGTTCTACGAAGACGGCACCCGCAGCGCGGTGGTGTGCGAACGCATCGAGGAAAAAATGGGCTTGCACGGCAGCCCCACCTGCGTCATGCGGTTTGACGACGCCACCGGCTGGCTGGTGGGCGAGCACGGCAAAGGCCTGAACGCCATGTTCCTGATGATGAACGCCGCTCGCCTGCACGTGGCGCTTCAGGGCGTGGGCCTGCTGGACGCCGCCTGGCAAAAGGCCGACGCCTATGCCCGCGACCGCCGCCAGATGCGCGCCCCGGTGCGCCGCGACCCGTCGCAGCCGGCCGACCCGATCATCGAACACCCGGCGGTGCAGCGCCTGCTGGACACTCAGCGCGCCTGGGTGGACGCCGGCCGCGTGCTGGCCTACCAGACCGCCATTGAGCTGGACGTGGCCAAACACCACCCCGACGCCGCCCGCCGCCAGCAAGCCCAGCAATGGTGCGCGCTGGCCACGCCGGTGCTGAAATCGGCCTGGACGGATCAGGCCTTCCACGGCGCCAGCGACTGCCTGCAGGTGTTCGGTGGCCACGGCTACGTGCGGGAGTGGGGCGTTGAGCAGGCGGTGCGCGACTCGCGCGTGGCCATGATTTACGAGGGCACCAACGAAATCCAGGCGCAGGACCTGCTGTTCCGCAAGGTGCTGCCCGACCGTGGCGAGGCCCTGAGTCAGGTGCTGAACCGTTTGGACGCCGAAGTAGCGCCACTGGCCGAAGCGGGCCACACAGCAGCCCAAGCCGCCACACTGGCCCGCGAAGGCGTGCAGCGCACCCGCGAACTGCTGGCCACACTGGGCACCGCCACACCAGCACAGACTCAGCAGCTGTACCCGGTAGCGGGCGATTTCCTGCGCCTGACCACGCTGACGCTGATGGCCTGGGCCTTGACCCGGCTGGCCGCCGCCAGCCAGGGCCAGCACACCGTCACCCTGGCGGCGTTCCAGCGCTGGGTTTGGCCCGAACACGCGATGCGCCTGGGCATGGTGCGCGCGGCCTTGGCGGCGTGAAACCTGGGCGGGCCAGCAGGCCCGCCCCCGGGTGGAGCGGTTAACATTGCCGACTTCATGACCGCCCGAACCGCCCAATCCTCCTCGCCGCGCCCGTCACGCCTGCGCCAGCCCGTGAGCACCGCCGCCTCTGCGGACGCGCTGGGCGGCGCCGAAGCCGTGGCCCAGGTCAACACCGCGTTTCTGGAAACGCTGGTGGGCTACAACGCCCGCCGCGCCGCGTTGGCCGTCATCAGTGTGTTCCTGCAGCGCATGGCGCCGTTCGACCTGCGAGTGGTCGATTTTTCAGTGTTGACGCTGATCGCGCACAACCCAGGCATCACTTCGCGCCAACTGTGCCAGGCGCTCGACATCCTGCCGCCCAACCTGGTGGGCATGGTCAAACAACTGGAAAAACGGGGCTTGCTCGAAAAGCGCAGCCACCCGACCGACCGCCGCGCCCAGGGCCTGCACCTCACCGAAGCGGGCACCGCCTTGCAGGCCGAAACGCAGGCCGTGGTGGCCTCGCTGGAATCCGAATCCATCACCCACCTGACCGAAGACGAACGCGCCACGCTGCTGCAATTGCTGCGCAAGGTCTACCGGCCCGGGCGCGACTGAGCCCCCGCCTGTAAAAAATATCGGGGCCCTGGGCTTGAAACCCTGCCCAGCGCCCCCAGTTACGCGTCAATTTTCGTTCTTCAACGCCAAGCCGACATGCAAGACCCGAACCCCACTTACGAGAACCCGCAACCGTCCGCTGCGTCCGTGGAAGCCGAGGCTGCCGCCGCAGCCCACCAGGCCGACGCTGCCGCTGCCCAGGTGAACGAACTGGAAACGCTGAAAGCCCAGAACGCCGACTTGGCCGAGCAGTACCTGCGCGCCAAGGCCGAAGTGGAGAACATGCGCCGCCGCACCGAAGAAGAGGTGAGCAAGGTGCGCAAATTCGCGGTGGAAGGCTTTGCCGAAAGCCTGCTGCCGGTGCTGGACAGCCTGGAAGCCGGTCTGGCCATCCAGGAAGCCTCGGTCCAGCAAATCCGCGAAGGTGCCGAAGCCACCTTGAAGCAACTGCAAAGTGCGCTCAACCGCAACAAGGTGCTGCCGATCGCCCCCGCCGCCGGTGAAAAGTTCGACCCCCACCAACACCAGGCCATCAGCATGGTGCCGGCCGACCAGGAAGTCAACACCGTGGTGGCCGTGCTGCAAAAAGGCTACTCCATCAGCGAGCGCGTGCTGCGCCCGGCCCTGGTCACCGTGGCCGCCCCCAAATAAGCCAGACACGCCGGACTTGAAAACCCGGCGAG
Organism: uncultured Macromonas sp.; assembly: GCA_964610405.1. Classification (GTDB taxonomy): domain Bacteria; phylum Pseudomonadota; class Gammaproteobacteria; order Burkholderiales; family Burkholderiaceae_C; genus CAZGDZ01. The sequence continues at coordinate 1,000 of CAZSZN010000150.1, read as the reverse complement.
CAACCACACATCCATCACAGTTCGGTCATTTTCAGACCTTCAAGATTCGTCAGGAGTAACACATGGGCAAGATCATCGGCATCGACCTGGGCACCACCAACTCGTGCGTGGCCATCATGGAAGGCAACACCACGCGCGTGATTGAAAACAGCGAAGGCGCACGCACCACGCCTTCCATCATCGCGTACCAGGAAGACGGTGAAATTTTGGTGGGTGCCTCCGCCAAGCGCCAGGCCGTGACCAACCCCAAGAACACGGTGTACGCCGCCAAGCGCCTGATTGGCCGCAAGTTCACCGAAAAAGAGGTGCAGAAGGACATCGACCTGATGCCCTACACCATCAGCGCGGCCGACAACGGCGACGCCTGGATTGAAGTGCGCGGCCAAAAGCTGGCCCCGCCGCAGATCAGCGCCGAAGTGCTGCGCAAAATGAAAAAAACCGCCGAGGACTACCTGGGCGAGGCCGTGACCGAAGCCGTCATCACCGTGCCGGCCTACTTCAACGACGCCCAGCGCCAGGCCACTAAGGACGCCGGCCGCATCGCAGGTCTGGATGTCAAACGCATCATCAACGAACCCACCGCTGCCGCTCTGGCCTTCGGCCTGGACAAAGCCGGCAAGGGTGACCGCAAGATCGCGGTGTACGACCTCGGCGGTGGCACCTTCGACGTGTCCATCATCGAAATCGCCGACGTGGACGGCGAAAAGCAGTTCGAAGTGCTGTCCACCAACGGCGACACCTTCCTGGGCGGCGAAGACTTCGACCAGCGCATCATCGACTACATCATTGCCGAGTTCAAGAAAGAACAAGGCGTGGATCTGACCAAGGACGTGCTGGCCCTGCAGCGCCTGAAGGAAGCCGCTGAAAAGGCCAAGATCGAGCTGTCCAACAGCGCGCAGACCGACGTCAACCTGCCCTACATCACCGCCGACGCCACCGGCCCCAAGCACCTGAACATCAAGCTGACCCGCGCCAAGCTGGAAAGCCTGGTGGACGAGCT
>CAZSZN010000149.1:2999-7223 GCA_964610405.1 uncultured Macromonas sp. | reverse complement strand
GGCGCGGAATGCCCGGGGCTGGCGCTTCCTCGATCACCTTCTGGTGTCGGCGCTGCATGGAGCAATCGCGCTCGTGCAGGTACACCGCATTGCGGTGGGTGTCGGCCAGCACCTGAATTTCGATGTGCCGGGGGTTCTGGAGAAACTTCTCCATGTACACCTCGGGGTTGCCGAACGCTGCACCGGCTTCGGCCTTGGTGGTCTGCACCGCGTGCAGCAACGCCGCTTCGGTGTGCACCACGCGCATGCCACGGCCACCACCGCCGCCCGCCGCCTTGATGATGACGGGGTAGCCGATGGACTTGGCCACGCGCTTGATGAACGCCGGATCGTCGGGCAAGGCGCCTTCCGAGCCAGGCACGCACGGCACGCCCGCGCGGATCATGGCCTGCTTGGCCGACACCTTGTCGCCCATGATGCGGATCGACTCAGGCGTGGGGCCGATGAAGACGAAACCGCTCTTCTCCACGCGCTCGGCGAAATCGGCGTTTTCGCTCAGGAAGCCGTAACCGGGGTGGATGGCCTCTGCGTCGGTGACTTCGGCGGCCGAAATGATGGCCGGCATGCTGAGGTAGCTCTGGCCGGACGGTGCCGGGCCAATGCACACCGCCTCGTCGGCCAGCTTGACGTACTTGGCTTCGCGGTCGGCCTCGGAATAGACCATGACCGCCTTGATGCCCATCTCGCGGCAGGCGCGCTGCACGCGCAGAGCGATCTCGCCGCGGTTGGCGATCAGGATTTTCTTGAACATGAGCCGGCGTCCCTTATTCGATGACGAACAGCGGCTGGCCGTATTCGACGGCTTGGCCATTTTCGACCAGAATCTGGGTCACGGTGCCGGATTTGTCGGCTTCGATTTCATTGAGGATTTTCATGGCTTCGACGATGCAGATCGCCTCGCCTTCCTTGATGGCCTGGCCGACCTCGACAAAGGCCTTGGCGCCGGGGCTGGAAGCCCGGTAGAAAGTACCCACCATGGGCGATTTCACAATGTGGCCCACAGGCTCTGCGGGCGCTGCAGCAGGGGCAACGACCGGTGCCGCCACGGCCGCGACCGGGGAGGGTGCGGCAACGGCCACTGCAGGCGCGGCCACCACCGTGGCCACCGCCGCAGCGGGCGCACTCTTGACAATGCGGACTTTGCCTTCGGCCTCGGTGATCTCCAGTTCGGATACATTCGAATCAGAGACGAGATCGATCAGGGTCTTGAGCTTGCGCAAATCCATGTTTACTCCAGAATATGCACCTAAAATGCATGAAACTTTCCGCAAACTTGCGGAATTGGGCGGGAATATACACGATGTGGCGCAACACGCAAGCGCCACTTTTATGGTAAGGCCTGCCGCCAGCAGGCCCTGAGAGAAGGCATCCACACGATGGTCGAGGAACAGGAAAGCGTCACCACCATGGCCCTGCCCGGCTTGGCCCGTGCACTGGTGGCGGCCGGCACCCTGCCTCAGAAAGCCGCAGAAGAACTGTACGCCCGTTCTCAGGCCAAAAAATCCAGCTTCATCAACGAGATCATTGGCAGCGGCGCGGTGTCGGCCAGCAGCTTGGCCCACACCATGGCGGAGGCGTTTGCCGCGCCCCTGGTGGACCTGGATGCGGTGGACGTGCACCGCCTGCCCACCGGCATCCTGGATGCGAAGACCTGCCAGCAGTACCGCATTGTGGCGCTGAACAAGCGTGGCAACCGGCTGTCGGTGGCCACCGCAGACCCATCAGACCACCAAGCGGCCGAAAAAATCAAGTTCGCCACCCAGTTGACCGTGGATTGGGTGATTGCCGAGGTGGACAAACTCACCAAACTGGTGGAAGGGTTGACCGCCAGCACCGGCGAGGCCATCGACCACATCGTGGGTGGGGACTTCGATTTCGACGATGGCAGCATCGAAATGGCGTCTGCCGAACCCACCGACAAGGTGGCGCAAGAGGTGGAAGACGCGCCCGTGGTGCGATTTTTGCAGAAGATGTTGCTCGATGCCTACACGATGCGGGCATCCGACTTGCATTTCGAGCCTTACGAACACCAATACCGGGTCCGGTTCCGGATTGATGGCGAGTTGCGCGAAATTGCCTCGCCACCGACCGCCATCAAGGAAAAGCTGGCATCGCGCATCAAAGTCATCTCAAAACTCGACATTTCAGAAAAACGGATTCCGCAAGACGGCCGCATGAAGTTGAAAGTCGGCCCCGACAAGGTGATCGACTTCCGCATCAGCACCCTGCCCACGCTGTTCGGCGAAAAAATTGTGATCCGGATCCTGGACCCCAGCAGTGCCCAGATGGGCATTGAAGCGCTGGGTTATGAGCCCGAAGAGAAGGAAAAGCTGCTGGAAGCCATCAACCGGCCTTACGGCATGGTGCTGGTGACCGGCCCCACCGGTTCAGGCAAGACGGTGTCGCTCTACACCTGCCTCAACATCCTCAACAAACCCGGGGTCAACATTTCCACGGCGGAAGACCCGTCCGAAATCAACCTGCCGGGGGTGAACCAGGTCAACGTGAACGAAAAAGCGGGGCTGACGTTTGCCTCGGCACTCAAGGCGTTTCTGCGCCAAGACCCGGACATCATCATGGTGGGCGAAATCCGCGACCTGGAGACGGCGGACATTGCCATCAAGGCGGCACAGACCGGGCACATGGTGCTGTCCACCCTGCACACCAACGATGCGCCCTCGACGCTGACGCGGATGCTGAACATGGGCATCGCGCCGTTCAACATCGCATCCAGCGTGAACTTGATCACGGCGCAACGGCTGGCGCGACGGTTGTGCAAACAGTGCAAGGTGCCGATGGACGACGTGCCCGACGTGGCCCTGCTGGACGCCGGTTTCAAGCCTGACGAACTGGATGGCAGTTGGAAACCCTACAAACCCGTCGGCTGCAACGCTTGCAACAACGGCTACAAGGGCCGAGTGGGTATTTACCAGGTCATGCCGATCACCGAAGCGATGCAGCAAATCATCCTGCGTGGCGGCAGTGCGTTGGAAATTGCCAACCAGGCCCGCGCTGAAGGTGTGCGCACTTTGCGCGAATCGGGCCTGCATAAGGTTAAACTGGGCGTCACGTCACTGGAGGAAGTGCTGGGCTGCACCAATGAATGACGGACGCGCACCTCCGGCCAACACACAGACACCACGGGGAAAACATGGCCACGGCTAGCAAAAGCGTCAAGGACTACGTGTTCGAGTGGGAGGGCAAGGACCGCAACGGCAAAACCGTGCGTGGCGAATTGCGTGCTGTGGGCGAGAACCAGGTGCAGGCCAGCTTGCGGCGCCAGGGCATTCTGGTGCAGAAGGTCAAGAAGCGCAAAATGGCGTCGGCCAAGCGCATCAAGCCCAAAGACATTGCCATCTTCACCCGCCAACTGGCGACCATGATGAAGGCCGGTGTGCCACTGCTGCAGGCCTTCGACATCGTGGGCCGGGGCAACCCCAACCCCAGCGTGAGCAAGCTGCTCAACGACATCCGCACCGACGTGGAAACCGGCACCTCGCTGAGCGCCGCTTTCCGCAAGCACCCGCTGTACTTCAACGCGTTGTACTGCAACCTGGTGGAGGCCGGCGAGGCCGCGGGTATCTTGGAAGACCTGCTGGACCGCCTGGCCACCTACATGGAAAAGACCGAGGCGATCAAGAGCAAGGTCAAGTCCGCGCTGATGTACCCGACGGCGGTGGTGGTGGTGGCGTTCGTGGTGGTGGCGGTGATCATGATCTTCGTGATCCCGGCGTTCAAGGAGGTGTTCTCGTCCTTCGGCGCCGACCTGCCTGCGCCCACTGTGGCGGTGATCGCGATGAGCGAGTTCTTCGTGGCCTACTGGTGGTTGATTTTTGGCGGCCTGGGTGGTGGCATCTACTTTTTCCTGCAGGCCTGGAAGCGCAATGAGAAGGTGCAGCGCTTCATGGACCGGCTGCTGCTGAAGGTGCCGGTGTTTGGCGCGCTGGTGGAAAAATCCACCGTGGCCCGCTGGACGCGGACAATGGCCACCATGTTCGCCGCCGGCGTGCCACTGGTGGAGGCGCTGGACTCGGTGGGGGGTGCCTCGGGCAATTCGCTTTACGCCGACGCCACGGTGAAAATACAGCAAGAGGTGTCCACCGGCACCAGCCTGACCATGGCCATGACCAACGCCAACATCTTCCCGTCGATGGTGATCCAGATGTGCGCCATCGGCGAAGAATCCGGCTCCATCGACCACATGCTGGGCAAGGCGGCCGACTT
>CAZSZN010000149.1:0-2989 GCA_964610405.1 uncultured Macromonas sp. | reverse complement strand
GACTTTTACGAAGCCGAAGTGGACGACATGGTGGCCGGCCTGTCCAGCCTGATGGAGCCGATCATCATCGTGATCCTGGGCACGGTCATTGGCGGCATCGTGGTGTCGATGTACCTGCCGATCTTCAAATTGGGCGAAGTGGTCGGCTGATGCCAGGTAACGACAGAAAGCTGCGCTTAGCCACCTGGAACGTCAACTCCCTTGGCGTGCGTCTGCCCCAGGTTCTGGACTGGCTGGCTGCACAAGCGGCCGCTGAACAAGTGGTGGACGTGCTCGCACTGCAAGAGCTCAAGCTGACAGACGACAAGTTCCCGGAAGACGCCTTCACCCAGGCCGGTTACCACGCGGCCTGGTTCGGCCAGAAGACCTACAACGGCGTGGCGCTGATCAGTCGCCATCCGTTGAGCGATGTGGTGCGCAACATTCCCGGCTTTGCGGACGAGCAGTCGCGCGTGCTGGCGGCCACGGTGGACGCGCCTGGCGGCCCCCTCCGCGTGGTAGGCGCCTATTTTCCCAACGGCCAAGCCCCGGGCAGCGACAAATTTGCCTACAAAATGGCATGGCTGGAAGCACTTCGGCAGTGGTTGCGTTCCGAACTCGCCCAGCACCCACAATTGGTGCTGATGGGCGACTACAACATCACCTTCGACGATGCCGACGTGTGGGACCCGGAAGGCCTGCGCGAGACCATCCATTGCACCACCGAAGAGCGAACGCACCTCCAAGCGTTGGTGGCTTTGGGTTTGCACGATGCGCACCGCCTGTTCCCCCAGCCGCCCAAGAGCTTCAGTTGGTGGGACTACCGGATGCTGGGCTTCCAGAAGAACCGGGGTTTGCGGATCGATCACATCCTGATCACCGAGGCGCTGAAAGCCCGCGCTACCGCTTGCACCATCGACCGTGCACCGCGCAAAAACAAACAGCCCAGCGACCACACCCCGGTGGTGTTGACGCTGGATTGAAATCCCGTCACTCCAGGTGCAATTCCTGGATCTTGCGGGTGATGGTGTTGCGGCCTATACCCAGTTTTTGCGCCGCCTCAATCCGGCGGCCCCGGGTGCAAGCCAGCGCGGTCTGAATCAGGCGCGACTCGAACCGACGGCTCAAGGCGTCCCACACATCGGCGCGACCATCGGCCAGCAAGGCCAACGCCTCGGCTTGCAGGGCATCTTCCCAATTGCCCCCCACCCCAGCGGCCACGGCCACCCCCGGGTTGACCACCAACGGCGCAGCCGGTGCAGGCGACGCCTGGAAACCCGGCGTGGGCGTCGCCTGAGAGGATGCTGTAGGTACGGCAACGGCCAAGCCCTCCACCCGGGCCGCCATCAACACCTCGGGCGGCAAGTCCTTCACGTCGATCAGTTGCGCAGGCGCCATCACCGTCAGCCAATGGCAGATGTTTTCCAACTGCCGCACGTTGCCCGGAAACTCGAACGCACTCAGCATTTGCAGCGCGGCATCCGAGATCCGTTTCGGCTCCACATCCAGTTGCTTGGCGCTTTGCTGCAAGAAAAAACGGGTCAGCACCGGCACGTCTTCGCGCCGTTCACGCAACGCCGGCAAGCGCAGGCGAATCACGTTCAGCCGGTGGAACAAGTCTTCCCGGAAACCACCTTCCTTGACCTGTTGCTCCAGGTTCTGGTGGGTCGCCGCCACCACCCGCACGTTGGCCTTGACCGCACTGTGCCCGCCCACGCGGTAAAAGTGCCCATCACTGAGCACCCGCAGCAATCGGGTTTGCAGATCGAACGGCATGTCACCGATTTCGTCCAGAAACAGGGTGCCGCCTTCGGCTTGCTCAAAGCGACCGCGGCGCATGGTCTGGGCCCCGGTGAACGCGCCGCGCTCATGGCCAAAGAGTTCGCTCTCCAACAGGTCTTTCGGAATCGCCGCCGTGTTGATCGCGACGAACGGCCCTTTGGCGCGCGGCGAATGCTTGTGTAAAGCCCGCGCCACCAGCTCTTTGCCTGAACCCGATTCACCAGTGATCAGCACCGTGACGTTGCTCTGGCTCAAGCGCCCAATGGCGCGGAACACGTCCTGCATCGCAGGTGCCTGGCCCAGGATTTCGGGCGCCGCACTCAAGCGTTCTTCGGCCACCTCCTCGCGCTGGCTTTCCTCCACCGCGCGGCGGATCAACTCCACCGCCTTGGGCAGGTCGAACGGCTTGGGCAAGTATTCGAATGCCCCGCCCTGGAACGCAGACACGGCACTGTCCAGGTCCGAGAACGCAGTCATGATGATGACCGGCAAACCCGGCATCTGCTTCTTGACCTTCTCCAGCAAATCCAGCCCCGAGCCCCCGGGCATGCGGATGTCGCTGACCAGCACCTGAGGGCCTTCGTCGTTGCCATCGGCGAGGGCGTCCAGCACCTCGCGCGGGCTGGTGAAACTGCGGGTGGGCAGGCTTTCGCGCAGCAAGGCTTTCTCGAGAACAAACCGGATGGATTGGTCGTCGTCCACGATCCAGATGGGTTTCATGCGCGCATTCCTGTCGTTATGTGATCGTCCCCCTGGGTCCTGCCTGATGCTGTGGTGTCACCTCGGGCTCAACGAGCCACCCACTTCAAGGCAGGGGGATCAGGATCTTGAAGTCGGTCAGTCCCGGCTCGCTGTCGCATTCGATCAGGCCCTGGTGCTGCTGGACAAAGGTTTGTGCCAACGTCAGCCCCAGACCCGAACCGCCATCGCGCCCCGAAACCAGGGGGTAGAAGATGCGGTCCTTGATCTCCTCGGGCACGCCGGGCCCGTTGTCGATCACATGCAATTCCAGTGCCAGGCGGTAGCGGCGCTTGCCAAACGTCACTTGGCGGCGCACCCGGCTGCGAAACACCAGCTCGGCATCGCCCGCGTCGATCCGCTCTTTCAGCGCGTGGGTCGCGTTGTGGGCGATGTTGAGCACCGCCTGGATGAGCTGCTCCCGGTCGCCCCGGAATTCAGGGATGGAAATGTCGTAATCGCGCACCACCTTCAGGCCACGCGGGAACTC
>CAZSZN010000148.1:0-7251 GCA_964610405.1 uncultured Macromonas sp. | reverse complement strand
GGTGGCGCTTGCCGGTGATCATGAAGTCGTCGTCGCGGTCCAGCCGCAGCTTGACGGGACGGCCCACCTTGCGCGCGGCCACCGCTGCCCACACCGCCAAGTGGCCAGCCTGGGTTTCCTTGCCGCCAAAGCCGCCACCCATGCGCCGGCACTCCACCTTCACCGCGTGGTTGTCCACCCCCAGCGCATGCGCCACCCAGTGCTGCACCTCGCCCGGGTGCTGGGTGCTGGAATGGATGCACCACTGGTTCTGCTCCAGCGGCAGCGCGTAGGCGATCTGGCCTTCCAGGTAGAAGTGTTCCTGTCCACCCACTTCAAACTCGCCCTGCAGGCGGTGCGGCGCCCGTGACAGGGCCTGGGCGGCGTCCCCGCGCTTGACGTGCACCGGCGGCAGCACATAGCTTTGCCGGGCGTGGGCTTCGTGCACCGTCAGCACAGGCGGCAGGGGGGCGATGTCCCATTTCACCAGCCGGGCCGCGCGGCGGGCGGTGTTCACGTCGTCGGCCAGGATCAGCCCGCCGACCTGGCCCATGAACTGCACCGTGCCATGGGCAAACACCGGCTCGTCGTGGGCAAAGGCGGCCAAGGTGCGGTCGCCCGGAATGTAGGCCGCGCTGACGAAGGCGCGAACCCCGGGCAGCGCCAGTGCAGCGCTCGCATCGATGCCGTTGAGCACGCCGTGCGCCAACGGCGAGCACACCGGCGCCGCGTGCAGCGTGCCGCGCACTTCCGGCAGGTCGTCGATGTAGCTGGCGGCACCGGCCACCTGGGCGCGGGCGCTTTCGTGGTGGCGCGACACGCCGGCGGCGCGTTCAGCCATGGGCGGCGTCGCGAGTTTCAGGTCGGGTGCGTTCATGCCAACACCTCCAGGGTGGACAGTGGGTCCAGTTGTATGCCCTGCTGCCCCTGGCTGTCCAGCCAGAAGCGTTGCAGCAGGTTGGCCAGCACCGTCTGGCGGTAGTGGGCGCTGGCGCGCATGTCGCTGATGGGCTGGAACTCGGCGTGCAAGGCGGCTTGGGCGGCCATCACGGTGTCGGCGTTCCAGGTCTGGCCGCGCAGGGCGGCTTCGGTCTGGCGGGCCCGCGCGGGGGTCGCTGCCACTCCGCCCGCCCCCACGGACGCGCTTGCGATCCGGTCGCCGTCCAGTTCGAGCCGAATGGCCAGGCACACGGCCGAAATGTCGTCGTCGAACCGCTTGCTGATCTTGTACACCCGCAGCAGTTCGTGGCGGGTTGGTCGTGGCACCTTGATCCACGCCAGCACTTCGTCCGGGCGCATCACGTTGGTGCGGTAGCCGGTGTACAGGTCTTCCAGTGGCAGTTCGCGGTGCGCCACTTCACCGCCAGTGCGGCTGCGTTTCCAGCGCATCAGCACCACGCTGGCACCCAGCGCGATCAGCAGCGGCATCGAGTCGCCGATGGGCGAGCCGTTGGCCACGTTGCCCCCCAGCGTGCCGGAGTTGCGCACCGGCAGCCCGGCGAAACGCTGGCTGAAGGTCAGCAATTGCGGGCGCTCGGCCACCAGCGCGGCAAAGGCGTCGCTCAGGCTGACGGCAGCACCGATGGCGATGTGGTGCGGGTAGGTTTCGATCTGCTGAAGTTCCCGGGTGCCGGTCACGTCCAGGATCTGGTCGTAGCGCCGGTGCTGTTTGGTGACCCACAGCCCCACGTCGGTGCAGCCGGCCACGAGTTGGGCCTGGGGCCGCAGGGCGCGGGCCTGCATCAGCGTGTTCAAGCTGGTGGGTTTCATGTAGGCGTCGTGGGCCGCTGGTGCGGGCGCGATGGCTTCCAGCGCGCGCAGCGTGGCAGCTTCATCCACCCGGCACGCCGCGGGCAGCGGCAGCTCGCCCATGCGCTGGGCGGCGTCCAGGACGGGCCGGTAGCCGGTGCAGCGGCACAGGTTGCCCGACAGGTCGGCCTGGGCCTGGTCGCGGGTGACGCCCTGGCCACCGCCGCTGTTCTGGTACAGGGCGAACAGGCTCATCACGAAGCCTGGCGTGCAAAAGCCGCACTGGCTGCCGTGGCATTGCACCATGGCTTCCTGCACCGGGTGCAGGGGGGCGGTGGTGGGGTTGTCGTGGCCTGCGATGTCGGCTGCGGTCCACACCGCCATGCCGTCCACCGAATGCGCCAGCCGGATGCAACTGTTGATGGCTTTGTAACGCAAGCCTTCGGTGGTGCGCTCGCCCAGCACCACGGTGCAGGCGCCGCAGTCGCCTTCGCCGCAGCCTTCTTTGGTGGCGGTCAGGTGCAGGTCTTCGCGCAGCAGGTCCAGCAGGGTGCGGCTGGGTGGTACATTCGCCACGGACACGACTTCCCCGCGCCGCAGAAAACGCAAGGGCCGGGAGGCGACTTCAGGTGCAGGAGTGGTCTTCATGCGCGCAAGGGTACGGGGTTCACGGTCCAGCAACATATATGCCATGGTATGCGCTTCATGCAGGGCCCGGTATGAAAGACCAGACGCTTTTCGACAAGATTGACCTCCATCTCATCCGGGTCTTGCACACCGTGCTCACTGAACGCAACGTCTCACGCACCGCCATGCGGCTGGGCATGTACCAGCCGGCCGTCAGCGCGGCCTTGCGCCGGCTGCGCGAGCTGTCGGGCGACCCGTTGCTGGTGCGTTCGGGCACGGGCATGGTGCCCACGCCCGCCGGGCTGCGCATGATCGAGCCGGCCGGGCACATCCTGCGGTCGGCCGAGATGATGTTTTCCGACGCGCGCCGTTTCGACGCTGCCACCGCCCGCCACACCTTCACCCTCGCGGCCAGCGACTACCTGGACCCGTTCTTCCTGCCGCAACTGGTCACCCACATCAAGGCGCAGGCGCCGCTGTGCCCGATCGAGATCCACCCCCTGTCGGGCGAGTCCGACTACCACCGCCGCCTGGCCGTGGGCGAGGTGGACGTGGTGATCGGCAACTGGCCCCAGCCCTCGGGCGATCTGCACCTGGGCCGCCTGTTTGGCGACGAGGTGGTGTGCCTGGTGTCGCGCCAGCACCCGGCGGTGCGCCGGGGCTGGGACGCGGACGCCTGGCTCGCGGCCGAACACGTAGCCCCCACGCCCACCCACCCGGGGGCGCGCGGCGTCATCGACGACCACCTGGCCAGTCAGGGTCTGACCCGCAACATCGCGGTGCGCTGCCCGCACTTCAGCCTGATTCCGTCCATGGTGGCATCGAGTTTGCTTGTGCTCACCACCGGTCGCCATTTCTGCGAGCGGTTTCTGGAACAATTGCCGGTGGAAATCCTTCCCTGCCCCGTACCGTTTCCCCGCCTGATGTACTACCAGTTGTGGCACGAGCGCACCCACGCCTCGCCGGCCGGCCAGTGGTTGCGCGAATGCGTCCGCTCGGTGGCCGGTGCGCTGCGCCGTGATGAACACGCCCCCAGAGGGAACGACGCATGAGCCATCCCCCCCGACTTCAACTCACGCAGATCACCAAGCGCTACCCGGGCGTGGTGGCGAACGACAACGTTTCTCTGACGGTGTCGCCCGGCACCATCCACGCGGTGCTGGGTGAAAACGGTGCCGGCAAGTCCACGCTGATGAAGATCATCTACGGCGCGGTCAAGCCCGACGACGGGGCGGTGCTATTCAACGGCAAGCCGGTGCACATCCGCAACCCGCAGGAAGCGCGGGCGCTGGGCATCAGCATGGTGTTTCAGCATTTCAGCCTGTTCGACACGCTCACCGTGGCCGAAAATGTCTGGCTCGGCCTGGACAAGTCGCTGACCCTGCAGGAGGTGAGCGAGAGCATCAGCCTGAAGGCGCGCGAGTACGGGCTGGACATCGACCCCGCCCGCCCGGTGCATTCCTTGAGCGTGGGCGAGATGCAGCGGGTCGAGATCATCCGTGCGCTGCTGACCAGCCCGCAGTTGCTGATCCTGGACGAACCCACGTCGGTGCTGACGCCCCAGGCGGTGGAAAAGCTGTTCGTGGTGCTGCGCAAGCTGGCCGACGAGGGTTGCAGCATCCTCTACATCAGCCACAAGCTGCACGAAATTCGCGCCCTGTGCACCGCCTGCACCGTGATGCGCGGCGGCAAGGTCACGGGCGACTGCGACCCGCGCCAGGAAACCAATGCTTCGCTGAGCCGCCTGATGATCGGTGCCGAGCCGCCCGCGCTGCAGGCCCGGGCTTATGCGCCGGGGGCGGCGGTGCTGGAAGTCAGCGGCCTGACGCTGCGCAGCGACGACCCGTTCGGCACCCACCTGCAGGACATGGCCCTGCAGGTGCGCGCGGGCGAGGTGGTGGGCATTGCCGGTGTGTCGGGCAACGGGCAGAGCGAACTGCTGTACGCCCTGTCGGGCGAAAACCCGCGCTCGCCGGTGGGCAGCATCCGCCTGGGCGGGCAGGATGTGTCGCGCCTGACACCGGGGCGCCGCCGCAAGCTGGGCCTGCATTTCGTGCCCGAGGAGCGGCTGGGCCGGGGCGCGGTGCCCACGCTCAGCCTGGCGCAGAACCTGTTGCTGTCGCGGCGTGACGCCATTGGCCCCTTGGGCTGGCTCAAGCTCGGGCAACTCAACACCCAGGCCCGCGACATCATCGCGCGCTACCAGGTCAAGGCCAACGGTCCGGGGGCGGCGGCCAAGTCCCTGTCGGGAGGTAACCTGCAGAAGTTCATCGTGGGCCGTGAAATCGAGGCCAAGCCCAAGCTGCTCATCGTCAGCCAGCCCACCTGGGGCGTGGACGTGGGTGCTTCGGCCCAGATTCGGGGCGAGATTCTGGCCTTGCGCGACGCTGGTTGCGCGGTGCTGGTGGTCAGTGAGGAGTTGGACGAATTGTTTGAAATCTGTGACCGCCTGCACGTGATCGCCAAAGGGCGACTGTCCCCCAGCGTGATGCGTGCCGACGCCACCGTGGAGCGCATCGGGGAATGGATGTCCGGGCTGTGGCAGCCTGCAGGTCAGGAGGTTGTCCATGCTCAAGCTTGAAGTTCGCCCGCAGCCGTCGCCCGTGTGGAGCTACGCTTCGCCCCTGTTGGCGCTGGCGTTGACGGTGATCATCGGCATTGGCCTGTTCGTGGTGCTGGGCAAAGACCCGGTGCGTGGCCTGCAGGTGTTTTTCGTGGAGCCGGTCAAGTCCTGGTACGCCGTGGGCGAGCTGATGGTCAAGGCCACGCCGCTGCTGCTCATTGGGCTGGGGCTGGCGGTGTGCTTCCGGTCTAACGTGTGGAACATCGGCGCGGAAGGGCAGTTTGTCATTGGCGCGGTGTTCGCCGGCGGCGTGGCACTGATGGCGGACAAGACCACCGGCCCCTGGATCGTGTGGGCGGTGCTGGCCGCCGGGGTGCTGGGCGGCATGCTCTGGGCCAGCGTGACGGCCTTGTTGCGCGACCGCTTCAATGCGAACGAAATCCTGGTCAGCCTGATGCTGGTGTACGTGGCGGTGCAGGTGCTGAACTACCTGGTTTACGGTCCATGGAAAGACCCGATGGGTTTCAACTTCCCCCAGACCCAGACCTTCGAGAAGGCCGCCCAGGTGCCCCGCCTGTTCACCGGTTCCCGATTGAACATTGGGCTGGTGCTGGCCCTGGTGGGCGTGGCTGGCGTGTGGCTGTACCTGGCGCGCACCCATTCGGGCTTTGCCCAGCAGGTGGGCGGGTTGGCACCCGCTGCGGCGCGCTATGCGGGTTTTTCGTCGCGCCGTGCGTTGTGGATTGCGCTGTTGTTTTCGGGCGCCATGGCCGGCTTGGCCGGTGCGCTGGAGGTGGCGGGCCCCATCGGGCAACTCACGCCGCACGTGCCGGTGGGTTATGGGTTTGCCGCCATCATCGTCGCGTTTGTGGGGCGGCTGCACCCGGTCGGCATCGTGTTTTCGGCCATCCTCATGAGCATGTTTTACATCGGTGGTGAACTGGCGCAGTCCCGCCTTGGCCTGCCCAAAGCGATCACGGGCGTGTTCCAGGGCGTGTTGTTGTTTGCGCTGCTGGCCTGCGACACATTGATCGCCTACCGCCTTAAGTGGAGGAAATCCTGATGGAATCGACCGCTCTGCTGATGGCCGCCTCGCTGAACGCGGGCACGGTGCTGGCCCTGGCCGCGCTGGGTCTGCTGATCAACGAAAAGGCGGGCATTGTGAACCTGGGGGCCGAAGGCCTGATGCTGTGCGGTGCGCTGGCCGGCTTTGCGGCGGTGGTGCATTTCGGTGCCACCGGCTGGGGGTTCCTGGCCGGCCTGGGGGCCGGGGCGCTGCTGTCGCTGGTGTTCGGCTGGCTGGTGATCTGGCTCAACACCAACCAGTACGCCACGGGCCTGGCGCTCAGCCTGTTTGGGGCCGGGTTTTCGGCGTTCGCCGGCATTCCCTACACCCAGGCCAAGCTGCCGGACCAGACCATGTCTGCCGTGCCTTTCTTGAGCGAGATTCCCTTCATCGGTCCGGCGCTGTTTCGCCAGCACGCGATGGTCTATTTCGCTGTCTTCCTCACGCTGGCGCTGATCTGGTTCTTCTACCGCACCCGGGCCGGCCTGGTGCTGCGCAGCGTGGGCGAAAGCCCAGAGTCTGCCCATGCCTTGGGTTACCCCGTTCGCCGCATACGTTTGTTGGCGGTGGTGGTGGGCGGTGGGCTGTGCGGCATGGCGGGGGCCTATGTGTCCACCGTGTACACCCCGTTGTGGGTGGAGGGCATGATCGCCGGCAAGGGCTGGATCGCCCTGGCGTTGACCACCTTTGCCACCTGGCGGCCGGCACGCGTATTGCTTGGCGCTTACCTGTTTGGCGGGCTGACGATGGTGCAGTTCCACTTGCAGGGCATGGGCGTGAACGTGCCCAGCCAAGTGTTGACGATGATGCCGTACCTGGCCACCGTGGTGGTGCTGGTGCTGATTTCGCGCAACCCGATGTGGATCCGCACCAACATGCCTCAATCCATCGGCAAACCCTTCTATCCGGGGGCGTGAACCATTGCCGCCCGGTTGGCCGCATAATTTCTGTCGTTTCCAGTGAACCGTAGCTTGTACCAAGGAGTTGAGATGATTGACATTCAGAAACGTGTGTGGCTCAAAGCGGCTGCACTGAGCGTGGTGGCTTCTGCGGCCCTGATGGGTTGCGGCAAGAAGGAGGAGGCACCCGCGCCGGCCCCCGTGACCGAGGCGCCCAAGCCCGAGCCGCTGAAGGCCGCCTGGATTTACGTCGGCCCGGTGGGCGACGCGGGTTGGTCTTTCGCCCACGACCTGGGTCGCAAGGCGGCCGAAGCCAAGTTCGGTGCTGAACTGCAAACCACCTTCGTGGAAAGCGTGCCCGAGGGTGC
>CAZSZN010000147.1:0-7350 GCA_964610405.1 uncultured Macromonas sp. | reverse complement strand
CCTGGGCCAACCGCGACCGCTTCGTGCTGTCCAACGGCCACGGCTCCATGCTGATCTACGCGCTGCTGCACCTCACGGGTTACAAACTGCCCATCGGCGAGCTGAAGAACTTCCGCCAGCTCGGCAGCAAAACCGCCGGCCACCCCGAAGTGGGTCACACTCCTGGTGTGGAAACCACCACCGGCCCGCTGGGTCAGGGCATCACCAACGCCGTGGGCATGGCGTTGGCCGAAAAGCTGCTGGCGTCTGAATTCAACAAACCCGGCCACGCCATCGTCGATCACCGCACCTACGTCTTCCTGGGCGATGGTTGCCTGATGGAGGGCATCAGCCACGAGGCCGTGGCCCTGGCCGGCGCCTGGAAGCTCAACAAGCTGATCGCGCTGTACGACGACAATGGCATTTCCATCGACGGTCAGGTGGCCCCGTGGTTCATCGACAACACCCCGGCCCGTTTCGAGGCCTGCGGCTGGAACGTGATCCGTGCGGTGGACGGCCACGACGCTGACGCTGTGGACGCTGCCATCGCCCAGGCCAAGCAAAGTGCCGACAAGCCCACGCTGATCTGCTGCAAGACCCACATTGGCAAAGGCAGCCCGAACCGCGCCAACACCGCCAAGGCGCACGGCGAACCGCTGGGCGCCGAGGAAATCAAGCTGACCCGCGAAGCGCTGGGCTGGTCGCACGAGCCCTTTGCCATTCCCAAGGACATCTACGCTGCCTGGGATGCCAATGACGCTGGCAAGACTGCTGAAAAAGCGTGGGACGTGCAGTTTGCCGCCTACAAGAAGGCCTTCCCGGCCGAGGCCAAGGAATTCGTGCGCCGCATGAAGGGCGAGCTGCCCAAGAATTTCGAGCAACTGGTGGTGGACACCGCCGTGGCTGCACACACCAAGGCCGAAACGGTGGCCAGCCGCAAGGCCAGCCAACTGGCGCTGGAGGCCTTCACCGCTGCGCTGCCCGAGCTGCTGGGCGGCAGCGCCGACCTGACCGGCTCCAACCTGACCAACACCAAGTCCACTCCCAACCTGCGTTTTGACGCTGCGGGCGCGGTGGTGAAGAACGAGGCCGGCGTCGGTGGTCGTCACATCAACTACGGTGTGCGCGAATTCGGCATGGCCGCCATCATGAACGGCGTGGCGCTGCACGGCGGCTTCATCCCCTACGGCGGCACCTTCCTGACCTTCAGCGACTACTCGCGCAACGCCATCCGCATGGCCGCGCTGATGAAGCAGCGCGTGGTGCACGTGTTCACCCACGATTCCATCGGCCTGGGTGAAGACGGCCCGACCCACCAGTCCATCGAGCACGCCGCCAGCCTGCGCCTGATCCCGAACCTGGACGTGTGGCGCCCCGCCGACACGGCCGAAACCGCGATCGCCTGGGCCGTGGCCCTGAAGAACGAGACCAAGCCGACCGCGCTGCTGTTGAGCCGCCAGAACCTGGCCTATGCGCCCAAGAAAGACCTGAGCGACATCAGCAAGGGTGCTTACGTGCTGAGCGAGCCGCAGGACGTCGGCTTCAAGGCCGGCAAGAAGGCCAAGGCGGTGATCATCGCCACCGGTTCCGAAGTGCAATTGGCGCTGAAGGCACAGCAGCAACTGGCCGAGCAGAAGGTGCCGGTGCGCGTGGTCTCCATGCCCAGCACCACCACCTTCGACCGCCAGGACGCCGAGTACAAGAAGGCCGTGCTGCCCAAGGGCCTGCCGCGCGTGGCGGTGGAAATGGGCTCCAGCGACGGCTGGTGGAAGTACGGCTGCCACGCCGTGGTGGG
The DNA here is from genome assembly GCA_964610405.1 of uncultured Macromonas sp. Lineage (GTDB taxonomy): Bacteria > Pseudomonadota > Gammaproteobacteria > Burkholderiales > Burkholderiaceae_C > CAZGDZ01. Next base: position 5,576 of record CAZSZN010000147.1, on the reverse strand, counting down.
CATCGACACCTACGGCGAATCCGCCCCGGCGCCGGTGCTGTTCCAGCACTTCGGCTTCACCCCCGACAACGTGACCGCCACCGTGCTGGCGGTGCTCGGCAAGCAGTAAGCCTGCCCGCAGATCAGCCCGGCGCCCCGGTGGCGCCGGGGTCGCCTGCGGTGGAGGCCCTTTTGTATGGGTTGGCTCGGCTGCAGGTTACGTACCCGTTTCGTAACTTTCTTCATGAGGCATACGCCATGACCATCAAGCTCGGTATCAACGGATTCGGCCGCATCGGTCGCCTGGCCCTGCGCGCTGCGGTGCAGGACTTCCCGGACATCGAAATCGTCGGCATCAACGACCCCAAGCCGGCCGACTACCTGGCCTACATGCTGAAGTACGACAGCGTGCACGGCCGCTTCAAGGGCGAGGTGAGCTTTGACGAACAGCATCTGGTGGTCAATGGCAAGCCCATCATCCTGAGCCACGAACGCGACCCCGAACTGCTGCAGTGGGGCAAGATGGGGGTGGACGTGGTGCTGGAGTGCACCGGCCAGTTCCTGACCGCCGAGGGCAACGAGGCCCACCTGGACGCGGGCGCCAAGAAAGTGGTGATCTCCGCCCCCTCCAAGGACGACGTGCCGATGTTCGTCTACGGTGTGAACCACGAGAAGTACGCCGGCGAAGCGGTGGTGTCCAACGCGTCGTGCACCACCAACTGCCTGGCCCCGGTGGCCAAGGTGCTGAACGACAAGTGGGGCATCAAGCGCGGCCTGATGACCACGGTGCATGCCGCCACCGCCAGCCAGAAGACGGTGGACGGCACCTCGCGCAAGGACTGGCGCGGTGGCCGGGGCATTCTGGAGAACATCATTCCCAGCAGCACCGGCGCGGCCAAGGCGGTGGGCAAGGTGATTCCCGAGCTGAACAAGAAGCTGACTGGCATGAGCTTCCGCGTGCCCACCAGCGATGTGTCGGTGGTGGACCTGACGGTCGAACTGGCCAACGATGCCAGCTACGACGAGATCTGCGCCGAAATGAAGGCCATGAGCGAAATGCCGGTGGCCCAAGGCGGCCTGCAGGGCGTGCTGGGCTACACCGCCGACAAGGTGGTGTCCACCGACTTCCGGGGTGAGAACTGCGTCAGCGTGTTCGACGCCACCGCCGGCCTGGCCCTGGACAAGTCCTTCGTGAAGATCGTCGCCTGGTACGACAACGAATGGGGCTACGCCGCCAAGTGCCTGGAGATGGTTCGCGTGGTTGCGCGCTGACCGCCCGCGTGGGTAGGTAGTTTCCACACCGTGCACGCGGTGGCGGTGCGATACAAACCCTGTTCGCCCCACCGCCCATAACCACGGAGACATCACCATGCGGCTACCTCACCTCACCATCCGTGCCGGGCTGTTTTGGGCGTTTGGTGGCGTGCTGTGCGGATCGGCGCTGGCTTTGGTGCTGGCCCTGCAGGCGCTCGATCCGGTGCAGGCAGCGGGTGCCCGCACGGGGTTGATGCTGACTTTCGCGTTCATTGCCGTGACTTGCGTGGCGGCACCCTGCGTCCTGATGCGCGCGGTGTCGCGTCCGTTGGACGAAGCGATCTTGATCGCGGAAACCGTGGCGTCGGGGGATTTGAGCCAGGAGTTCAACTCCAGCCGCGAGGGCGAGTTTGCGCCCCTGCTGAAGGCCTTGGGCGAAATGGAAGACACTCTCACCGATCTCGTGGGGCGCATCAAGACGTCGGCCGACACCATCACCGGTGCGGCCACGGAGATCGCCAGTGGCCACGCCGACCTGACCCAGCACACCGAAGAACAGGCCGCTTCGCTGCACGCGACCAGCCACAGCATGGAGCAGCTCGCGGGCACCGTGCTGCTCAACGCCGAGCGCGCCGAATCGGCCAGCACGCTGGCCACCCACGCCTCGCACATTGCCGAGCGCGGGGGTCACGTGGTCGAGCAGGTGGTGCGCACCATGGACGCCATCAGCGGCAGCTCGCGCAAGATCGTTGACATCATCGCCGTCATCGACGGCATCGCGTTTCAGACCAACATCCTGGCGCTGAACGCGGCGGTGGAAGCCGCCAGGGCTGGGGAACAGGGGAGGGGTTTTGCGGTGGTGGCGGCCGAAGTGCGCAGCCTGGCGCAGCGCAGCGCCTCGGCCGCCAAAGAGATCAGTCAATTGATAGGCGACTCGGTGCAGCACGTGGAGAACGGGGCCGGCCTGGTCGCCCAAGCCGGCAGCACCATGCAAGAGGTGGTCGAAGAGGTGCGCCGCATGAACACGCTGCTGGGCGAAATTTCCATCACGTCCCGCGAGCAGCGTGAGGGTTTGCAGCGCGTCACCGACGCCATGGGGCGCATGGACCAGGTCACGCAGCACAACGTGGCCCAGGTGGAGCAGGCCGCCGAGGCGGCGCGCTCCCTGTCGGACCAGGCCCAGGTGCTGAGCCGGGCCGTGGGGGCGTTCAAGCTCGACTGAGCCGTTGCGCCCGCAGGTTCAGGTCAGTGCTGGTGGCCGTGCGCGCCGTGGGCATGGCCGTGGGCCACTTCCTCGGCCGAGGCGGCACGCACTTCCAGCACCTTCAGGTCAAACTTCAGCGTCTTGCCCGCGTGCGGGTGATTGCCGTCCAGAATCACCTGCGGGCCTTTGATCTTCACGACGGTGAAGATGCGTTCGTGCCCATCGTCGGCCACACCGCGCAGGGTGCCGCCCACTTTCACGCCGGGCGGAAAGTCGGCCTTGTTGATGGTTTGCACCAGGGCTTCGTCGCGTTCGCCGAAGGCGTCGGCGGGCGTCAGTTTCACCGTGGTGGCAAAGCCGGCGGCCTGGCCTTCCAGCGCCGTCTCAATTTTTTCGAAGGTGTTGCCGTACCCGCCGTGCAGGTAGGCCATGGGCTGTTCGCTGGCTTCCAGCAGCTTGCCTTGCGCGTCCAGCACGCGGTAGCTCAGGGTGACGACGGTGTCTTTGGTGATGTTCATGGGGGGCTTCAATGGACAGTGATGGGTCGGGTCAAGGGCAGCGCTGCAGCGGCCGGCCGCCCAGCAGGTTCAGCGACACCAGGCGGCGCCGCTGTGCTTCGGTGAGTGCGGGCAGCAGCAGGGTGTACTGACGCGTTTCCTGGCGTTCCTGGACCGCTTTGGCGTTGGTGATGCCGTTCAAGGTCGCTTGGGCCAGCGCGCGCCGTGCCGCTTCTTCGGTGGAGTAGGTGCCCAGCGCCAGGCCGGGTTGCAGTGCCGGGGTGCTCACCTCGCGGTGGTCGATCTTGGCTTCGCGCAATTCCGCGCGGCGCTTTTGCAGTGCTTCGGTGCTGGAAAACTTGCCCAGGTAGACGATCCAGCGCGCCGACAGCACCGATTCGGTGAGGCTCCACCCCGGCGCCAGGTCGGGCTGGTTGTCGAGCGCACCGCGCAGCAGCACGGTCTGCGGATCGCTCAGGCCGGTGGCTTGCCAGCAGGCGGTGGGGCTGGCGGGCGTGGTGGCTGTTGCAGGTGGTGCAGAAGGAGCGGACGGCGCAGAGGGCGCTGTGGGTGGCAAAGCCTCGGGCGGTGGCGATTCGCTGGCGGGCTCCGGTGACGGGTCTGATGGGGCCGTTGCGTTGGCGGTGGTGGACGTGTCCGGCGCGGCGGGCGGGCGCGGCGCGTTGCGCACCACCAGTTTGTCCGCCGCCACCTGCTGGGTCAACCGTTCGGGTTCGCGGCTCCCGGTCGGGTTCAGGCCCAAGGTCACCAAGTGGCCCTGGGTGTAGGCCCAGAACAGCAGGTTGGCGGCCAGCAAGGCCAGCACGGCCAGCCTCAGCATGGGCGCACGCTCACTTCCTGCTGGATCACCGCCATCACCTCGTGTCCGGTGTCCAGCAGCAGGGCGCCGTCGGCGCGCACGCCCACGGCGGTGCCGCTGTGGCCGTCCGACAAGCGCACTGGCCGGCCGTACAAGGCATCGCGCTGTGCAAACCGGGGCGCAAAGGCCGCAAAGCCCGAGGCTTCAAACAGCCGCAGGTCGCGCATCAAGGGTGGGATGCACTGCAGCAGCACATCGCCGCCGTCGGGCGGGTCGCTGGGGTGGCCCAGCAGCTCGTCCAGGCCGACCGGCGCCACGGGTGGGGGCAGGGCGTCATCGCTGGCTGGGGTGGCCGCTGGCAGTTGCGGGGTGCGCAGGTTCAAGCCGACGCCGATCACCGCGTACCGCTCGTCGCCCAGGCTGGCGGTTTCCACCAGAATGCCACCCAGCTTGCGGTCTTGCCACCACAGGTCGTTGGGCCACTTGAGGCGCACCGCCGGCGGCATGGAGGTGGCCAGGCTGGCCCCCACCGCCAGCGACAGGCCGGACCAGTCGCGTGGCCGCAGCGGCACACCCACCGAAAACGACAGCGAATCGCCCGCGGCGCTGACCCAGCCGCGCCCGCGCCGGCCGCGACCGGCGGTTTGCGCCACCGCCGTCAGCAGCACCGGGGCGTGCTGGCCGGTGCGGGCGCGCCGCATCAGTTCGGTGTTGGTGGAGTCGATGGTGGGCAGCACCTCGACGCTGAAGCCCGGCCAGGCTGGCGACACCGCCTCCCACAGCCGTTCGGCTTGTCGGGTCAGGGCCTGCAGCGCCGGGGTCACGGTCATCGCTGGCGGGCCTTCGATGGGACGGCGGGTTGGCGCTGGCGCGGCTTCGGGGCCAGCAGGGTACCCCGGCACGCGGGCGCGCCGCACCAGCAGGGGTATTCCGCCTTCAGCTTGCGGGTGTAGGGTTCGTCGATGATCAGCCCGTAGTCGTAGAACAGTTCTTCGCCGGCGGCAATGTCGCGCAGCGCACAAATGAACACCCGCGCGTCCTCGGTTTCTTCGGCCTCGCAATTGGGGGCGCAACTGTGGTTGATCCAGCGCGAGGCGTTGCCACCGTACTTCGCGTCGATCACGTGGCCGTTGTCGATGTGGAAGTAGAAGGTGTGCGTGGGGTGCGCCGGGTCGTGCGGGTGGCGTTGCAGCGCCTCGTCCCAGGTGATGACTTCGCCGGTGTATTCGATCAGGCGCTCGCCGGCCGCCAGGTCGCGCAGCGCGAACACGCCCTTGCCGTGCACGCCGGAGCGGCGGATTTGCAGGCGGCGGCCGGACGGGGCAGGGAGCTGAGTCGAGGGGTTGGCGGGCACGGGCGGAATTTTTGGTAACGTAATGACATGCATGTGCGCGCATGTGTGCGCACACCGGTGCGCGTGCGCGCGCATGGGAGTGGATTGTAGAGATGAATACGACAAACATGAGCAAAACGCTGGTCATCGCCGAAAAGCCGTCTGTGGCCCAGGACATCGTGCGGGCGCTGACGCCCGTGGCCGGCAAGTTCGAGAAGCACGAGGACCATTTCGAGAACGACCGCTACGTGGTCACCTCCGCCGTGGGGCATTTGGTGGAGATCGCCGCGCCCGAGGCCTACGACGTCAAGCGCGGCAAGTGGAGCTTTGCCCAGCTGCCGGTGATTCCGCCGCACTTCGACCTCAAACCCATCGACAAGACCAAGTCGCGCTTGAGCGCGGTGGTCAAGCAGGCCAAACGCAAGGACGTGGGTGCGCTGGTGAACGCCTGCGACGCGGGGCGCGAGGGCGAGCTGATCTTCCGCCTGA
>CAZSZN010000146.1:0-7382 GCA_964610405.1 uncultured Macromonas sp. | reverse complement strand
CAACGGCGACCTGGGCCCCGTGTACGGCGTGCAGTGGCGCAGCTGGCCCACGCCCGATGGCGGCCACATCGACCAGATCGCCGCTGTGGTGAAGCAGCTCCAGACCAACCCCGACAGCCGCCGCATCATCGTCAGCGCCTGGAACGTGGCCGAACTGGGCCAGATGGCCTTGATGCCCTGCCATGCGTTTTTCCAGTTTTACGTGGCGCCGGCCACCGAGCCTGGCGGCAAAGGTAAATTGAGCTGCCAGCTCTACCAGCGCAGCGCGGACATCTTCCTCGGCGTGCCGTTCAACATCGCCAGCTACGCCCTGCTGACCCACATGCTGGCACAACAATGCGACCTGGACGTGGGCGACTTCGTCTGGACCGGCGGGGACTGCCACATCTACAACAACCACTTCGAACAAGTGGCGCTGCAACTGAGCCGAGAGCCGATGCCCTACCCCACCCTGAGCATCAAGCGCCGGCCCGCATCGATCTTCGACTACGAATTCGACGACTTCGAGGTACAGGACTACCAGCACCACCCGGCCATCAAGGCGCCGGTGGCGGTGTGACGCGCAGCCGATGCTGAACCGCAACCAGACGTTGGGGCTGGTGGCACTGACGCTGATGTGGGGCGTCAATTGGCCAGTGATGAAGCTTTCGCTGCAAGAGCTGAGCCCGCTGTACTTCCGCGCCCTGACCATGACCGGTGGCGCACTGTGGCTGTTCGCCTTTTACCGCCAAAGCGGCGTGCGCCTGACGCCCCAGGCCAGCGAGTGGCGCAGCATCGTCACCCTGGCCCTGCCCAACATGCTGGGCTGGCACACATTGGCCATTTTCGGGGTAGCGGCGCTGGCGTCCGGCCGGGCCGCGATTCTGGGCTTCACCATGCCGGTGTGGACGGTGCTGCTGGGTGCGCTGTTTTTTGGGCAGCAGTTAACGCGGCGCTCCACCCTGGCGGCGTTGTTGGTGGCGGGCGCTGTGGCCCTGTTGCTGGCCGACGAACTCGGCGCCATGGCCGGCCGCCCCGTGGGCGTGCTGGTGATGCTGGGGGCGGCCATCTGCTGGGCCGTGGGCACGCTGATGATGCGCCGCGCCACCCTGACCCTGCCCATGGAAGCCCTCACCGTATGGATGATGAGCCTGACCGCATTCGCCCTGTGGGTGTTGGCACTGATTTTTGAACCTTGGCCCCAGTGGCAATTCAGCCCCCGCATGTGGGGGCTGCTCGCCTACGGGGTGTTCATGAACTACGGCATCGCGCAGATCATCTGGTTTTCGCTGGCGCGGCACCTACCGCCCGCCACCAGCGCCATGAGCGTGATGATGGTGCCCCTGGTGGGCACCGCCAGTGCCACCTTCATTGCCGGCGAATGGCCCCGCTGGACCGATGGCGTGGCCGTGGTGTGCGTGATGGCGGCCATTGCCACGGTGCTGCTGCCGGCAGGTGCGTTGCGACGGGCGTTCAAGCCCGGCGGTGCCAGGCCAGCACGCGGGGAGTGACCAGCACCAGCGCCACGATGGCCAGCAGCACGGCCGACATCGGGCGCTCGAAGAACACGGTGAAGCTGCCCTCACCGATCGACACGGCGTTGCGCAGGTGTGCCTCGGCGTAAGGCCCGAGGATCAGGCCCACAATCGCCGGCGCCATCGGGAAGTCGTAGCGGCGCATCACCACACCGGCAATGCCCAGCGCCAGCATCAGGTACAGGTCGAACGAACTCTGGCGCATGCCGTACACGCCCACCGTGGCAAAGATCAGGATGCCGGCGTACAGCGGCGCACGCGGCACCCGCAGCAACTTCACCCACAACCCCACCAGCGGCAGGTTGAGCACCAGCAGCATGATGTTGCCGATGTAGAGCGACGCGATCAGCGCCCACACCAGGCCCGAGGAGGTCTCGAACAACTGCGGACCGGGCTGGATGCCGTAGTTCTGGAACGCGTTGAGCAGGATGGCGGTGGTGACCGACGTGGGGATGCCCAGGGTCAGCAAGGGAATCAGCGTGGCGGTGATGGCCGCGTTGTTGGCCGCTTCGGGTCCGGCCACACCCTCGATCGCCCCGGTGGTGCCAAACTCCTTTTTGTGCTCGGGTGCCGCCAGCTTGCGCTCGGTGGCGTAGCTCAGGAAGGTCGGAATTTCGGAGCCACCGGCCGGCACGGTGCCAAACGGGAAGCCGATGAACGACGCACGCAGCCACGCGGGCCAGGACCGGCGCCACTCCTCCTTGGTCATGTGCACCCGGCTCATCTTGTTCAGGCTGCTGACCACTTTGCCTTCGTACAGCGTGGTGTAGAGCGCCTCGCCAATGGCGAACAGGCCCACCGCCACCAACACCACTTCGATGCCGTCCATGAACTCCAGCACGCCCGCGGTGTACCGGGTCTGGCCGGTGATCTGGTCGATCCCGATCAGGCCCATGGCCAAGCCTAGGAACAATGAGGTCAAGCCGCGCAAGGTGCTGCCCCCCAACACCGCACTCACGGTGGTAAAGGCCAGCAGCATCAGGCAAAAGTACTCGGGCGGGCCCAGGAGCACGGCGTACTCGGCCACGATGGGGGCAAACAGCGTCACCAGCATGGTTGCGATGGTGCCGGCCACGAACGAGCCAATGGCGGCGGTGGCCAGGGCGGCCCCGGCGCGACCGCTCTTGGCCATCTTGAAGCCCTCCAGCGCCGTCACCATGGAGCCGGTTTCGCCCGGGGTGTTGAGCAGGATGGAGGTGGTCGATCCCCCGTACATGGCGCCGTAGTAAATGCCGGCGAAGAAAATCATGGACGCGGTCGGCTCGACCTGCGCCGTGATGGGCAGTAACATGGCCACCGTCACGGCCGGCCCCAAGCCGGGCAGCACCCCAATGGCGGTGCCCAAAATACAGCCTGCCAAGGCCCACAGCAAATTGGCCGGCGACAGCGCGGTGGCAAAACCCTGCATCAGCAGGTTCAAGGTATCCATCATGTTCATTTCCCTTTCAGAGCCAGCCGCTGCCGGTCAACCCAGGCAGGTTCACCGCGAGGAACTTGGTGAACAGCCAGAACACGGGCGCAGAGATCACCACACCGACCGCCAGATCGCGCATGGCCACCTGCAGCGAGTCGCCGCCTTTGCCCTCGCTCTGGCGCAAGCCGCGCACCGCCAGCGCGTAGCACAGGGTGCAGCTCAGGATGAAACCGATGGTTTGGATCAGGGACGCATTGGCAACCACACCCGCCACCACCCAGGCCAAGGACTTCCAGTCACCATGTTCGGCGCCTGAAGGCTTGTCCATGTTCCGGAAACCGCCCGACATGCCCTGGCGGGTCAGCAGCACGCCGCACACGCCCAAAGCCAACGCCACCATCCAGGGCAGAAAGCTCGGCCCCACGCCGGCGTAGCCCGCCTCCGAGGGCATTTGGGCCGCGCCCACGGCCATGACCACGGCCACCGCCACCACGCCCAGGCCCAGGGCCATCTGCCCCAGGCGCTGTCCCTTGGTCAGCAGCAGGGGGCGCTCTTCATCGTCAGGCAATGTGTCCATCGCGATCTCCAGAACAGAAAAAAGAGGGCCGTGCACACCTCGCCACGGCCCTGGGGTCAGCAACCGGCAACGACCGGTCAGATCATGCCGGCACGCACCATGGTTGCGCGCAGGGCGGCAAAGTCGCGATCCACAAACTCATCGAACGCCTTGCCCGTCAGCAGCGCCGGGGTCCAGTTGTTCTTGGTCAAGGCAGCCTGCCAGGCCTTGCTCTGGGTGGCCTTGACGATCATGTCGGTCAGGGCGGCACGCTGTTGCGGGGTGATGCCTGCCGCGCCATACACGCCGCGCCAGTTGCCGATTTCCACGTCAATGCCTTGCTCCTTGAGCGTCGGCACCTTGTCGATGCCTTTGACGCGCTGGCCCGAGGTGATGGCGATCGCCTTCATCTTGCCGCTTTCGATGTAGGGCTGGAACTCGCTGTAGCCGCTGCCACCGACGGTCACGTTGCCGCCCAGAATGGCGGCCACAGCCTCACCGCCCCCACGGAACGGCACGTAGTTGATCTTCGCGGCGGACACGCCGACCGCCTGGGCGATCTGGGCCGCAGCAATGTGCTCGGTGGACCCGCGCGAACCACCGCCCCACTTGACGCTGCCGGGGTCTTTCTTCAGCGCTTCCACCACGTCCTTCATGCTGTTGAACGGCGAACTGGCCGGCAGCACGAACACGTTGTATTCGGTGGTCAGACGTGCGATCGGGGTGAGTTGGGTCACGGACACCGGCGGCTTGCCGGTGATGATGCCACCCAGCATCACAGCGCCCATCACCATCATGGCGTTCGGGTCGCCCTTGCTGGCGTTGTAGAACTGGGCCAAACCAATCGCACCGGCGGCGCCGCCCTTGTTTTCAAACGTCACCCCAGAAGCCACCCCTGCGTCACGCAAGGCGTCGCCCAGCGCACGACCCGTGCCGTCCCAGCCACCCCCAGGGTTGGCCGGAATCATCATCTTCAGGTTGGCGGCGGCCAGGGCCGACAGGGGCAGGCCACCTGCACCAACGGCTGCCAAGGCAGCCAACGACTTCAGAAATTCATTGCGACGCATCAAGGTCTCCTATCGGGGTTGTGGTGTAGCGATGATTGCGCCCGAGTCTGTCAATCGGCTGTCAGTCAGATCGGTACAAACCCTAGGGCACACCGGGCTGGGGCGGCAAACTGCGCTGCGGGCCGATAATCCACGCAGCCATGAAATTGCTGCTGATCGAAGACAACCTGGCCATGCAGGCCAGCCTGAAGCGCGCCCTGGAACGGCGTGGCATGCAGGTGCTGCTGTGTGGCGACGGCCGGGAGGCCCTGCCGGCCTGGGCCAGCGGGCAGCCCGATGTGGTGATGCTGGACCTGACCCTGCCGGGCCTGGACGGCTTGCAGGTCTTGGACAAGGCACGCCAGGCGGGCTTTGCCACGCCGGTCATCATCCTGACGGCGCGCGGCACGGTGGGCGACCGGGTGCTGGGCCTCAAAACCGGGGCCGACGACTACCTGGCCAAACCCTTCGACCTGGACGAATTGGAGGCCCGCATCCACGCGCTGGTGCGCCGGGCGGCCCCCACCCCCACCGAACGCACGGCACCTGCGGTGAAGCGTCCCGCGTTTGGCGGTTTGAGCGTCGACCCGGCCAGCGGCGCGGTGTACTTTGAAGACGAGCCGATCGAACTGGCGCCCCGCGAAGGCGCGCTGCTGCGCGCCCTGCTGGAGCGGCCAGGGCACGCCATCGCCAAAGAACGCCTGCTGGAGCGGGTGTTCCCCAACGCCAGCGACGTGCAGTCCGAAGCGATTGAGGTGGTGGTGTACCGCCTGCGCAAAAAAATTGCCCACATGGGGGTGCAACTGGTCACGCTGCGGGGCCTGGGCTACCTGCTCAAAACACAACCATGAAACTGCACTTGCGGCCACCGGGCTCGTTGCGCAAGCAGTTGATGCTGGGCATTCTGGTGCCGGTGGTCGTCTTTCTGGTCGTCAATGCAGTGGTGCTGTACCGACAGGCCCTGCGTGCGGCCGACACCGCCTACGACCGGACCCTGCTGGCCACCGCCAAAGCCATCGGCGAGCAACTGGAGGTGGTGCCCGACGAGGAGAGAGGTTCGCGCCTGCTGGACTCGGTCACCTACTCCGCACTGGAAGCCTTCGAAGCCGACAACCGCAGTCGCATCTACTACCGCGTCACCGGGTTTTCGGGCGAACTGGTGTCCGGCTTCGAGGATCTGCCGACATGGAACGGCAAGATCCCGATGCGCACCTTGTACGCCGCATTGGTGGATTTTTACGACGACGAATTCCAGGGCACGCCGGTGCGGGTGGCGGTGTTGCTGCAACCGGTTTCCGGCCCCGAGGGCCAGGGCATGGCAACCATCCAAGTGGCCGAAACGCTGGAGTTGCGCCAGACGCTGGCCCAGCAAATCCTGATCGACACACTGTGGCGGCAAGCCGCCTTGATCGCCTTGATTGGCCTGGTGGTGTTCCTGGTGGTGCAACACGCCACCCGACCGGTCCGGCGCCTGAGCGAGGCCCTCAGCCAACGCCCTGAAAACGACCTTCGCCCGCTCGATCTGTCCGACGCCCCGCTGGAACTCAAACCGCTGATGGTCGCCACCAACCAGCACATGGCCAAGTTGTCACAACTGCTGGAGCACCAAAAACGGTTCGTCCGCGACTCGTCACACCAACTCAAAACGCCACTGGCGGTGCTGCGCACCCAACTGCAATCTGCACTGCGTGGCGATGTGGAGCCGACCCTCGCCCTGCAGGAAATGATGCACACCGTGCAAGGCGCCACCGAGCTGGCCAACCAGATGCTGGCGTTGGCCAAAGTGGAGCAGCTGCGCAACCAGACCGACGCACCCGTGACCGACTGGGCAGAAGCGGTGCGCACCGTGGCACTGGACGTGTCGGCGCTGGTGGTGGACAAGCACCTCGATTTCGACCTGGACGTGCACCCGGTGCCTGTGCGTGCGCACGAATGGACCCTGAAAGAGCTGACCCGCAACCTGCTGCACAACGCCATCCGGCACACGCCCCCAGGGGGCGAACTGCACATCCGGCTGCGATCGGAGGACGGTGAGCAGGGGTGTTTGACCATCCAGGACAGCGGGCCAGGCATCCCGCCCGATTTGAAAGACCGCTTGTTCCAACCCTTTGCCACCGCCACGGGCGCGGCGCATGGCACCGGACTGGGGTTGTCGATCTGCCACGCGATCGTGCAGACGCTGGGCGGTCACCTGGAACTGCGCAACCGGCATGACGTGGACCCCGCCAGCACCGGCTTGCGCGCCACCGTCTGTCTGCCGGCGGAGCCAGCGCCTGACGCAGCCGCCTAAGGTTCAAGTGACGATCACGTACACCTTGGTGACGGTGTCGATGACTTCAAACGACCCGGTAAAGCCCGGCGGAATGTGGATGGCCTGTCCGGGCCCCGCCTCCTGAAAGCCCCCGGCATGGCTGTGCAACCGGCAGCGCCCTTGCACCACGGTGAACACTTCGCGCTCGGTGGGCCCAAAAGCAATCCGCCAGTGGCCGGGTTCGCAACGCCACACCCCCGTACTCAGGTTTTGGGCGCCATCCAGCGGCGCATCCAAGGCGTTCCAGGTTTCGCGCAGCGGGTTGCCGGCGATCAGCCGCTCGGGCTTGGGGTGGGACAGCTCCGCCGCCCCGCTGGTCGGCAGGCCGAATCTCAACAGCCCCTGGGCGTTGACGGTGGCAGGAGTGTCGCTCATGCGCGGGGTTCGCGTTCACTCAGGCGCGCGGCAGCGTCACGCCGTGCTGGCCCTGGTACTTGCCGCCCCGGTCCTTGTACGACACATCACACACCTCGTCGCTCTCGAAGAACAGCACCTGCGCGCAGCCCTCACCGGCGTAAATCTTGGCCGGCAGCGGCGTGGT
>CAZSZN010000145.1:0-7424 GCA_964610405.1 uncultured Macromonas sp. | reverse complement strand
CCGCTGGCCTTCATGCGCGGGCGCACGCTGAACCACGCCTTCGTCATCCTCGACGAAGCGCAGAACACCACGCCCGAACAGATGAAAATGTTCCTCACCCGCATCGGCTTCGGCAGCAAGGCGGTGGTCACCGGCGACGTGAGCCAGATCGACCTGCCACGCACCCAGCTCAGCGGCCTGATCGACGCCGAACGGGTGCTCAAGCGCGTCAAGGGTATCGCCTTCAACCGCCTCACCAGCGCCGACGTGGTGCGCCACCCGCTGGTGGCCCGCATCGTGGACGCTTACGACAAACTCGGCCCGAAAGTCTGACATGGCCCTGCCCCAACTCACCCTGTCCCTGCAGTTCGGCCGCTTCGACGGCGTGGCCGAGCACCGCGCTGCCCTGCCGCGCCACAAGGTGGAACGCTGGCTGCGCCACGCGCTCGACGCCGACGGCGAAATCACCGTGCGCATCGTGGACGCCGAAGAAGGCCAGGCCCTGAACCGCGACTACCGCCAGAAGGACTACGCCACCAACGTGCTCACTTTCGACTACGAAACCGACCCGGTGGTGATGGCCGACCTGGTGCTGTGCGCACCGGTGGTGGCGCGCGAAGCCGCCGAACAAGGCAAGACCCTGCAGCAGCACTACACCCACCTGCTGGTGCACGGCGCGCTGCACGCCCAGGGCTGGGACCACGAAACCAGCGAGGCAGACGCGGAGGCCATGGAAGCCCGGGAAATTGAAATTCTGGCGACACTGGGTGTGCCCAACCCCTACGCCAGCTGAACTGAAAATCGCTGAAACTGCTATACACTGCACAGCATGAACGCACCCGACAGTCCACCCGCTGTCGCTTCGGACGCTGTGCTCAGGGAGGTCCGTGAACAGCTGGATGCCCGGCCTGCCGAAGCGTGGCCGGCGTTGCGGCGCCGCCTCGCCAACCTGCTGCAAGAAGGGGAAGCCGCCAAAGATTTCCACAAACGCTTGGCGTTCGTGGAAACCGGCGTCCAGTTGACGCTCGACGGTCAGGAAGACGATTCGCTCTTCGTGCTGGTGCAAATGTTGTCAGACCGCGACTACGGCTACAGTGCCACCCACGCCCTCACCGCCGCTGTGCTGTGCCGCATGATCGCGCCGCTGGCACAGATCGGCGAACCCCAGCTCACGTCGCTCATGCGCGCGGCCCTGACGATGAACATGGCCATGTCCGCCTTGCAAGACCAACTGGCGGTGCAGGTGCCACCGGTCACCGACGAGCAACGCGAACTGATTCACCAACACCCGCAAGCTGCCGTGGCCCTGCTGCGCAAACACGGGGTGGAAGACCCGTTCTGGCTGGAGTTGGTGAACGATCACCACGAAACCCCGGATGGCAAAGGCTACCCCGGGGGAAAGACCGAACTCAACCAGGCCCAGCAATTGCTGCGCATGGCGGACATTTTCATCGCCCGCATCAGCCCGAGGGTCAACCGACGCGGCCTGTGGCCCAGCCTGGCGGTGAGCAACCTGTTCAAGGAAGCCCAGGCCCAAGACAGCCCGCTGGGCGCCATTTTTGCCAAACAACTCGGGCTGTATCCGCCCGGCACCTATGTGCGCCTGAAATCCGCAGAAACGGCGGTGGTGGTGCGACGCGGCGAACGGGTCAACACCCCGGTCACCCTGGCCATCACCGACCCAGACGGCCTCTCGGTCAGCACCCCCCGGCGCCGCGACACACAAGACCCGCAGTACAGCGTGGTCACCCCGGTCTCGCCAGAAGACGTGAAAATCCGGCTCGACAAAGGACGGTTGCTCAAGCGGCTGTGAAGGCGCTGCGGCACGCCGCCAGACTCACCACGCGCCCCAGGTGCCGTGGCCGGTCATGCCTTCGTACAACATCTGTCCATCGCCCTGGCGCACGATGGCATTCATGCCAAAAGTGACCGCACCCATCAAACGCCGGTCTTGGCGGTAGGTTTGCAGCAAAGGAGCCACCACCTGCCCGACGGCCGCGGTGGCCGGGTCGACATCGGGAATGCTGCAGCGCGCGCACGGCTTGACCGGCTGCAAGCGCACCACTGGTGCCTGCGCATCCAGCCCCTGGGCGTGCAAAACGATGTCGGCCAGCCGGTCCTCGTCGTGCGCCTCCAGCCCACCCAGCACGATGTTGGGCCGAAACCGCGTCGCATCCACCGGCGCATGGCCCAGCACCGCCAGCCGTTCGTTCAAATCCGCCAAGGCGGCGCTGGACAGCACCAGCAAGGGATAGCCGTCGCTGAACTGGTTCGGCGCTTCCACCCCACCGGTCCAGCGCATCGACGACAGGCGCCTCACATCTGGATCGAACCGCACCAGGCGCAAACCGCCCTGCAACCCAGGCACCGAACGGGCACCGAGGAAATCGGTGAACCATTGGGCGGCCACCTCGCCCATGTCGTAGGCGTCCACCTCGTCGTCCCACACCCGAACGCGCAGGGGCGACACCGCTTCGTCCAGTGCCAGGTGCAGCGTCAACATGCCCGGCGCCCGCAGTTCGAGCTGCCCCATGCGAAAGCGCGGCTGAATCAAGGCCATGCGCGGCAACTCGCGCTGCGACACGAATTCACCCTGCGCATCCACCACCATCCAGGTGCGGTCCCACTCCAGCCCGGTTTCCAGCAATTCCACCGTGCTCAGGCGCAGGCCAGCGCAGCTCTTGATCGGGTATATCCACAACTGCTCAATGCTCAACGGCAGGGTGTCCGCGTCGGACGGCGCAACGGCCATGGTGTCACTCCTTGGGTAAGCCTGCGATTGTGCACGCAGCTCCTACAATGCGGCCATGAGCAAGAAGTACGACGTGGCGGTGCTGGGTGGTGGCGTGGTGAGCCACACATTGGCCCTGTTGCTGGCCCGCGACCGGCTGCGCGTGGCCCTGGTGCAAGCCCCGCCCCCGGCCCATCCGGCCCCCGACATCCGCGCCTATGCGCTGAACACCACCTCGCGGACCCTGCTCGACGGCCTGCGGGTTTGGCCTCAGGCCACCGACCAGCCCCCGGCCGTCACCCCGGTGCACCACATGTGGGTGAGCGACGCAAGCGACCAGGCCGCCTCGGTCCGGTTTGACGGCAACGCGCTCGAGCCGCTGTCGTGGATCGTGGACGTGCCCGCGCTGGAAGCGACGCTGGCCCAGGCGGTGGCTTTCCAGCCGGGCATCGACCGGCTGACCGAACGCCCCAACGCCAACCTGACCGTGATTTGCGAAGGCAAGCGCAGCCGCACCCGCGACGCCTCGGGCTTTGAGTTCGAGGTCAAACCCTACCCGCAAACCGCCGTCGCGGCCCGCTGGCGCACCGAGCGCCCCCACGGCGGCGTGGCGCGCCAGTGGTTCCTGGCCGGCGGCGAGATCCTGGCCCTGCTGCCGCTGGAAGGTGAACAAGGCCACGCGGTGGCCATGGTCTGGTCGGTCAGCCCCGAACGGGCCGCCACCCTGCTGGCACTACCTGCCGATGCGCTGGCACAGCAAGTGGTGCAGGCATGCGATCACGCCCTGGGCGCGATGGAGCCTCTGGGCCAGCCGGCCGGCTGGCCGCTGGAACTGTCGCGCGCACGGCGCTGGGTACAGCCCGGCCTGGCTTTGGCGGGCGACGCCGCCCACGCCATGCACCCGCTGGCCGGGCAAGGCCTGAACGTGGGCTTGGCCGATGTGGCCGAACTGGCCCGCGTGCTGCACGAACGCGAATACTGGCGCGAGCCGGGCGATCTGCGCCTGCTGCGCCGCTATGAAAGGGCACGCCAGGCCGACGTCAGCGCCATGGCCTGGGTCACCGACGGGCTGTACGGCCTGTTCGGCCACGACGACAGCCGCATCCAGGCCCTGCGGCGCTGGGGCCTGCGGAACTTCGACCGCCTGACACCGCTCAAGCAATGGACGATGCGCCAGGCCATGGGCCGCCCCGCGACCCCACACTGACCCCCTACACAGGACTTCACCATGATCTCTTTCCTGAGCCGCCACCGCTGGGCTTGCGTTTTGGCGGGCCTGCTGGCCGTCACCCTGAACGCGTCTGCCAACGAAGCCGCCATCCGCAAAAACCTGGCCGAACGGCTGCCCAACCTGCCCAAAATCGACGAAGTCAGCCCCACCCCGATGAAAGGGCTGTTCGAGGTGCGCATCAACCAGAGCGACATCCTCTACACCGACGCCGAAGGCAACTTCCTGCTGCAAGGCGCGCTGATCGACACCAAAGCGCGCGCCAACCTGACCGAACAACGGGTCGAAAAGCTCACGGCCATCGACTTCAAAGACCTGCCGCTGAAGGATGCCTTCACTCTGGTGCGTGGCAACGGCAAGCGCAAGATGGCGATTTTTGAAGACCCGAACTGCGGCTTCTGCAAACGCTTCGAAAAAGACATCGCCAAGATCGATGACGTCACCATCTACGTCTTCCTCTACCCCATCCTCGGTCAGGATTCGGTGGTGAAGTCGCAGAACATCTGGTGCGCCAAGAACCGCGGCAAGGCCTGGGAAGACTGGATGCTGCGCAACGTGACACCGCCCAGCGCCAGCTGCGACACCAGCGCGCTGGACCGCAACGTGGCCTTTGGTCAAAAAACACGCATCACCGGCACCCCCACCACCTTCTTCGTCGATGGCACGCGCCTGCCTGGCGCCGCAGGGGCCGACAAGGTGGAACAAGCCCTCGCCAGCGCCAAATGAGCGCCCGCCGACGCACGGGCCGCACCGCCACACCTGACGGTCCGCGCGTGCGCTACCGGGTCGAGGTGCCCGATGTCCGAAATCACCTGTTCCAAGTCACGCTGGAACTGGACCAGCCCAAACATCGACAACGCCTGAGCCTGCCGGTCTGGATTCCCGGCAGCTACCTGGTGCGCGAATTCTCACAACACCTGCAAGCCCTGCAGGCCCAGGCCGACGGCAAGCCGCTGTCTTTGCAGCAGCTCGCCAAAAACCAATGGGAAGCCCGCGTGCCCGAGGGGACGAAGCGGCTGTCCGTGCAGTACCAGGTCTATGCGTTTGACGCCTCGGTGCGCACCGCCTTTCTGGATCAGACACGCGGCTTTTTCAACCCCACCAGCCTGTGCCTGCGGGCCGAAGGACGGACGCAGGAACCGCACGCGCTGCAGATCGCGGCACCCGCTGCCCATCCCGATTGGGCACTGGCCACGGCCCTGACCGCCCGCGACACCAACGCGAGCGGTTTTGGTCAGTATGTGGCCAGCGACTACGACGAATTGGCCGACAGCCCGGTGGAAATGGGCCGCTTCTGGAGCGGCGAGTTCCAGGTGCGCGGCGTGCCCCACCGCTTCGTGGTCAGCGGCGCCCCCGCCGGCTTTGACGGCGAACGCCTGCTGCGCGACACCGCCCAGATTTGCGAAGCGGCCATGGCGTTGTGGCACGGACCAGACGGTGTGCAAGGCCAACCGCCGTTCGACCACTACCTGTTCATGCTGCACGCCAGCGCCGACGGCTACGGCGGCCTGGAGCACCGGCACAGCACCGCGCTGATTTGCCAGCGCAGCGACCTGCCCCAGGTAGGCAGTGCCACCAAACTCAAGGCCACCGACGGCTACACCACGCTGCTCGGGCTCATCAGCCACGAATACTTCCACACCTGGAACGTGAAGCGGCTGCGGCCGCATGAGTTCGCCCAGTACGACTACGACCGCGAAAACTACACCGAGCTGCTGTGGTTCTTTGAAGGCTTCACCAGCTATTACGATGATTTGCTGGTGCGCCGCGCCGGCCTGATCGACGAAGCCACCCACCTGCAACTGCTGGCCAAAACCATCAACCAGGTGCTGCAAACCCCAGGGCGGCTGGTGCAAAGCGTGGCCGAAGCCAGCCGCGACGCCTGGATCAAGTACTACCGCATTCAGGAAAACACACCCAACGCCACCGTCAGCTACTACACCAAAGGTGCGCTGGTGGCCTTGTGCCTGGACCTGGCCCTGCGCGCCGAGGGCCACACCACGCTGGACGTGGTGATGGCCGCGCTGTACCAGCACTGCCAAGGCGGTCCCATGAAAATGGGCGACCTGCGGCGGGTGCTCAAACGCCTGGGCCGCCGCGCTTTCGACGACGAACTGCAAGCCTGGGTGCACGGCACCGCCGACCTGCCACTGCGCCCCTTGCTGGAACAACACGGCATCCAGTGGCAGGAGGAAACCGCCCCGCTGGCGCAACGGCTGGGCTTGCGGGTGACCGAAAACGGCGGGCTGGTGCTGAAAAACGTGTTGCGTGGCTCGGCCGCCGAAGCCGCCGGCATGGCTGCGGGCGACGAATGGCTGGCCCTGGAAGCCGACGGCCCCCGGGGGCTCCAGACCTGGCGCGTGCGCAAGTTGGACGAAGCGGCGCTGTACGCCACCGGTGCCCAAACCCTCACCGCCTGGGTGGCGCGCGATGGCCGTGTGCTGCGCTGTCCATTGCGCTGGCCGGAAGCCACCACCACCGTGCGCCTGAGCCGCGCCGCCGCCAAGGCCACCTGAGCGCCGCTATAGTGTGGGCTGGTTCCTGACACACTGAGACAAGCATGACAGACACGAACAAGGCCCCTGAACTGATCCTGGTGCGCACCGAAGGCCGCGTCGGCATCGTGACGCTGAACCGCCCCAAGCAACTCAACGCCCTGAACGACCAGTTGATGGACGAACTGGGCGCAGCCCTGAAGGCGTTTGATGCCGACGACGACATCGGCTGCATGGTGATCACCGGCAGCGAAAAAGCCTTCGCCGCCGGGGCCGACATTGGTGCCATGGCCACCTACAGCTTCGCCGACGTATACAAAGGCGACTACATCACCCGCAACTGGGAAACCTTGCGCAGCATCCGCAAGCCGGTCATCGCTGCCGTCAGCGGCTTTGCGCTGGGCGGCGGGTGCGAGCTGGCCATGATGTGCGACTTCATCATCGCCGCCGACAACGCCAAGTTCGGCCAACCGGAAATCAAACTCGGCGTCATTCCCGGCGCGGGCGGCACCCAGCGCCTGCCGCGCCTCGCGCGCATCGAGGCGGCGCTCGATCTCCTCCTCACCGGCCGGCAGATCGACGCGCGGCGCGCGAAGAAGCTCGGCCTCGTCGACGAGGTCGTGCCGGCGGCGCTGCTGGTCGAGGTCGCCGAGAAGAAGGCCCTCGCGCTCGCCGAGGCGGGCGGCAAGAGCGCGCGCGACAAGCGCCTCTCGGGCATCGACGCGCTGAAAGACGCCGCGCTCACGAAGACGGGCCTCGGTCGAAAGGTCGTCTTCGATCAGGCGCGCAAGACCTTGCTCGAGAAGTCGCGCGGCAACTACCCCGCGGCCGAGCGCATCCTCGACGTCGTGCGACGCGGTCTCGAGGCGGGCATGGAGGCCGGGCTCGAGGCGGAGGCGCGCGCCTTCGGCGAGCTCGTCGTCTCTCCCGTGTGCGCGCAGCTCATCAGCATCTTCTTCGCGCAGAACGCGCTCAAGAAGGACACCGGCGT
>CAZSZN010000144.1:0-7463 GCA_964610405.1 uncultured Macromonas sp. | reverse complement strand
GCAACCCTCAGGCACTCTGTGCTGGCAGCAGCCGCTTCTGCCGTTCTGTTGGGGGGCTGCGCGAGCAACACCCCACCCAAAGACGAGACCGCTGGCTGGAGCCCCAACAAGCTCTACGCCGAAGCGATGGACGAACGCAACAGCGGCAATTTTGACCGTGCCGTGTTGTTGTTCGAGAAGCTGGAAGGCCGCGCTGCTGGCACACCGCTGGCCCAGCAAGCGCAAATAGAAAAGGCCTATGGCCATTACAAGGCCGGCGAACAGGCCCAGGCCATCGCCACACTGGACCGCTTCATCCGGCTGCACCCCGCCAGCCCGGCGCTGGACTACGCGCTGTACCTGAAGGGTATCGTCAACTTCAACGACAGCCTGGGCCTGTTCGGCTTCATTTCGCAACAAGACCTGTCGGAGCGCGACCAAAAGGCCGCCAAAGTGTCGTTCGAGTCCTTTAAAGAACTGGTCGAACGCTTTCCCGATTCGCGGTACACCCCCGATGCGCGCCTGCGCATGACCTACATCGTGAACTCGCTGGCGCAGTCGGAAGTGCATGTGGCGCGCTACTACTACAACCGTGGCGCCTATGTGGCCGCCATCAACCGGGCTCAATTGGCGATTGCCGACTACCGGGGCGTGCCTGCCGGGGAAGAAGCGCTGTTCATCCTGATGAAGTCCTACGAGGCGCTGAACATGGAAATCCCGGCCAAGGACGCGCGCCGCGTGTTGGAATCCAACTACCCCAACAGCACCTACCTGACCGGTGGCTCGCGAGACCCAAGCGGCCCTTGGTGGAAGCTCTGGTAAACGTCTGAACACTCAGCCCCCACGACAAAAGGGGGCAAGGGGCATGAAAAAACCGACCCTGAGGTCGGTTTTTTGCGGCCGTGTTAGCGCTTAGGCGGTTTCGCCCAGCACCGACACGTTCACGTCCACCACCACATCGGTGTGCAGACCGACGGAGACGGTGTACTCACCCACGTTCTTCAGCAGGCCGTTGGGCATGCGAACCTGAGCTTTGGTCACGGCGAAGCCTTGCTTGACCAGCTCGTCGGCGATGTCGTGGTTGGTGACAGAGCCGAACAGACGGCCGTCCACGCCAGCCTTCTGGCTCAGCTTGACGGTGAAACCATTCAGCTTTTCGCCCACGGTTTGAGCTTCGGCCAGCTTGGCGGCAGCGGCTTTTTCCAGGTCAGCGCGGCGGGCTTCGAACTCGGCCACGGCGGACTGGGTGGCACGACGGGCACGGCCGGTCGGGATCAGGAAGTTACGGGCGTAGCCGTCCTTGACCTTGACGATATCGCCCAGGTTACCCAGGTTGACAACTTTGTCGAGCAGGATGATTTGCATGGTATGACTCCTTCCCTATCAGACGCGGTGCTGGTCGCTGTAGGGCAGCATGGCCAGGAAACGGGCGCGCTTGATGGCGGTGGTCACCTGGCGCTGGTAAATGGCGCGGGTGCCGGTCAGGCGGGCGGGAATGATCTTGCCGTTTTCGGCGATGAAGTCACGCAGAACGTCCACGTCTTTGTAGTCGACTTCTTCCACGCCAGCCACGGTGAAGCGGCAGAACTTCTTGCGCTTGAAGAGCAGCGACTGGGTGTTGCGCTTGGGGCGCTTGTCTTTATTGAAACGCTTGGGTGCAGCCATGATGGTGCTTCCTTAATACGGCTTGAAATCTTGAATGTGGAACACAACGCCTTTTTTGCCATGGCGGTTGTTGGCGAGAAACCCTTCAAATTGCAGTCCGACGCCCATGGGCTGGGTGCGCAATCTTTCGGCCAAAACACCGAAAGCGACACCCCTCAACTGCAACTGAACACGACGCGGCTGGTCACTTTCCACTTGGGAAGATTCGTGCTCCAGCAGCACATCGGCGACCGGGATGCCGGCTGGAGTGTAGCGCGCGGCGGACAGACCGACCAACGACGCTTGCAAAACCAGCTGATTCACCGGCGGCTCACCACTCACCGAGGGCAATTACGCTGCGGCCTCCTGCTGCTGGGCTTTGCGGGCCTCCTCACGCTCGACAGCCTTCATCATGGAAGACGGGGCGGTCTCGGCCTTTTTCTTCTGCACAGTCATGTGGCGCAGAACGGCGTCGTTGAAGCGGAAAGCGTGCTCAAGCTCAGCCACCACGGACTGGTCGGACTCGATGTTCAGGCACAGGTAGTGGGCCTTGGACAGCTTGTTGATCTGGTAAGCCAGCTGACGGCGGCCCCAGTCTTCAACGCGGTGAATTTGACCACCGCCAGCGGTGATCATGCCTTTGTAGCGCTCCAGCATGGCGGGCACTTGTTCGCTCTGATCCGGGTGGATCAGCATGACGATCTCGTAATGACGCATAGACACTCCTTGTGGATGAAAGCCGCCCCCGGCGTCAACAGGGGTGCAGCAAGGTAAGCCCGCGATTGTACTACGAGCCGCGCAGGGTGAGCAAGCAGCTTCAGTGGGGCTGCCGCAAACGGTCCACCCAGGCCACCATGGTGGGCGTGGGGCGGGGGGTGAGCCAACTGACCACAACCATGACCGCAAAACCGACCGGCACGCCGAACACGCCCGCCGAAATCGGCTGTATGCCCCACCACAATTCGATCGGCCCGCTCAGGCCAAACACCTCCCGCAACCAAGGCTGGGTGGTGGCCATGTAGTAACAAGTCACACCCAGGCCGCTGAGCATGCCCAGTATGGCCGCCGACCCGGTGGCCCGCTTCCAGAAGATCCCCAGCACCAGCGCCGGGAAGAAGGCCGAGGCCGCGAACGAGAAGGCAGCGGACACCAGGAACAGGATATCGGCCGGCTTTTGCGCCGCCACGTAAGCGGCGGACAAGGCCACCACGAGCAGCAAGACCTTGGAAATGGTGACCCGGCGCGCAGTGGCGGCATTGGGGTCGATCATCTTGTAGTACACGTCATGGCTGAGGGCGTTGGCAATTGTCAGCAACAAACCGTCGGCGGTGGACAGTGCGGCGGCCAAGCCACCAGCGGCCACCAACCCAGCGATCACGTAGGGCAAACCGGCAATTTCGGCCGTGGCCAGCACGATGATGTCCACGCCGATGGAAATTTCGTTGAGCTGCAGCACGCCATCGCGGTTGACGTCGCGCACGCTGAGCAAGGAGGCATCGACCTTGTTCCAGGCGGCCACCCAGGAGGGCAACTGATCGAACGAGGTGCCGACCAGCACGTTGAACACTTCGAACTTGACCAACACCGCCAAGGCCGGCGCGGTGAAGTACAGCAGGCCGATGAACACCAACGACCAGGTGACCGACCGCCGTGCCTGTTTCACATCGGGCACGGTGTAGTAGCGCATCAGGATGTGCGGCAGCGCTGCGGTGCCCACCATCAAACAGAACACCAGGGCCAGGAAGTTGCGCCGGGAGGTCTCGAAATCGGCCTGTTCCTGCGGACTGCCACGGGGGTCGCCTGCGTATTGCTGGGCATGGGGCAGCATGCCGTTGAGCGGGCGCGATTTGGCCTCGGCCTCGGCCAATTGACGCACCCATAGTGCGCGGGCAGAGCTTTCGTCGCGCGGTAAGCGTGACAGCTCTTTTTCTGCATCGGCAATTTCGGACGCCAGACCGTTGAATTCGCGCAAGGCGTCCAGGTAGGCTTCGGCCAAAGCGCGATCGTAGGCCAGGGCCACGCCCGGGTCTTTCAGCTTCTCGCGCAACACGCCCGCCTGGTGGTGGTAAATCAAGCGCACCTGTGCTTCGGAGGGGTCGTCGGTCAACTCCTTTTCACGTTCGGTGATCTTTTCCAACTGCAAGCCATAGACCAGTTGCGGCACGGGCACGCCCGTCTGCTTGACCGACAACCAGGCGACCGGCAACAGGTAGGCGAGGATCAGCACGATGTATTGAGCCACCTGGGTCCAGGTAACGGCGCGCATGCCCCCTAGGAAGGAGCACACAAGAATGCCCCCAAGACCCAGGAACACCCCGACCTCGAACGCCAGCCCGGTGAGCCGCGAGGTGATCAAACCCACGCCGTAGATTTGCGCCACCACGTAAATGAACGAGCACAACAGGGCTGAGATGACCGCGATCAGGCGAGGGCCGTGGCCGCCGTAGCGCTCACCCAAAAAGTCGGGGATGGTGAACTGGCCGTAGCGCCTCAGGTAAGGCGCCAGCAGCAGCGCCACCAGACAGTAGCCGCCGGTCCAGCCCATCACAAAGGCCAATCCGCTGTAGCCCTGCACGTACAAGGTGCCTGCCAGCCCGATGAAAGAGGCGGCCGACATCCAGTCGGCCCCGGTGGCCATGCCGTTGTAGACCGCAGGCACCCGACGCCCTGCGACGTAGTACTCGACGGGGTCGGTGGTGCGGCTCATGATCCCGATGGAGGCGTACAACGCGATGGTGGCCAGCAGGAAGATCATGCCGATCCACTCGCGCGACAAGCCCCACTGCTCCAGCCAGGCCAGCACCAGCACAAACCCCACAAAGCCCCCGGTGTACCAAAGGTACACGCGGTTGAGCTGCTGGTGCAGTTGCGCTTGCGACTGGCGGCTCATGCCTCGTCCTCCGCCGGTTGCTCCGCCAGCCGGTCGTCCAGGCGGTTCATGTACCAGGCATAAAAGGCGATGATCAAGCCGTAAACCAACAGCGCACCTTGGGCGGCGACCCAGAAGCTGAACGGCCAGCCGAAGAAACGGAAATCCAGTTCTCGGGCGAAATAAGCCACGCCAAAGGTAACGACGAACCACACCACGAGCAGGCAGAGGGTGAGCCGCCGGTTGACACGCCAGTGCTGCACGGGGGACAGCCTGGCATCCTGCCGTTCAACGCTGGGCCGCGCCCCAGTGACCCGACGGGTCTTCATGCGATCGCCACCTGGCGGGGTGCGGGACATCCCCACAGTTCTGCGGCCAATTGACGCGCCGCCTTCGGCTCGAAACCACCCAGATGGTCCACCGTCCTGGCAGCCGCAGTCTGCTGCCCCAACGCGGCTTGCAGGCGGGCCACCTCCATCCAGCCATACGGACTCAGCGGCTGCAACTGGGTATTGCGGAGTTGAGCGTCCAGCGCCTCTTTCAAGCGGCCCAGACGCCGCAAGGACAAACCCCAGCCGTACCACGCCTGATCCAGGCTCGGTGCCAACGCCACTGCCTGGCGAAAGGCGGCCTCTGCGCCTACGGCGTCGTGCAGGCGTTCACGCAGGTAACCCAGGTTGTAGTGGGTGGCGGCGTCGCTGGGAGCCAAGCGGGCGGCCCGCGCTTGCCAGCGCAGCGCCCTGCCCCAGCGCTGGCCGGCGGCATGGTGATGTGCCAAAGCCGCCCACAGACCCGCTAAGTAACGGTCTCGTCGGCACGCACGGAGCCAACAGGCGTGGGCCCGTTGCCGCGCCCCCAAGGTGAGCCAACACCGGCCCAAGACCTGCCAACCCCATGTTTTGGCGCGGACACTCATTGGCACACCTGCATGCCGGCTTCCACGCACCAGAATATTTTGGTCACCGTGGCCGCCAACCACGCGGCCAACAACAAGGCAAACGCCACCACCGGCAGCAGATGGCGAGATACCCGGCGGGGCGTGAGCCAGCCCGCCGCCGCCACAAAGGGACGGGCCAGCACATCAAGCACCCACAAGAACGGGTTGGACGCCATGCCCCGGGGCGACACGCGTTGCAGCCAGGCCGCCAAGACCCAGCGCCCCAACAGGGCGAGCAGCGCGATTTCGGCCACCAGCTTGACCGACATGACCCACAACAACATGGCAACGGCAGAGGGAAAGCTTGATACGGCACAAACCCGATGAACGGGCTGCGGTGTAGCATGGGATATTAACCCCACTGCCGCCCTCCCCATGCCGTTCGACCCCACACCCCGCAGCGCCGACAACTACGTCAACCTGATCACCACCCCGGTGCAGGCCCTGGTTCGGCGCCCACCGGTGCTGTTGCCACCGGACACCCCCATCCAGCAAGCCGCGCAGGTGATGCGGGACCAGCGGGTGTCGTCGGTGCTGATCGTGAAGGACGGTGCGCTGTTTGGGCTGATCACCGACCGCGATTTGCGCAACCGCGTGGTGGCGGCGGGTCTGGACACCTCGCGTCCGATCATGGAGATTGCCACGCTGGCGCCGATGACCATCCCGTTCAGCGGCCACGCCTTCGACGCGCTGCTGCTAATGGCGCGACACAACATCCACCACGTGCCGGTGATGGACGGCACCCAGGTGGCCGGCATCATCACCAGCACCGACCTGACGGAACAGCAAAGCAACTCGGCGGTGTACCTGGCGGGAGCGATTTACAAACAGACGACGGTGGAGGCCCTGGTGCAGACCAGCGCCCGCATCAAGCAACTGCAACAAAACCTGGCCGCTGCCGAGGCGAGCGCCTACAGCACCGGGCACATCGTCTCGGCCATCACCGACGCGCTGACCTCGCGGCTGCTGCAACTGGGTGAACTGAAGTTCGGCCCGCCCCCGGTGGACTACGCCTGGGTGGCTGCAGGCTCCCAGGGACGCAATGAACAAACCGCCAAGTCCGACCAGGACAACTGCATGGTGCTGGACGACGCCTACGACGAGCCCCAACATGGTGCCTACTTTCGGGATCTGGCGCGCTTTGTCTGCGATGGTTTGAACGCCTGCGGCTACGTGTACTGCCCAGGCGAAATGATGGCCATGACCGACCAATGGCGCCAGCCACTGCAAAAATGGCGTGAATATTTCCACAGCTGGATCGACCAACCTGACCCGACCGCGCTGATGCTGACCTGCGTCTTTTTTGATCAACGTTTTGTGTACGGCCGGCGGGAGTTGCTGGACACATTGAGGGACGAAGTGCTGCGGCGCTGCAAGACCGAACGGATCTTTCTGGTGCACATGGTGGGCAACGCCTTGACGCACCAGCCCCCACTGAACTGGCTGGGGAACCTGTCCTTGATCAAAGGTGGCGAGCACGACGGCACCATCGACCTCAAGCACACCGGGATCGTGCCCATCATCGACTTGGCACGGGTATACGCGCTCGCAGCGGGCTCGCCCGCGGTCAATACCCGGGACCGGCTGGACAATGCGGCGGCCAGCGGTGAAATCAGCGAGCAGCGGGTGCGCGACCTGCTGGACGCGCTGGAATACCTGAGCACGCTGCGCCTCCAGCACCAGGCTCGCCGCATGTCCGACGGACACGCGATCGACAACTACCTGCGCCCCGAAGAACTCTCCAACTTTGAACGTAACCACTTGAAAGACGCCTTCGGGGTGGTGAAAAGCCTGCAATCGGTGCTGGGCACGCGTTACCCCACAGGCCGCTGAAGGTGGTCGCCAGCGTCCCCTGGCGCAGTGGGCGAACTCAATACTTCAGCCGGGCGTAATAGGTGCGCTCCGCCGCTTGGCGGGCCTGGCCCAGGGTGTGGATGCCCTTTTCGGCCAGCAGCGGGATGAGCTTGAGGAACACCTCGGCGGTGACCATCGCATCGCCCATGGCGGTATGCCGCCCCAGCACCGTGACGTTGA
>CAZSZN010000143.1:0-7469 GCA_964610405.1 uncultured Macromonas sp. | reverse complement strand
GTTGATCTGCTTGGCCAGTTCCTGGAACACCGTGCTGGTGGTGCGACCGCAACCGGGGCAGGCGGTGACGCTGGGCACAAAGGTGCGCAAACCCAGCGCCTGCAAAATTTCCATCGCCACCACCACTTCTTGGGTGCGGGACTCACCAGGCTGCGGCGTCAGCGACACGCGGATGGTGTCGCCAATACCCTGCTGCAGCAACACCGCAAGCGCGGCGGTGGACGCTACCGTGCCTTTGGTGCCCATACCCGCTTCGGTCAGGCCCAAATGCAAAGGGTAATCGCACCGCTCGTGCAACTGCTGATAAACCGCGATCAGGTCTTGCACGCCACTGACCTTGCAGGACAGCACGATGTCCTCGGGCCGCATGCCGAGTTCCTGCGCGCGCTGGGCCGACGCCAGGGCCGACGTGATGAGCGCCTCGTACATCACCTGCTTGCCTTCCCACGGCTGGGCACGGCGGGCATTTTCGTCCATCATGGCCGCCAACAGGTCTTGGTCCAGGCTGCCCCAGTTGACCCCAATGCGTACCGGCTTGCCCCAGCGTACGGCAGCTTCAACCATTTGCGCGAACTGGCGGTCTTTCTTGTCGCCCCGCCCCACGTTGCCCGGGTTGATGCGGTACTTGGAGAGGGCTTGCGCCATGTCAGGAAAATCGGTGAGCAAGCGGTGACCGTTGTAGTGGAAGTCGCCAATCAACGGCACCGGGATGCCCATGCGGTCCAACTGTTCACGGATGTGTGGCACCGCCTGGGCCGCTTCGTCGTTGTTGACGGTGATGCGGACCAACTCCGAGCCGGCCAAGGCCAACTCTTTGATCTGGATTGCAGTGCCGATGGCATCGGCCGTGTCGGTGTTGGTCATGGACTGCACCCGGACCGGCGCGCCGCCGCCCACGGTGACCCGGTGGTCACCCCAGGCGACCACGCCTTGGCGCGACTTGCGGGCCCCGATGGGACTGGACACCGGCAGGCCTGGCTGCAGGAGGGCCAAGTTAGACATCTCGTTCATGATTCACTTGACCTCGAAACGGGCCACGTTGTTCCGGGTCACCGGCGCCAGATCCAACCCCGTACCACGCACCGTGACCTCGACGCCATCGGCCCGACCGATCACGACCGCCAACGGCAAATCGGTGGAAAACGCCACCTGCTCCCCAGGCTGCAGGCCCCGCTGGACCAGCACCCGGCCCGAGGCTCCGGTGACCTGCACCCAACTGGCCTGGCTCGCCTTGAGTTGCACCACCCCGCCCACCGGTGTAGCCGGGGCTGTCGCTTCGGTGGAGGTTGCCTGCGGGGCGCTGACCGCCAGATCGGGCGCCACGGTCGACACCGACTGAGGTGGGGCCACCACCGGCGTGGGTACGGCCACCGTGGGCGCTTCGATCACCACGGGCGCCGGCACCAGCGGCTCAGCCTGAGCCGGCACTGCACCCGGAGCCTCGACCGTGGTGACGGCAGGCGGGTTACTGCGCTCAGGCAACAGGAACCACAAGGTCACGGCCACCACCACGACCAACAGCGCCAGCGCCTGAACCCAGGACACACGCCGCTCGCCGGTACCCGCCGAAGGCTGACTGAACGGGATGCGACCGGAACCCGGCATGGGGGTGCTGAGGCTACCCACGGGCTCCCCCAAACGCGAGGACGCCGCCCCCGGCAAGGCAGCCAACACCGGTTGGGGATCGATCTTGAGCACCCGACACACGCTGGACGCCAAAGCCCGCGCAAACGTCATGTCGGGCAGCTCATCGTAGCGCCCAGCTTCCAGCGCCTCCAAGCGTTGAACCGGCACCTTCAGCATGGCAGCCAGCGCCACCAGGTGCAAACCTGCCTGTTCGCGGGCCTCCCGCAAACCGGTCAACACGGTATCCGTGCCCGACTCGCCCAGCACGGGCGTCTGCTCACTCATTGAAAGCTCCACGTTCATAAGCTCCCGCTTCGCGGGACTCCGGGAAACGCCGACGCAACTGGTCACCCAGTTGACGCGCCGCTTCGCGGTTTAGCAAACGGTTTTCGATCTTGATGCCCAGCCAAAGCGACTCCGCGTTGGCCAGTTCCGAATTGTTGAGGCGCCGCAGGTAAAAGCGCGCACGCTCCGACTCACCGCGCTGGTGCAACAACAGGGCCAGGTTGTAAACCGTGATCGGGTTGCCTGCGTCGAGCTCAAAAGCACGCAACAGGCTGCGCTCGGCGTCGGCGGTGCGCGCCGCTCGGGCTTCACACACGCCCTGGGCCATCCAGGTGCGGGCTGCGGTCGGGTAGTTGGGGGTTTGCAACGCGCGCTGGAAAGATGCGACCGCCGCATCAAAACGCGATTCCTGGCAGTAGAACCAGCCCAGGTTGTGCAACGTGTCCGCATCCTGCGGCGACACCTTCAAGGCCTGCAGGTAACTGTCCTCCGCCAGACGCGGCTCGTTCAGGCGCATGTAAATCAGGCCGCGCAGGTTGTAGGCCGCTGGATAGGTGGGGTCAGTGGCCAACGCCTGCTTGACCTCGTCCAACGCCACCGTGAGCTGGTTCTGTTCGAAATAGCCACTGGCCAGCTCAAGCCGAACCCTGGCGCGCTTGCGGGCCTGGGGCTCATCTGAATCGGTGACCCAGTCCCGCCCCCCGCCCGGCGCACTCGGCACCGAGGCACACCCGGCCAGGACCGCCAACATCAGCGTCATCACACCCACCCAGCGCGCTACGGTCATCAAGAGGTCTCCTTGCCTTGCCAAACGACCCGGTGTTCCACTTCGGCCCGGCGCTGCGCCAAACGGGCTGCGGCGTTGGTGCGGTCCAGCACATCGCCCGCCAATTGGCCGCAGGCGGCGTCGATGTCGTCGCCACGAGTCTTGCGCACGGTGGTCACGATGCCCGCAGCGGTCAACTTTTCCGCAAACGCTTTGACCACCGATTTGCTCGAACAGGTCAACCCCGACTCCGGGAAGGGGTTGAAAGGAATCAGGTTGAACTTGCAGGGCACACCCCGCCCGGCATGCCCTCGCACCAACTCGATGAGTTGCTGCGCGTGCTCGGGCTGGTCGTTCACGCCGGCCAGCATGCAATATTCAAAGGTGATGAAATCGCGCGGCGCGTGCGGCAGGTAGCGCAGACAGGCGTCGAGCAACTCGGCCAATGGGTATTTGCGATTCAGCGGCACCAGGTGATCGCGCAGCGAATCGTTGGGGGCGTGCAGCGACACCGCCAACGCCACAGGGCAATCTTGCGCCAAACGGTCCATCATGGGCACCACGCCCGAGGTAGACACAGTAACGCGCCGGCGCGAGAGGCCGTAGCCGTGGTCGTCCAGCATCACTTTGAGTGCTGGAACCAGCGCCGAATAATTCTGCAACGGCTCGCCCATGCCCATCATCACCACGTTGGAGATGACGCGCTCCTGGGTGTTGAACCGCTGCCGCAAAAAATGTTCTGCAAACCACAGTTGGGCAACGATTTCGCCCGTGCTGAGGTTGCGACTGAAGCCCTGGTGACCGGTGGAACAAAAACGACAGCCCACGGCACAACCAGCCTGGGACGACACACACAGGGTGCCACGATCGTCTTCCGGAATGAACACCGCTTCCACGGCGTTGCCGTCGCCCACATCGAACAACCATTTGATGGTGCCGTCGGCCGAGGCCTGCTGCGTCAGCACTTGGAGGCCGCGCACTTCGCACACACCGGGCAGTTTTTCCCGCAACGAGCGGGCCAGATCGGTCATGTCCTCGAAACGGGCCACGCCTTTCTGGTGTATCCAGCGAAACAGCTGGACGGCCCGGAAACGCTTTTCTCCGAGCCGCTCGCAAAAGGCGGCCAACCCGTCGAGGTCGAAATCGAGCAAATTGGCCGTCATCGCATGATCAGCGTGCGTAAACGTTCATGCCGGGGAAGAAGAACGACACTTCCACGGCAGCGGTTTCCGGAGCGTCGGAGCCATGCACGGCGTTGGCGTCGATGCTGTCGGCGAAGTCGGCGCGGATGGTGCCAGGAGCGGCTTTCTTCGGGTCGGTGGCGCCCATCAGGTCGCGGTTCTTGGCGATGGCGCCTTCACCTTCCAGCACCTGGATCATGACCGGGCCGGACACCATGAAGTCCACCAGATCCTTGAAGAAAGGACGCTCTTTGTGAACAGCGTAGAACTGCTCGGCTTCGGCGCGGGACAGGTGCACCAGCTTGGCGGCGGCGATTTTCAGGCCAGCGGCTTCAAAGCGGCTGTAAATCTGGCCGATCACGTTCTTGGCAACGGCGTCGGGTTTGATGATGGAGAGGGTGCGTTCGAGGGCCATGAAAAGTCCAGGAGGGTTGAAAAAATGTTACGAGTAACAAAGCCTTAGATTTTAACCTGCGCACAGCGTCGTTGCCGTGCGCTTGCATGAGTCTCAGCCGCCTCGACCGGGCTTGCGACCACGGTTTCCGGCCCCACCCGCCGGGCCAGCCCGACGCGGGCCACCAGCCCCACCGCCACCCGTGCGACCACGGGGAGGCTGCGCGTCGGCGCCGATGTAGCCGTAGGTGGTTTTCATCGGATCGGGCTGGCCGGAGGCACCTTCACCACCGCGCCGACCGGAAGCCGGCCGCTTGGCGCCGGGGTGACGCGGCACCGGCGGGCCGTCCACCAGTTTGGGCGCACTGGGGCGAGGACCCTGCCCTTTGCGGCGCGACGGGTTGCGCGGTGCGGCGCGCGTCGGCCGGGCGGCTGCCGTTTCGCTGGGCGACGCCATGCCGGCGGCGGAAGTGAGGCGCTCGATGTCGCGGTGGTCCAGCTCCATCCACACCCCTCGGCGCAGGCCGCGAGGCAGCATCACCGCACCATAGCGGATGCGGATCAAGCGGCTGACGGCATGCCCCACCGCCTCAAACATGCGGCGCACCTCCCGGTTGCGACCTTCGGCGATGGTGACGCGGTACCAGCAGTTGGCGCCATCGCCACCGCCGTCTTCGATGCTCTGGAACTGGGCCATGCCGTCGTCTAGGCGAACACCTTCCAGCAAACGATCCTTCTCGTCATTGCTCAGCGCACCCAGCACACGCACGGCGTACTCGCGCTGCAAGCCGAAGCGGGGGTGCATCAATTTATTGGCCAACTCGCCCGAATTGGTGAGCAGCAACAGGCCCTCGGTGTTCAAATCGAGCCGGCCGACCGACTGCCATTTGCCCGTGTGCAGCCGGGGCAAGCGCCGGAACACGGTGGGGCGGTTCTGCGGATCGTCGTGGGTGACGACCTCACCGGCCGGCTTGTGGTAGGCCAGCACCCGGGGCGGTGGCGGAGCGATGCGCACCTTGATCGGCCGACCATTGACCTTGATCGAATCGCCGTACTGGATGCGCTGCCCAATATGGGCGGGCTCGCCGTTGACCGAAATCCGCCCCTCCAGAATCATCTGCTCCATTTCGAGCCTGGAGCCCAAGCCGGCCTGCGCCAGCACCTTGTGCAACTTGGGCGCATCCACCTGCGGCTGCAACACGCGCTTGCCCTCGACAGGCAACGGCGCATCGGGTTCGGCGTCAAAAACGCCCGACACCACGTCCTGAAAACGGATGTCGCCTTCGGCCAACGCCTCGACCGGCGGTTGAGCGGCAGGACCATCGGCCACTGGCGCTTCGGTGTGGGGGGTGTTGGACTGAGGGTTCATAAATGGGGTACAGAGGAAACAGAAGTGTCGCTGGGCTCGTCGTCGAAGGCCAGCAAGCCCAGGGTCTCGGCCGCCACGTCACCAGCGTCCAATGGCGGCAATGCATCCAGGGTGGCCAAACCCAGATCGTCCAAAAATTGCCGGGTCGTCGCGTACAAGGCGGGCCGCCCCACCGTTTCGCGGTGACCAATCACCTCGATCCAGCCCCGGTCTTCGAGCTGTTTGATGATGGGCGACCCGATGGTCACCCCTCGAATTTCTTCCATGTCGCCCCGGGTCACGGGTTGACGATAGGCCACAATGGCCAAAGTCTCCAGCACGGCACGGCTGTAGCGCGGCGGTTTTTCCGGGTGCAGCCGGTCCAGGAACGGCCGCATTTCGGGCCGACTCTGGAAACGCCAGCCCGACGCAAGGCACACCAACTCCACCCCCTTGCCCGCCCACGCCGCCTGCAAATCGGCCAGCATGGCGCGCAAAGTGTCGGGCGCCACCGCGCCCTCGAACAAGGTTGCCATGTCGCGCAACGACAAGGGCTGGGTGGCACATATCAGTGCGGTTTCGAGGATGCGTCGAGCATCCGCCGTGTTCATGTGGAAATCAGAATCGGTGAAGGGAGGGATGCCAGCTCGCTGGCCACGACGGCTGGAACGACAACATGAAAGCGTGGATCAATCCGGAAGGCCCGGGCCCAAACCGCTCAATTGTTGGTCATTGTAATGCAGCCCCGCATTTTCGAGTGCATCGGCCATGTCCGTCGGCAAGGGGGAAACAAAACTGAGCGCCTCGCCCGTGACGGGATGCTGCAACGCCAACCGGTGTGCATGCAGCGCCTGGCGCGTCATGCCGAGCACGGGCCGACCACCGTAGACACCATCGGCCAGCAAGGGGCAACCCAACCACGCCATGTGCACCCGGATCTGGTGCGTGCGTCCAGTGTGCAACTTGCAGGCGACCAACACCGTCGCCCCCTCGCCGTCCAAGCGGCGAATCCGCGTCTGCGCGGGTTTGGCGGCAGCGCTGCCCTCGGCATGCACAGCCATGCGCAAGCGGTTGCGCGGATCGCGCCCGATGGGCTGATCCACCCAGACTTCCGACTCGCCCCGCCAAGGGCCATGCGCCAACGCCAGGTACAGCCGGTGCACATCGCGCGCGGCGATCATGCGGACCAACGCATCGACCGCGCGCACGGTCTTGCCCACCAGCATCAGGCCACTGGTGTCCTTGTCGAGTCGATGGACGATGCCGGCCCGAGGCAAAGCCGACGCCCCAGGGTGGTAGGCCAGCAAGCCATTGAGCAAGGTGCCCTGCCAGTGCCCTGCGGCCGGGTGCACCACCAACCCAGCGGGTTTGTGGATGACCAGCAGATGCTCGTCCTCGTGGACCACGTCCAGTGGCATCGCCTCGGGCAGAAACGCTTGCGCCTGCTCGGTCGGCCGCAGTTCAACCTCAACATTTTCGCCCGCGCGCACCCGGGTCGCGGCCTTGCGAACCTCCCGCCCGCTGACCCGAACCGCGCCCCCCTCCAGCAACTGCTGAAAGTAGGCACGAGACAACCCGCCCACGGCCAGGGTCAGCCATTTGTCCAGGCGCTCACCATGCTGCGCCAGCTCGACCTGCAAGCGCTTGAGCTCGACCGCGCTTTCGGGGCTGTCACGGTCCAGGGTTTCCTCACCATCCAGCCCGACACTGGCCAGACCGTCTGGCATTGGGGTGACCGATATAATTTCTTTCACTTGTCTTGATTCCGAGGCTGTAAAGGACGCCTGCACAATGGCTCTCAACCGATTATCTGCTGCAACCCTCAGGCACTCTGTGCTGGCAGCAGCCGCTTCTGCCGTTCTGTTGGGGG
>CAZSZN010000142.1:0-7615 GCA_964610405.1 uncultured Macromonas sp. | reverse complement strand
CTGGAACTGTCGCCCTACGACCTGACCAAGGGCCGCATCACCTTCCGTCACATCGAAAACCGCGGCCCGGCTGCGGCACCGCGCCCGGCGTACCGCCCGCGTTGATGGGCGTGTGCTGGCGGCCCCTCCCGCCAGCCTTCAAGCGGTGATCGACAGGAACGCCGCTTCCAGCGCCTGAGTACCGGTGGCTTGCAACAGTTCGGCCCGAGGGCCGTCGAACCGCACTTGGCCCTGGTGCAACACGACCACCCGGTCGGCCCCCTCCACCTCGTCCACCAAGTGGGTGGTCCACAGCACAGCCACGCCCGTGTCGGCGCGCAAGGCGTGCACCGCCTGCAACAGTTGTTGGCGCGAAGCAGGGTCCAACCCCACGGTGGCCTCGTCCATCAGCAGCACCTGGGGTTGGTGCAGCATGGCACGCACGAGCTCCACCTTGCGGCGGTTGCCCCCCGACAAGGCACGCACCGTTTGATCGGCCTGCTCGGACAAGCCCAAGGTCTGCAGCCCGGCAGCGATGCGCGCCTGGGCTAGGGCGCGCGGAATGCCGTGCAGGTCGGTGTGAAAACGCAGGTTGGCCCACACCGACAAATCCAGGTCCAGCGCCATTTGCTGAAACACCACCCCCATGCCGGCCAGCGCCCGAGGCGCTTCGTCTCGCATGTCGTGGCCCAGCACGGTGATCTGCCCTTCGTCGGGCACAAACAGGCCGGTCAGCAGTTGCATCAAGGTGCTTTTCCCGGCGCCGTTGGGGCCCAGCAAGGCCACAAATTCGCCCGCCGCCAATTGGAAATGGACACCACGCAAGGCGGGTTTGCCGTTGTATTTTTTGACCAGGCCTTGGGCCTGCAGCACGGGGTGGGCCATGGGTGAGTTCACCGGTTGAATGAATCGTGTCACAACGCCAGCAGCTTCATGCGCTGCAACAGCCGGCGTTCGTTCTGTTGGGTGCGCAGCAACGCGCGCTGGTAGTCGGCCGGCGCCAGATAGTCGGCCGACTGATCGTAACGCGCCAGCTCCTGCAAATGGCGGGGGGTGAACATGGCGCGGTGAAACGCCTGGTGCAGTGCCTCGAGCACCGGGGCCGGCACACCGGCCGGCGCGGCCAGCCCCCAGGGGGAGTTGTAAACCGCCGACTCGAAACCCAGCTCGCGCATGGTGGGCACCTGCGGCCAGCGCGGGCTGCGCTGCTCGCTGAACACCGACAGCAGGCGCAACTTTCCCTGGTCCACCCAAGGTGCAAAGCCGGTGGAGTTCATGCCCAGTTGAATCGAGCCGGATGCCAGGGCCAGCATCTGGTCGGCGGTACCTTTGTAGGGCACGTGGGTGTAGCTGACACCCTGCGAATGCAGCAAAGCCTCCATCGCCAGATGAGGGGTGGAGCCGATGCCGGTGGAGCCGACCGTCAAGGCAGCGGGATGCTCGCGCGCCCAGCGCAGCACATCGCCCACGCTGTGCCACGGGCTGTCGGCGGCCACCAGCAGGCCGAAGGTGGTGCCCGAGATTTGCAGGATGGGGGCCAGGTCGGTCATCGGATCCCAAGGCACGGCGTTCATCAAGGCAAACCGGATGACGGTGATGGGGAGTTGGCCGATGGTGTAGCCATCGGGCGCAGCGGCCTTGAGCAATGGGGCGACCAGGGTACCGGCAGCGCCCGGTCGGTTGACCACAATGACCGGCTGCCCGAGCACCGCTGCTGCTTCTTCGGCCAGGACGCGCACCGTCAAATCGGTGCCACCCCCAGGGGGCCAGGGCACGATGAGCTGGATAGGCCGTTGGGGCCACCGGTCCTGAGCGCTCGCTGGGAGCGACCACCAACCGGTGCCTGCGGCGGCCGCACTGGCCGCCCAACCCACGGCACGGGCCATCCAACGGCGTCGGTCCACCGTGGGGGGCAAATGACTGTTCACAATGTGTCTCCTGGCTGACCAAACGGCTCATGAGCGGCCGTTTGAAGCCAATCAAGCAATGGATGTGCCAGGATTGTTGGCACAAAAATTGCCCTGTGCAGATCGGGCTGTACCACCCGGGCAGGCCCATGACAACGATGAAACAGGAGACATTGCATGCCCAACAGATTGCGCGCTGCACGCGCACTGCCGTTCCGTACCACCTGGGCCGCCCTGGCCACTTGCGCCGCCTTGGGCACCTGGGCTGGCAGCGCCCAGGCCCAAACGGTCTACGTGTCGAGCGAGAAGGACCACAAAATCTTCGTGTTTGACGCCCAAGGCAAGCAGACTGGCGCGATTGACGTGTGCCAGCGCCCCCGGCACATGATGTTCAACGCCGACCGCTCGCGCCTGTATGTGTGCTGCGGCGACAGCAACCAGTTGGGCATCGTGGACCGCGCCAGCGGCAAGCTGATCGACACCGTGCCGCTGGGCGACAGCCCCGAGATCTTTGACCTCAGCCCCGACGGCAAGGTGGCCTACGTGTCCATCGAGGACGAAAACGTGATGGCGGCCTACGACCTGGCATCCAAAAAGCCACTGTTCGAGGTGAAGACCGGCGGCGAACCAGAGGGTATTTTGGTGTCGCGCGACGGCAAATTCGCCTACGTGACCTCCGAAGAAGCGAACCTGGTGCACCTGGTGGACCTGGCGAGCAAAAAGGTGGTCAAGGACATCAAAGTGGGCAACCGGCCCCGGCGCTTTGCGCTGTCGGCCGACGGCAAGGAATTGTGGGTGACCAACGAACTGAGCGCCAACGTCAGCGTGCTGGACACCGCCACCCACCGCGTCAAGGCCACGATCGACTTCAAAATCCAGGGCCTGCGGCCGGCCGACATCACGCCGGTGGGGGTGGTGATGACGCGCGACGGCAAGACCGCCTGGGTCAGCCTGGGCCGCGCCAACCACGTGGCCGAGGTGGACATGGCCAGCAAGCAGGTGCGCCGCACCGTGCTGGCCGGCAAGCGCGCCTGGGGCCTGGCCCTGAGCCCGGACGAAGCCACGCTGTACGTGACCAACGGCCTGTCGGACGACATGACGCTGGTGGACACCCGCCAGGGCAAGGCCATGCGCACCGTGGCGGCGGGGCGCGTGCCACACACCCCGCTGGTGCTGCCATGACCTCCGGGCTGCGCCAACGCCTGATGTGCGCGGCCGGCGCCGCGGTCCTGGGTGGCCTGGGCGGGGCACTCCCCACGCCAGTGGCCGCACAGGCCGTCACCACCCACGCCGTGGCGGTGGTGTCGCTGGACGACGACGACCGCTACCAGAGTCGCCGCTTGGAGCGCCGCTACCCCGGCCACCCCGGTGGGCGCCTGACCACCGCCGCCGAACTGGGCGCCAGCGACGCGGAGGTGGGCCTGCGGGCGGCGGGCCAGGCGCTGAAGGTGCGCGAAGCCACCGCCCGCAACGCCAGCGACCTGGGCCGGGTGCTGCAGCAGTTGCGCCAGGACAAAGTGGGCTACTGGGTGCTGGACCTGCCTGCCCCGCTGGTGACGCAAGCGGTGCAGGCGGCCGGCAACGCGGCGCTGCTGTTCAACGCCAGCGCCACCAGCGATGCCTTGCGCGGCAGTGGCTGCGCCGCCCAACTGCTGCACACCTACCCCAGCCAGCACATGCTGCATGACGCGCTGGCCCAGTACCTGGCGGCTCGCAACTGGCGCAACGCACTGGTGTTGCAAGGCCCCGAGCCGGGCGACGCCGCGCTGGCCGAGTCTTGGCAACGGGCGGCCAAGCGCTACGGTGTCAAAACCGTGGCCAGCAAGCCGTTCAAACTGTCGGGCGACCCCAAGGACCGCGACCTGGCCAACACCCGCTTGCTGACCAACGATCGCAGCCACGACGTGGTGGCGGTGCTCGACAGCGAAGGGGAATTTGCCCGCACCCTGCCCTACGCCACCCAGTGGCCCCGGCCGGTGGTGGGCAGCAACGGCTTGACGCCGCTGGCCTGGCACCCCCAGTGGGAACGCAACGGCGGGCCGCAGGTGAACCGCCGCTTCAT
The DNA here is from genome assembly GCA_964610405.1 of uncultured Macromonas sp. Classification (GTDB taxonomy): domain Bacteria; phylum Pseudomonadota; class Gammaproteobacteria; order Burkholderiales; family Burkholderiaceae_C; genus CAZGDZ01. The sequence goes on along the minus strand of CAZSZN010000142.1, from coordinate 3,667 downwards.
GCGCCAGGCCGGGCGCCCCATGACCGGCCAGGACTGGGCCGCCTGGGTCGCGGTCAAGGCCGTGGCGGCGGTGGTGAGCGAGCACATCAAAGCCCCGCTGCCGGAGCAGGCGCGCCAACTGCGCACCGGCCAGGTGGGCGTCGATGGTGCCAAGGGGCCACGCCTGTCGTTCCGCGCCTGGGACGGGCAACTGCGCCAGCCGCTGTTCCTGAGCCATGTGGACGGCGTGGTGGGCACCGCCCCCCTGGACGGCGTGCTGCACCCCACCGAAGTGCTGGACACCCTGGGCGTGGACGAGAAGGAAAGCGCATGCAAAGCCCGCCCCTGAGCGCCCACTTGCTGCGGGCCCTGCGCGCCGTGGTGGGCCGCGAGGTGCACAAATTCCTGCGCCAGCCCGCGCGGCTGGCCTCGGCGCTGGTGCGGCCGCTGCTGTGGTTCGTGGTGTTCGCGGCGGGTTTTCACAACGTGTTCGGGGTGGCCATCATCCCACCGTACGAAACCTACATCGAATACAAGGTTTACATGCTGCCCGGCTTGCTGGGCATGATCGCGCTGTTCAACGGCATGCAAAGCTCGCTGTCGCTGGTGTACGACCGGGAAATGGGCATCATGCGGCTGCTGTTGACGGCGCCCCTGCCCCGCGCGTGGCTGCTGGGCTTCAAGCTGCTGGCGGGCACCACGCTGTCGGTGTTGCAGATGGGGGTGTTCCTGGGGGTGGCCTGGCTGTTTGAGGTGCGCTTTGCCATCCCGCAGCTGCTGATGGCGCTGCCGGTGATGGTGGGCGCCGCCCTGCTGCTGGCCGCACTGGGGCTGGTGCTGTCGGTTTATGTGCGGCAGTTGGAAAACTTTGCCGGCGCCATGAACTTCGTGATTTTTCCGATGTTCTTCATCAGCCCGGCGCTGTACCCGCTGTGGAAGCTGGAAGAAGCCGGTGCCCTGTGGCTGCACACCCTGGCGCAGTACAACCCCTTCACCCACGCGGTGGAGGCGATGCGGTTTGCGCTGTATGGGCAGTGGAACAGCGTCTCGCTGGGCGTGATGGCGGGCGGCAGTGCGGTGTTCTTTGCGCTGGCGCTGCGCGGCTACGACCCCCAGCGCGGCTGGATACGGCAACGCGGGGGCTGATCCCCGCGCCAAGACCAACAGGAGACCCCCATGTTGAAAACCACGAAAGCCACTGAGCGCACCCGAAGGCATTGGCTGACCCAGCACCTGCGCCTGGGCAGCGCGTGGGCGTTGGCGCCACTGGCCAGCGCGGTGGGAGCACAAGAAGACCACACGGGCGGCGACCCGCTGTCATCCATGCAATGGCCGGTGATGCGGCGCAAGTTCATGGGTGGCGATGCGTACCGGTTCGATGCCCGCGTCCAGCTCAAAGGCCCGCCCTTCGCGGAAGATGCGATGAACGTGCCCATGCTGCTGGACGCCCGGGCGCTGGCCCAGGCCGGCGTGGACATCGACCGCATCGTGGTGGTGGCCGACCGCAACCCGGTGCAGCAGATCCTGACCTTCGAGCCGCACCGGGCGCTGCCGGTGCTGGCGTTCCGCTTTCGGCTGGAACAGGGCTCGCCAGTGCGCGCGCTGGTGCGCACGCGCCAAGGGCGCTGGCACGTGGGCCAGACCTGGGTGAACGCGGCGGGGGGTGGCTGCACCGTGCCGGGTGTGACGCGGGCCGACGGCAGTTGGAGCCAGACGCTGAACCAGGTGCAGGCCAAGTTCTTCCGCAACGTGCTGGACGGCCAGGGCACCCGCCTGCGCTTGCGGGTGATGCACCCGATGGACACCGGGCTGGTGGCCGGCATCCCGGCGTTTCACATCGAAGAACTGGCGCTGCGCGACAGCGCCCAGCAACTGTGGTGGCGGCTGGAACTGCACGAACCCGTGTCGGAAAACCCGCTCATCACCTTAGAGATGGGCCAAACCCCGCGCGGCACCCTGGTGCTGCAGGGGCGCGACAACAACGGCAACCGCATTCACCACGAGGTGGTGGCATGAAGGCTGTCACCGCGTTGGCGGCGTTGACCGCCGTGGCGACCTTGACGCTGGCCACCAGCCCTGTGCAGGCCCAAACCGCCGCGCCCACCGCCTCACCCACCGCCACCGCCGACCCTCGCGCGCTGAACTACCACCTGCAACCGCGCCAGATCGCGCCCAACACCTGGGTGATCGAAGGCGCGGTGGACGACTTCAGCCGCAGCAACGGCTGCAACATCATCAACACCGCGTTCATCGTGGCGCCCGAGGGGGTGCTGGTGGTGAACACGGGTCCCTCGCGCCTGTACGGCGAACAGCAGCGGCAAGCGATTGCGCGCATCACCCCGCAGCCGGTGGCCCGGGTGCTCAACCTCAACTTGCACCCCGACTACTTTTTCGGCAACCAGGTCTACGCCGGTGTGCCGGTGCAGGCCCTGGCCGGCAGCATCCGTGGCATGCAGGCCGAAGGCAAAGCGTACGAGGACAACCTGTTTCGCCTCTGTGGTGACTGGATGAAGGGCACAGAAGCCACGCCCGCCAACGCGCCGCTCACACCGGGGCGCCTGACCTGGGGCAGCCATGCCCTGGAGCTTCTGCGGCTGGACGGCCACACCAGCGACGACCTGGTGCTGATCGACCACAGCAGCGGCGTGGTGTTCGCGGGCGGGCTGGTGTTCAGCGAACGGGTGCCCACCACGCCCCATGCCGACCTGCCGGCCTGGCAACGCAGCCTGCAGGCCTTGCGCGAGCGTGTGGCCGCGCACCCCGCCGCCACGGTGGTGCCCAGCCACGGCCCGGTGCACCGCGGCACCAGTGGCATCGACCAGACCACCGACTGGCTGCAATGGCTGAACAAAACCCTGCACGACAGCGCCCAACGCGGCCTGGACCTGGGCGAAGTACTGCAAACCCCGATCCCGGCGCGGTTCCAGCGCTGGGCGGCCATGCCGGCCGAATTCATCCGCAGCGTCACCCACCTCTACCCCCGACACGAACTGGCGGTGTTGCAGCCTGCGGCTGCACCGGGTGTCACACCCCGCTGATCCAAAGTTGAACACCTTGTGACACCCCCTGGCCGCAGCGGCAAGGGACAGGCCCCAGCGCGCCCGAAATGCGGGTTGTGCCGACGATTTGGGCCCGTTTAACCCCGTTTTGACCGCCTTGCCCGGCCAACCGCCCCAGGGTTTACACCTAAGCCCTCACTGGCACGCAATTTGCCCATTCATCCACGACACGCAGGCGTTTGTGACACACAACACACCACGCACGCGGTCGACACATCCAAGCCCATCCACCGACAGCAGGAGACTGAACGTGAAAAGAAAACTTTTGAGCATCCTCGTGATGGCCGCCGCCGCCCAGGCCGGCGCGCAAGTCACGGACGACATGATTGCCAAGGACGCCGCCACCACCGACAACGTGTTGAGCTGGGGCCTCGGCACGCAGGGGCAGCGGTTCTCGCCGCTGGCCGACATCAACACCAAAAACATCAAACGCCTGGTGCCCGTGTGGTCCATGTCGTTCGGCGGTGAAAAGCAGCGCGGCCAACAGTCGCAACCGCTGGTGCACGATGGCGTGATGTATGTGACCGCGTCGTACTCCCGCATCTTCGCGGTGGACACCAAGACCGGCAAGAAACTCTGGAAGTACGAGCACCGCCTGCCCGAGGGCATCATGCCCTGCTGCGACGTGA
>CAZSZN010000141.1:0-7686 GCA_964610405.1 uncultured Macromonas sp. | reverse complement strand
CGCTGTTGGCCTGCGCGAACATCATCAACTCCACGTCGGTGTGGTTGCGCTTCAAACCATTGAACGCATACACCAAGTAGTCGATTTCGTCGTCCGCCAGCGCCAAGCCCCAAGCCAGATTGGCCTTTTCCAGTGCCGCGCGGCCACCGCCCAGCACATCCACGTGTTCCATGGGGGCGGGTTCCAGCTCGGTGAACAAACCCAACGCATCTTCGCGCTGCGCCACCGCGCTCTCGGTCATGCGGTCGTGCAGCAGGCTGGCCACCTGTTGCCATTGCGCTGCCGTCAAACTGGCTTTGCCCAACAGGCCTGATTTCATCGTCAGACGGAATTCGGTGATGCGCTCCACCCGCTTCACCGCAAAGCCGCAGTTGTGCGCAATGTCGGTGGCTTTCGACGCCCAAGGGGACACCGTGCCCAGGCGCGGGGTGACCACCACCAACGTGCCATCGGTTTCTCCTTGGTACGGCTCTCCATAAGTCAGCAAGGCTTGCCAGGCTTGCAACTGTTCCGGCGTCAGAGGCGCCACGGTGGCCACCAAATGCACGTAGCGGGCCGACACGCCCACGATCTTGTCGTGAATGGCTTGCAGACGGGGCAGGAGTTGCTGAGCGCGGAAATTGCCGAGGGCGTCGCCCCCCTCGATCGGGGTGATGTGCTGGGTCACGGTGTGGCCTGAGTGGGAAAAGACCCCGAATTTTACCGGCACCTCGCTCCACCGCTTTCAGCGCCCCCACCAAGCTAGAAAATCCGGCTAACTAGGGTTTACCTGAGGTGTTGCAGAGTCATTTTGTGCAGTATAGTGCATCACATCAGAGGCAGTTTAGTTCATAGACTGCAGCGCCCTCATCGCAACATCCATGAAACTGCTCATTCTTGTCGGCACCACCACCAACACCGCAGAAAGCGTGGCCCAGTCCATCGAACTCGATTGCGCCGATTTGGTGGATTCCATCGAAGTGCGTTTGATGGACGGCCTCACCATCGACGTGTTTGACGAACCCGCCCTGTTTCTGATTTGCTCGGCCACCTACGGCAGCGGCGACGTGCCGGACAACGCGCAAGGCCTGCTGGCCAGCCTGGAATCGTCTCCCAAATTCCTGGGGCATGTGCAATACGGCGTGATGTCCTTGGGCGACCAGGGCAGCTACCCCATGACGTTTGCCATGGGCGGCCGCCGCTTCGATGAAAAGCTGACCGACCTGGGCGCTCGCCGTCTGGGTGAGGTCTGGACCCACGACGCCAGTGGCAGCGCCGTGGCCGAGGACGACGGCATCGCCTGGGCCCGGCAATGGTTGCAAACCCATTTGCCCGCGCTTCAGGCCACTTGAATTTCTTTAGAAATGAATTGTTGAGACATCACCTAAGGGTTAGTCAGGATCACGCTGCCAACCCATCGCGCCTAGCATCACACCACTATTCAACACAGGAGACATGTTCATGACCACCCGCCGCCTTGTCCTCACCCGCAGTGCCGCTGTCATTGGTGCCGCATCCACCGGCCTGTTGCTGCCGGAAATCGTGCGTGCCCAGTCCAACAAGGTCCGCGTCGGTTTCATGCTGCCCTACACCGGCACCTTCGCCCAATTGGGTGTCGCCATCGAGAACGGTTTTCGCCTCGCGGTGGACGAGCAAGGCGGCAAACTGGGCGGCCGCGAGATTGAATACTTCAAGGTGGACGACGAATCCAACCCTGCCAAGGGCATCGAAAACGCGCAGCGTCTGGTGCAACGCGACCGGGTGGACGTGCTGGTGGGCACCGTGCACTCGGGTGTGCAAATGGGCATCCACCGCGTAGCACGCGACACCGGGGTGCTGAACCTGGTTCCCAATGCGGGCGTGCACGCCGCCACCCGCGCCCTGTGCGCCCCCAACGTTTTCCGCACCAGTTTTTCCAACTCCCAGCCCACGCTGGCCTTGGGCAAGGCCATGGTGGACCGTGGCCACAAAAAGGCGGTGTGGATCACCTGGAACTACGCCGCCGGTGATGAGGCGTTCGAGGGCTTTGAGCAGAGCTACACCGCAGCGGGTGGCACCATTGTCAAAAAGCTGGGCCTGCCCTTCCCCAACGTCGAATTCCAAGCGCTGCTGACCGAAATCGCGGCCCTCAAGCCCGATGCGGTGGCCTGCTTCTTTGCCGGTGGTGGTGCGGCCAAATTCCTGCGTGACTTCCACGCGGCCGGTCTGCACAAAACCATCCAGCTCTACGGTTCCGGCTTCTTGACCGAAGGCGTGCTGGAAGCCGCCGGTGACGCCGCCAATGGCGTGCTCACCACCATGCACTACAGCGACTCGCTGGACACCCCGCGCAACAAAAAATTCCGCCTGGAGTACGCCAAAGCGTTCAAGCTCCAGCCCGACGTCTACGCCGTGCAAGGCTACGACACCGGCTTGCTGCTGGTTCAGGGTGCCAACAAGGTCAAGGGCGACCTGTCCAACAAGAAAGAGTTGTACGCCGCCATGGAAGGTGCCGTGATCGACAGTCCGCGCGGCAAGTGGAAGATGAGCAAGGCCCACAACCCGATCCAGGACATGTACCTGCGCAAGGTCGAAGGCAAGGAAAACAAGGTTATCGGCATTGCGCAAAAGGCGGTGGAAGACCCCGCCACCGGTTGTCGCATGGGCTGACGCAGCGTCGGGGCGCCCAGGCGCCCCGCCCTCGAAGCCGAACCAGCGGCGTCAGACTGCCTTTGCGGGCAGGTCGCCGCTTTTTTATCGCCATTGCACGCCATGGACCTCGCCAATTTCCTCATTCAACTCCTCAACAGCCTGCAGTACGGCTTGTTGCTGTTCATGCTGGCCGCCGGGCTCACCCTGATCTTCGGCATCATGGGCGTGGTCAACTTGGCGCATGGCAGCTTCTACATGCTGGGCGCGTACATGGCCTGGTCGCTGTCGGCCGCGTTCGACAGCCTGCTGCTGGCGATCGTGGTGGGTGCGGTGCTGTCGGTGGCGCTGGGCTTGGCGCTCGAATGGCTGCTGTTTCGCCACTTTTACAAGCGCGATCACCTGGACCAGGTGCTGCTGACTTTTGGCCTGATTTACATCTTTGAGGAAGTGCGCTCGCTCATCTGGGGTGACGATGTGCACGCCGTGCAGGTGCCCGAGCTGCTGAACTGGTCCATCCCGCTGACCGACACACTGTCCTACCCGGTTTACCGGCTGGTGATGTCCGGCATCTGCGTGGCCCTGGCCATCGGTTTGTACCTGCTGATTTCCAAAACCCGGCTGGGCATGAAGATCCGTGCCGGTGCCTTCAACCGCGACATGACAGAGGCCTTGGGCATCAACATCCGGCTGATCCACGCGGTGGTGTTTGCGCTGGGCGTGGGCCTGGCGTCCATCGCCGGCATGATCGCCTCGCCCATTTCCAGCGTCTACCCCAACATGGGCGGCTCGGTGCTGATCATGTGCTTTGTGGTGGTGGTCATTGGCGGCATCGGCTCGGTGCGCGGCGCGTTGATCTCTGCCTTGCTGGTGGGTCTGGTCGATACCTTTGGCAAGGTGCTGGTGCCCCAAGTGGCCGGCATGCTGGTCTACATGCTCATGGCGGCCGTGCTGCTCTACAAGCCCGAAGGCCTTTTCAAGCAATAACCCCGAAGCACCCATGTCTGCTGCCAGTTCCCACCTCGAACGTTTGCCCCGCAGCCTGCAATTGGCGCTGGGCCTCGGTGTCGCCGCCCTTGCCCTGTTCCCCTGGTTGGGGCTGGAGGCGCGCGACTACTACCTGCAAATGCTGACCCAGATGATGATTCTGGCCATCTTTGCCATGAGCCTGGATTTGCTGCAAGGCGTCACCGGCATGGTCTCGCTCGGTCATGCGGCGTTTTTTGGCCTGGCGGGCTATGCGCTGGCTTTTGTGACCCCTGAAGGCGCCCCCGTCAGCCTGTGGTGGAGCCTGCCCGCGGCCGCACTGGGCGCCGCGCTGGCTGCGTTGGTTATCGGATTCTTCGTGGTGCGCACCCACGGTATCTACTTCATCATGGTGACGATGGCTTTCGCCCAGATGATCTTCTTCCTGTTTTTCGACAACAAATCGCTCGGAGGGTCGGATGGCATTTACGTCTACTTCAAACCCTCCACCGCCTTGGGCAGCCTGTCGGGCGGGGCCGAGCTGCTGGACCTGGAAAACAAACAGACCTTCTACTACTTCACCCTGGGCGCGCTGGTGCTGGTGTACGCCTTTCTGCGACGGCTGCTGTTCTCTCCGTTTGGCCGAGCGCTGGCCGGCATTCGCGTCAACGAGCACCGCATGCGTGCGATGGGTTACGGCACCTTCTGGTACAAGTTGAGCGCCTTCACCCTGGCCGGCGGGCTCGCGGGCGTGGCCGGTTACCTGTGGGCCGCCCAAACCGGGTTCGTGAACCCGGAACTCATGGGTTTCCACCTCAGCGCCCACGCCATCATGATGGTGATTCTGGGCGGCATGGGCAACTTTGCCGGCGCCATCGTCGGGGCATTCGCGTTTGAATACCTCATGCACCTGTTCAAAGACCTGACCAAGCACTGGCAATTGCTGATGGGCAGCTTCATTGTGCTGGTGGTGATTCTGGCGCCCAAAGGTCTGCTGGGCCTGGGGCAGTCATTGGCTCAGCGCTGGGGGCGCGCACCGACCGCAGGAGGACATCACCATGGCTGATGAAGTGCTGCTGCGCGCCGAAGGCGTGACCAAGCGGTTTGGGGGCTTGGCCGCCGTGAACAAAGTGTCGCTGACGCTGCAACGCAACCACCTCCATGCGGTGATCGGTCCGAACGGCGCTGGCAAATCTACGCTGACCAACCTACTGTCTGGCGATCTCCCGCCCACCGAAGGGCGGATTGTGCTGAACGAGCGTGATGTGACCGGCCAACCGCCGGAAGCCATTTCCCGCCAAGGCCTGGGGCGCAGCTACCAGAAAACCAACATCTTTCTGCCCTTCACCGTGTGGGAAAACGTTCGCCTGGCCGCCCAGTCGCGCACGCCTCATGCCGCCCGCTGGTTGTCGCGCGCTGAGCAACTGCGCGACATCAACGAACGCGCACAACGCGCCATGGAACTCGCCGGCTTGCAGGCCAAGGCCAGCTTGATGGCAGGCGCCATCAGTCATGGCGAGCAACGCCAGTTGGAAATCGCGATGACATTGGCCACCGCGCCCCAGGTGCTGTTGCTGGACGAGCCGCTGGCCGGCATGGGCCAGGTCGAGGCCGAGCGCATGGTCGAGCTGCTGCTCACCATCAAAAAGGACCACGCCCTGATGCTGGTCGAGCACGACATGGACGCCGTGTTTGCCCTGGCCGACGAACTCACGGTCATGGTCAACGGACAAGTCATCGCCACCGGCACGCCGGCCGCCATTCGCGCCGACGCCGGGGTGCAAGCCGCCTACCTGGGTGAAGAAGCATGAGCGACACCAACGACTGGTTGATCCAGACCCAAGGACTCCACACCCACTATGGAGCCAGCCACATCCTGCGTGGCATTGACTTCAACGTGGGCCGGGGGCAGACCATCGGCCTGATGGGCCGCAACGGCATGGGCAAAAGCACCCTGCTCAAGTCCATCATGGGTTTGGTCAAGCCCAGCGGCGGAAAGGTTCACATCAAAGGGCAAGACAAAACCGGCGCCCACACCTACGACGTGGCCCGCCAAGGCATCGCCTATGTTCCCGAAGGCCGGGGCATCTTCGGCAACCTCAGCGTCAAAGAAAACCTGATGATGGCGGCACGGCCTGGCGTGCGCGGCCAACGCGAGTGGACCTACGAGCGTGTGCTGGAGACCTTCCCTCGGTTGGCCGAACGGCTCAACCACGGCGGCCAGCAACTCAGCGGCGGCGAACAGCAGATGCTCACCATTGGCCGCGCCTTGATGACCAACCCGGACCTGCTGATTCTGGACGAAGCCACCGAAGGCCTGGCTCCCTTGATTGCGCGTGAAATCTGGCGCATCTGCGCGCTGATCCGCGACAGCGGCATCAGCAGCGTGATCGTGGACAAAAACTGGAAGCACGTCACCCAGATCACCGACCGCAACGTCATTCTGGTGAAGGGCCAGGTGGTTTTTGAAGGCACCTCCCAGGCCTTGGTGTCACAGCCGCACCTGCTGGAGCAGCATCTGGGCGTCTGACCCTGCGTGGCGGCCAGACGTCCATCACCGCATCACTTGTTGATGGGTGAATTCGGGTCGAGCAACAGGGCCATCACGTCTTTCAACTGCTGCTCGTTCAAGATGCCCTTGTGGCCCACGCGCGGCATTTGAGAGCAGGAGTTGTAGGCCCGCGAGTTCCACAACTTGCCCCAGGTGTACTCCACGATCGCCTTGGCCTCGGGGCTGTTCGGGTTCGTCACCCCGCGCAGCTTGCCGTAGTGGTACAGGCTGGGCCCCAGGGTGCCGAAGGAAATTTCTTCCTTGCTGATCTGGTGGCAGTTGTAGCAGTTGCCGCCGTTCACGTCGGACGCTTTGTCGGTCCAAGTCAGGCCGCGACCGCTTTGGGCAATCTTCTCGCCTTCTTTCCAGTCACCCAGAAACTGGCCATTCGCTGGCCAACGGATGGTTTTCATGGCGGCCTCTTCCACCGCTTTCGTCAGCTTTTCGTCCAGCGGCTTGCCGGCCACGTCGGCCGCCCAGCAGGCTTCATTCGCCGGGTCCTGTTCCAGCCCGTCCAGTTTGGCGATGCCCCGCTCCACAAACGACGCCTTGATGATTTCGGCCGTCATCTTGTCGTACTCGGCCGAAGACGGCCCGGTGCTGCACGCACTCAACGCCCATGCCAGTGGCAAGCCAACAGCCACCATCGTTGTCTTTTTCATGTGTTGCTCCTGCTCAGCGTTTGATGGCCGGGACGATCGACTCGGCCCCTTGGGCGTTCACCCCCATGTACACACCCAGCGCAATCGTCACATCGCTGGCGAAGGTGGGCTCGGGGAAACGCTGCTGCCGGTAACAGTCGTTCAGACGGTGCTGCATGCTCCACATTTGCCCGTTCGAGACGCGATAGGCGGGCCACGCAGCAAACCCCACGCCATCACCCGGGTTCTTGGTCAGGTTGGGCAATTCCTGCAGGCGTATCCGCTTGCCATCGTCACCGTGGCAGGACGCACACGAGAAATCGTGCGGCCCTCCCCGCATGTAAAACAGGCGCTTGCCCACCTGGTACATGTCGCGCTCGGCCTGAGTGGCCTGCGGCAGGTTGAAGCGCAAGCCTTTGGACTCGGCCGCGATCCAGGTGGCCAGCGCCACCACGTTCGCCGTTTCTCCCCGGCCAAAACCCCGCGCCGACACTTCCTTCTTCACGTCGATGCCTTGCAGTGTTTCCATGCAGGTCAGCAACCGGCTTTCCAGATCCTGCACCCGCCCGGTGTCCTTGAAGTAGCGCGGCAGCGTCACGAAAGCGCCCTTCACCACGCCCGGGCCTTGGCCCAGATCGCACTTTTCCAGCGATGCCGCCTTGGGCCCGCGCTTTTGCCTCCACAGGTCTTCGCCTTTCACCTCGAACAGCTCCGCTGGGTTGCCGTCCTGCAGCATTTCCCGGTATTTGGCAATGCCATCGGCCGCGTCTTGCGCCATGGCGACCGTGCTGCTTCCCAACGCGGTCAAGACGGCCCATGCACAAAGGTGTTTATTCATGTGTGTCTCCTCCTTGTGCTGCTTGTGCTCAAGCCACAGCGGCTTCGTCGGTGCGGGTTTCGCCCTTGTTGTCGGTCCACTTG
>CAZSZN010000140.1:0-7802 GCA_964610405.1 uncultured Macromonas sp. | reverse complement strand
TTCGTCATTGGGCTGGAGTTCAGCCTGCCCAAGCTGCGCGCCATGAAGCAGCACGTGTTCGGCCTGGGCACGGCCCAGGTGGTGTTGACGGTGGTGCTGACCACGCTGGCCTCGCTGGGGCTGGGGTGGCTGCTGCCCCAGTGGTGGCGCATGGAATGGCAGACGGCGTTGGCCATGGGCGCGGTGATGGCCATGAGCAGCACCGCCATCGTGGTCAAGCTGGTGGCCGACCGGCTGGAGTTGGAAAGTGACCACGGCAAGCGGGTGGTGGGCATCCTGTTGTTCCAGGATCTGGCGGTGGTGCCGCTGCTGGTGTTGATCCCCGCTTTGGGCTCCGACCCGGAAAAGCTCATGTCCGCCTTGGGGCTGGCGCTGGTCAAAGCGGTGGTGCTGCTGGGCATTTTGCTGACCGGCGGCCAGAAAGTGATGCGCTGGTGGCTGACCTTGGTGGCAAGGCGCAAGAGCGAAGAGCTGTTCATGCTCAACCTGCTGCTCATCACCCTGGGCCTGGCCTGGTTGACCGAGCACGCGGGGTTGAGCCTTGCTTTGGGCGCTTTCGTGGCCGGCATGTTGATTGCCGAGACCGAGTACAAGCACCAGGTGGAAACCGACATCCGGCCCTTCCATGACGTGCTGCTGGGCCTGTTTTTCATCACCATCGGCATGATGCTGGACTGGCGGCTGGTGCTGGAGCGTTGGCCTCTGGTGCTGCTGCTGTTGGTGCTGTCGCTCACCTTCAAGCTGGGGTTGATCACCGGCCTGACACGCATGTTCGGCTCGCCGGCCGGCACCTCGCTGCGGGTGGGTTTGTACCTGGCGCAGGCCGGCGAATTCGGCTTCGTGCTGTTGACCCTGGCCAACCAGAACCGGCTGGTCCCGCCTGAACTGTTCAACCCGGTGCTGGCGTCGATGGTGATTTCCATGCTGCTGGCGCCGTTGGTCATCATGGGCAGCAACCGCATCGTCACCCGGCTGGTCGGCAGCGACTGGTTGATGCAGTCGGTGCAGATGACGCAGATCGCGCGCAAGTCCATCGCGGCCGACAAGCACGTCATCATTTGCGGCTACGGGCGTTGCGGACAGAACCTGGCCCGTATGCTGGAAACCGAGCACATGCCCTACATGGCATTGGACCTGGATCCCGACCGGGTGCGCCACGCCGCCGCTGCCGGCCACTCGGTCGTGTTTGGCGACGCGGCCCGCCTGCAGGCGCTGATGGCGGCTGGCCTGAGCCGCGCCAGTGCGGTGGTCGTCACTTACCTGGACACCGCCAGCGCCCTCAAGGTGCTGCACCACGTGCGCGACCACGCACCCAGCGTGCCGGTGGTGGTACGCACCGTGGACGACCAGGACATCGACAAATTGCAGGCGGCCGGTGCGGCCGAGGTGGTGCCGGAGGCGATCGAGGCCAGTCTGATGCTGGCCAGCCACGCGTTGGCGTTGGTGGGTGTGCCGATTCGCCGCGTGCTGCGCCGGGTGCAGGAGCAGCGCGAGGCGCGTTACAGCCTGCTGCGGGGCTACTTCCACGGCGCAGACGACAGCACCGTCGAGGAGCTCTACCAGGAGCGGCTGACCACCGTGGTGCTGCCACCAGCGGGCAAGACGGTGGGGGTGAAGTTGGCCGATCTGGCCTTGCATGCGATGGGTGTGCAGGTGGTCAGCGTGCGACGTGCCACCGGCAAGACGGTGCCGCTGGACGACGATTTGCTGCTGAACGGTGGCGACACCTTGGTGCTGTCGGGCACGCCCGAAGTGCTTGCACTGGCCGAGGACAAGTTGGTCAGCGGCAGCTGAAAAACCATGTGCTAAAAATGGAAATCGACGGGCCGGGGCCAACTCGTTCGGCACCGTGGCTATGGTGTGGGCTCCTTGAACTTTCCGGAGACCCCCGATGCTGAACCGCCGCCATGTGCTGACCGCCGGTATTGCCGGTACCGCCGCCCTGACCCTGTCTTCTGGCTGGTCCCAGAACGCGCCCAACCTCGGTGCGCCCGACCTGCCCGCGCCGGGGTTTCGCAAAGTCAAGGTGGGTGACATCGAGGTGGTGGCCCTGAACGACGGGGCCCTGCGCCGCCCGTTGGGCGACGAGTTTGTGCGCAACGCGCCGCTGGAACAGGTGCAGGCCCTGCTGGCCAGCCAGAGTTTGCCAACCCAGTATGTGGACATCCCCTTCACGCCGCTGCTGGTGGTCTCGGCCGGGCAGCGTTTCCTGATCGACACCGGTTTTGCCGACAACGGGCCGCCGACCACCGGGCGCCTGCTGGCCAACCTGGCCGCCGCCGGTTACAGCGCGGGCGACATCGATCACGTCATCCTGAGCCATTACCACGGCGACCACATCAATGGTCTGCGCAACAAGGCGGGCGCCTGGGTGTTCCCGAACGCCAAGGTGCATGTGCCCGCCCCCGAACATGCGCACTGGATGAGCGACGAACGCATGAACGCTGCACCGCCCGCAGCCCGTGGCGGTTTCGAGAACGCGCGTCGTGTGGTGGGCGCGGTACCGTCTGACCGGCTCGCCATCTTCCAGCCCGGCGCGGAACTGGCGCCTGGCATCACCTCCATGGCGGCTTACGGACACACACCGGGCATGAGCATCTTCAAGGTCAGCTCGCAGGGGCAGTCGCTGCTCTATGTGGCCGACGTGACCAACGTGCCGTCGCTGTTTGCCCGCAGCCCCGACTGGGCGGTGACCTTCGATATGGATGCCGAAATGGCCCGCCAGACGCGGCGCCGCATTTTCGACATGGCCGTGAAGGACAGGATGACGGTGGCGGGTTTTCACTTCCCGTTCCCGGCCATGGGCACGCTGGAAGCCATGGGCAACGGTTACACCTTCAAGCCGCTGGCCTGACCCATAATCCCGGGCATGGATACCGCCGAATACCTGAAAGCTCACATTCGCACCGTGCCCGACTGGCCCGCCCCAGGCGTGCAGTTCCGCGACATCACGCCGCTGCTGCAAGACCCGAAGGTGTTTCGCGTGCTGATCGACACTTTCGTGCACCGCTACATGGACCGGGCCCTGCGCCCGGACGTGGTGGCGGGGCTGGATGCGCGTGGTTTCATCATCGGCTCGGTGCTGGCTTACGAATTGGGGGTGGGCTTTGTGCCCATCCGCAAAAAAGGCAAACTGCCTTTCACCACGGTGGCAGAAACCTACGAGCTGGAATACGGCAGCGCCACGGTGGAGCTGCACACCGATGCGGTCCAACCCGGGGACCGGGTGCTGCTGATCGATGACCTGATCGCCACCGGCGGCACCATGATGGCGGGCCGCCGCCTGCTGGAAAAGCTGGGAGCCACCGTGACCGAGGGCGCTGCCATCGTGGACCTGCCAGAACTCGGTGGCAGCCAGCGCTTGAAGGACAGCGGCTTGCCGCTGTTCACCCTGGTGGGATTCGCCGGGCACTGAGCGCCGGCGCGCTCAGTCCAAATCGCCGAGCTGGGTTTCGCTCAACGGCGCGAAGCGGCCGCGTTCCTGGCGGGTCATCGGGCGGGTTGGCTCGAAGCCGCGCGGGGTGTCTCGGTGCGTGTGGGCGTCGAGTGCGCGGTGAAGCGCCGCCAATTCTTCGTGTTCCACCGGGTCGACAGCCGCGCCGGCGGGGGGTGGTTCGGTTCGCGCGGTTCGTGCCGGCGCCGTGTTGAGCACGGAGGCGCCCAACAGCCGCCAGTACACCGCCCGCACCTCCAGTTGCAGCCGTTCTTCGGCCAGTTGTTGCAGCTCGCGCTCCAAGCCCAGCGTGCCTTCGGGCACACCTTCCAGCGCAGCGCTTTCAATGTCGATCAACACCAGGTGGCTGACACCGTCGTGGTCGAGCGTCAGTACCTTGAACTTGTAGCTGCCCGACAACACGCCGGCGCGGATCATGTTTTCCCGCACCACGGCGTAGAGCTGATCGCGCCGGGCCGTGCGGGTGTTGCGGCGGTCGTCATGGCGGCGATCGTCGGGCCGGGGTGACGCCGACTTGCCGGGCGCTGGGGCGGTGGTTGCAGGGCTCCACCAACGCTGCCACCAACGGCGCCAGAGCGAGGCGGGCGGTCGTGAAGCGGGAAGAGGTGGGCGTGCCATGGCGTTGGAGGTCCGTGTTTACACCAATTGTGCATCCAGAGGCGGTGGTTTTGGCCGATACTGCCAGCAAATGCACGGTGTGTTGTGTGCACTTCCGCCGCCCTGGCTTGCCTTACCATGAGCCATGTCAAGGACGGTCGCCCGAAAATGAACGACATTACCGGTCTGAAGGGCGGTTTGTGCCGGTGGTGCGGGTGCCATACCGTGGTGAATGTTTGTCAGAATCTGAATTTTGATGGGGTCCTATGAGCAACATGCTGTCTCAAACCGGTGCGTCGCCAACGAGAAATGCTTCGTCGGCTTCGTCGGCAGGTAACGCCGAGTTTCTCACCTTCCGTTTGGGGGCCGAGGAGTACGGGATCGACATCCTGCGGGTGCAGGAAATCCGTTCTTTCGAAGAGCCGACCCGCATTGCCAATGCGCCCTCGTTCATCAAGGGCGTGGTCAACCTGCGCGGTGTGATCGTGCCGGTGGTGGACCTGCGCATCAAGCTGGGTTGCGAAAAGGTGGAGTACAACAGCTTCACGGTGGTGATCGTGTTGAACATCAAGGGCCGTGTGGTGGGCGCGGTGGTCGATTCGGTGTCTGACGTGCTGGAGTTGGCCCGCGACAGCATCAAGCCGGCGCCCGAAATGTCCAGTTCTGCGGTGGACACGGTGTTCGTCACCGGGATTGCGAGTGTGGGTGAGCGCATGCTCATCCTGATGGACATCGAGTCGTTGATGAGCAGCCCGGACATGGGCTTGATGGACGCTTCGGCATCCTGACCGGTCGGCGTGGTCTGTGGTCGGTGCCCCGGGATGGCCTGGGGTACAGGATGCCGACGTTCTAGGAGGCTTTTATGGGTTTGTTGTCGTTCATGCGTGCGTTCACCATCCGTTTTCGGATGATGGGGGCGATCGCTGTGGTGCTGGTGTTGCTGCTGGTGGTCGGTGGAGCTGGTTTGTGGGGCATGTCCCGCATGCAGGCCTTCAACCATGATTTCGTGAAGCATTCGTTCGCCGAGTCGGTCGCGCTGGGCCAATTGCAAGTCGGCCTCGGTGAAATGAGGCGCTATGAGCGCGACATGATCATCAACTACGAGAAGCCCGATCGTCTGCGGGTCGCCAAGGCCAGTTGGGACAAAGCCTGGAAGGACACCCAGACCCGTCTGAACACCATGCAAGAAGGCGAGGCCGACGACGACAACCTGTTGGCCCAGGAAATCGGCCGCCAACTGGAGGTCTACGTCCGGGCGGTGGAGCCGGTGGCGCGCCAGTTGGAGGCGCAGGCCTACGATTCGGCCACCACCGCCAACCTGTTCCTGCGCGATGCGCATGCCGCCTTCGACAAGGTGGACGAAACCATGGCCACGCTCGACAAGGTGCTGGGCGAAGAGGTTCGAGGCTCTTACGAAGAGGCCCAATCCACCTCGACCATCATCGTGTGGGTGTTCATTGGGGTGGTGGCGGCGGCGGCCCTGATCGTCGTGCCGACCACGCTGGCCAACATGCAAAGCATTTGCCGGCCGCTGGAGCAAGCCCAGGGTCTGGCCGTGGCCATCGCTCGCGGCGATTTGACCACCCGCCCCGATGTGCAGGGTGCCGACGAACTGGCGGAGTTGATGCGTTGTCTGGTGGACATGCAATCCTCCCTGTCGCGGACCGTGGGCGAAGTGCGCGAGGCGGCCGACAGCATTCGTCAGGCCAGCTTTGAAATTGCCAGTGGCAACCAGGACCTGAGCAACCGCACCGAGCAGACCGCCAACAACCTGCAGCAAGCCGCCAGCCGCATGGAGCAGATCACCGAGACGGTGCGTCAGTCCAGCGACGCGGCGCAGTCCGCCAGCCAGATGGCGCGGGACAATTCGGTGGTGGCCCAGAAGGGTGGCGAAGTGGTGGGCCAGGTGGTCAGCACCATGGACCAGATCAACCAGAGCAGCCAGAAGATCCACGACATCATCGGCGTGATCGATGGCATCGCGTTCCAGACCAACATCCTGGCGCTGAACGCTGCGGTGGAAGCCGCGCGCGCCGGTGAGGCCGGGCGGGGTTTTGCGGTGGTGGCGGGCGAGGTGCGCAGCCTGGCGCAGCGCAGCGCCGAGGCCGCGCGCGAAATCAAGTCGCTCATCAGCGCCAGCGTGGAGCGGGTGGATGCCGGCACCCAGTTGGTGCACCAGGCGGGCGCCACCATCCGCGACATCGTGAACAACGCCGAGAAGGTGTCGTCTTTCATTGCCGACATCACCTCCGCCACTGGCGAGCAGGCCCAGGGCCTGGCCGAAATCAACGGCTCGGTGGGCCAGCTCGATCAGGTCACCCAGCAAAACGCCGCGTTGGTGGAGCAAAGCGCCGCTGCCGCCGACAGCCTGCGCGACCAGGCCCAGCGCCTGGCCGACCTGGTGGCGGTGTTCCGACTGATGCAGGGCGACGCGGGGCATCCGCCGTTGATGCCGGCAGCCACGCGTGGCCATGCCCAGGTGGCGGGCTACGGTGGGCCCGAACGTCGGCAACGAGCCCGAGATTGATTTTTCCCTAGGTAAACCAACCGTACAGCGAGCATAAAACATGAACCTGACCAACCTTCGCATCGGTACTCGTCTGGGGGCGGCTTTCGCGGTCGTCCTGTTGTTGTTGGTGGCTGTGGTGGGCTTGGCGGTCTCGGAGTTCCGTGTCCTGCTGGACGACCTCAACCGGGTGGTGGTGATGGAGCGCCGAGCGACGCTGACCGAGCAGTGGGCCGCCAGCACCCGACTGAACGTGAACCGTGTCATGGCGATCGCCAAATCGCGCAACGCGCCCGAGGTGGAGGGCTATTTCACCCCGCTGATCACACAAACCACCCAGCGCATCAATGAGTTGCAAAAAACGCTGGAGGCCGAGATCGCGTCCGACGAAGGCAAGGCGTTGCTCGCGAAGGTGGCACAGTTGCGCACCGATTACATCGCGGCCCGCAAGGAGTACTTCGACACGCTCAAGGCCGACGATGTCGCTGGGGCGGACCAGTTGCTGAACGCGCGCCTGTTGCCGTCGGCCAACGCTTACATGAGCGCTCAGGAAGAGCTGGCCAAACTCCAGCACCGCTTCGTGGACGAGTTCTCCACTGCGGCGAAGGAAGATGTGGATGGCGCCATCATGGTCGAGTTGGGGTTGCTGGTTGTGGCTTTGACAATTGGCGTGATCGTGGCGGTGTCCATCACGCGTTCCATCACCCGCCCGCTGCGCGAAGCGGTGGACTTTGCCGACACGATTGCGCACGGCGACCTGACGCGCCGCATGGCGGTGAACCGCCAGGACGAGTTTGGCAGTTTGCTGCGCTCACTGACGGAAATGCAGAATGGCTTGCTGCGGGTGGTGGGGCAAATCCGCGATGCCAGCGACGGCATTTCTCAAGCTTCCAGCGAAATCGCCAGCGGCAACCAAGACCTGAGTGGCCGCACCGAGCAGGCCGCCAGCAACCTGGAAGAAACCGCCGCCAGCATGGAAGAACTGACCGCCACAGTGCGTCAGAGTGCCGATTCGGCCCGCCAGGCCAACCAGTTGGCGTCCAGCGCTGCCGAGGTGGCCCAGAAGGGCGGGGCGGTGGTCGGCCAAGTGGTGCAGACCATGGACGACATCACCCAGTCCAGCCAGCGCATCAGCGACATCATCAGCGTGATCGACGGCATCGCGTTCCAGACCAACATTTTGGCGCTGAACGCGGCGGTGGAAGCCGCCCGTGCCGGTGAGCAGGGCCGGGGATTTGCCGTGGT
>CAZSZN010000139.1:0-7962 GCA_964610405.1 uncultured Macromonas sp. | reverse complement strand
CGGCTCATGCTCTCCACACCGCCGGCGATCATCAGCCCGGCTTCGCCTGACTTGATGGCACGCGCAGCGGTACCGATGGCGTCCAGGCCCGAGCCGCACAGTCGGTTGACTGTACTGCCGGGCACCTCCATCGGCAGACCGGCGAGCAGGCCGCTCATGCGCGCCACGTTGCGGTTGTCTTCACCGGCCTGGTTGGCGCAGCCGAAGATGATGTCGGTTACGGCGGCCCAATCCGCGCCTGGGTTGCGCGCCATCAGCGCGCGCAGCGGGACGGCGCCCAGGTCGTCGGCCCGGACAGAACTGAGGGCGCCGCCATAGCGGCCAAACGGGGTGCGGATCGCGTCGCAGATGAAGGCATGGGACATGGTCATGGCAATGCAGAAAGGAAAAGGGACAACAGCGGAAAAATGGGTTCGAACGTTTCAATCGAGCAGGCGGACCAGCATGGCCGGCGTGGCGCGCACCGCGCCAAAGCCGTTGGCTGCGATGAGCTGGTCAAGCTCCTGCTCCAGACGGGCGCGGGGCTGAGTCCGGGCCCAGTGCACGGGGCCGCCCACCCAGGACGGAAAACCGTAGCCGTTGACCAGCACCACATCGATGTCGCCAGCCCGGTGCGCGACACCTTCGCTGAACAGCAGCGCGGCCTCGTTCACCATGGCCAGCAGCGCACGGCGCTGGATCGCGCCGGCCTCCAGCGGCACACGCACGATGCCGCGCTCGGCCGCGGCCTGGACGATGACTTCGCGCACCACCTCATCGGTTGCGGGGCTGGGCTTGCCGTCGGCGTAGCTGTAATAGCCCGCCTGGGTTTTGCGGCCCATGCGCCCCATCTCGCACAGGCGGTCCAGGATGTGCACATAGCGCTCCCGTGGGTCGCGGGAGGCCGCGTTGGCCTGCCGCATGCGCCACGCGATGTCCAGCCCCGACAGATCGGCCACGGCAAACGGTCCCATGGCAAAGCCGAAATCGGTCAGGGCGCGGTCCACGTCCTCGGGCCAGGCACCGTCTTCCAGCATGAACTCGCACTGCTTGCGGTAAGCGTTGTAGATGCGGTTGCCAATGAAGCCGAAGGCGTTGCCACAGAGGATGGGCGTCTTCTTGAGCTGGCGCCCCAGGGCCATGCCGGTGGCGATGACGTCGGGCGCGCTGTCGCGGCCTTGCACCACCTCCAGCAACTTCATGACGTTGGCCGGACTGAAAAAGTGCAAGCCCACCACGTCCTGGGCCCGGGCAGTGGCCGAGGCAATCGCATCAATGTCGAGGTACGAGGTGTTGGTGGCCAGCACCGCACCCGGCCGGGCGTGCTGGTCGATCTGACGGAACACCGACTGCTTGACCGCCAGGTCTTCAAAAACCGCCTCGATCACCACATCGGTTGCCTGCAGCGCCGACCACTCCAGCGTCGCCGTCAGGCAGCCCAGCAGGCGCTCGGCTTTGGCCGAGTCCACCTTGCCGGCCTTCACGCGCGAGGCGAAGTGCTCGGCGATGCGCGCCGAACCGCGCGCCAGCGCATCGCCCGACTGCTCCAGCAGGCAGACCTGCAAGCCGGCTTCCAGCGCGGCGATGGCGATGCCCGAGCCCATGGTGCCGGCGCCGATGACGGCCACGCGCTCCAACGCACGGGGCTCGGCCGAAAGGTGGGCTGGCAGTTTGGCCGATTCGCGCTGGACCCGGAACTGGTAGCGCAAGGCGGCGGCTTCGCCGCTCTGCATCAGCGAGAGGAACAGTTCGCGCTCGCGCTGCATGCCGGCGTCGAACGGCAGCGCGCTGGCCTGCACCGCGTCCAGCAGGGCCTGGTAGGAAGGCTGGGCGCGCTGGCGCGGGTTGAAGCGGGCGGACGCCTGATCGACCGCGGCCTGGCAGGCCGCGGCATCGACGCTGCGGTCCCGTGCCCGAGGCAGGACCTTGCCGTCCTGTGCCAGCGCCAGGGCCAGTGCGGAGGCCGCTGCCCACAGATCTTGCGACACCACTTGGTCCAGCAGGCCGGAGGCCGAGAGGTCGGCGGCCGCCTGGGGCTGGCCCGAGAGCATCATCGCCAGGGCTTTCTCGGGCCCCATCAGCCGCGGCAGCTTCTGGGTCGCCCCCGAACCGGGGATCAGGCCCAGCTGGATTTCCGGCGTGCCCAGGCGGGCCGATGCCAGGGCCACGCGGGCATGGCAGCCCAGGGCCAGCTCCAGCCCACCACCCAGGGCGACACCCGAGATGGCGGCCACCACCGGCTTCGAGCAGCCTTCCAGGGTGGCGATGACATCGCGCAGCATGGGTGTTTCAAACTGCAGCGGCGTGCCGAACTCGGAAACGTCGGCACCAGCCGAGAAGGCTTTGTCGTTGCCGATGAGCACGATCGCCGCGACTTCGGGATCTGCCTCGGCGGCGCGCACCGCGTCGACGATGTGCCTTCGCAGCGCGATACCCAGGCTGTTGACGGGAGGGGCATTGAGTTCGATGCGTTCGACGCGAAGCGCTGTCGGTAAGGGCTGGCTCATGGGATGGTTCACGGGTTCAGATGATCTGTCGGTTCTTCAAGGCGTCCAGCTCGTCCACCGACAGGGCAGCGAGCGACTGCAGCACTTCCTGTGTGTGCTGGCCCAGCAGCGGCGGCGCGCTGCGGTAGGTCACGGGCGTGGCCGAGAGCTTGAGCGCGCTGCCCGGCACGCTGACCTGCCCGGCGGTGGGATGGGGAAGTTCCTGGCGCATGTCGCGGGCCAGCACCTGCGGGTCGCGGAACACGTCGGCCATGTCGTTGATGGGCCCACAGGGCACGCCCACCGCTTCCAGCAGACGGATCCACTCGTCGCGAGGGCGCTGCTGCATCAGCACCTCCAGCAAGGGCACCAGCTGGTCGCGGTGCCGCACCCGGGCGGGGTTGGTGGCGAAACGAGGGTCGTCGGCCAGTTCCGGCTGCCCTGCGACCTGGGTCAGCTTGCGGAACTGGCTGTCGTTGCCACAGGCGACGATGACCCAGCCATCCGCCACCTTGAACACCTGGTAAGGGACGATGTTGGGGTGCGCGTTGCCCCAGCGCGTGGGCGGCTTTCCCGTGGCCAGGTAGTTTGTGGCCATGTTGGCCATCATGGCCACCTGGGTGTCCAGCAGGCAGATGTCCAGGTGCTGGCCTTCGCCGGTGCGCTCCTTGTGGTTCAACGCCGCCAGGATGGCGATGGTGGCGTGCGCCCCGGTGAACAGGTCGGCGATCGCGACACCGGCCTTCTGGGGCGACGCGCCAGGCTGGCCGTCGCGCTCCCCGGTGACGCTCATGAAGCCGCCCATGCCCTGCACGATGAAGTCGTAGCCGGCGCGCGGCGCGTACGGACCGGTCTGGCCGAAGCCGGTGATGGAGCAGTAGATGAGACCGGGGTGCTCGCGGCGCAGGCTTTCGTGGTCGAGCCCGTAACGCTGCATGTCGCCCACCTTGAAGTTCTCGACCAGCACATCGCATTGGGCCACCAGGCGGCGGACCAGGTCCTGGCCCTCGGCGGTGGCGATGTCGAGCGTGACGGACCGCTTGTTGCGGTTCACCGCCAGGTAGTACGCGGCCTCGGTGGTGTCCTGCCCATGCGCATCGCGCGCATAGGGCGGCCCCCATTGCCGTGTGTCGTCGCCCTGGCCAGGACGTTCGATCTTGATCACGTCGGCACCTAGGTCGGCCAACGTCTGCGTGCACCAGGGGCCTGCCAGGACCCGCGTCAGGTCCAGCACCCGAATGTGGCTGAGGGCTCCCATGTCTTCAGTCCAGTTGCACGTTGGCCGTTTTAACCACCTTCGCCCACTTGGCAGCCTCTGCCTGGATGAAGGCTGCGAACTGCGACGGACTATCGGGTGCGGCTTCTGCCCCCTGCTCCTTCAATGTCTGCCTGACATCGGGCTGGGCCAGGATCTGTCTGATTTCCTCATTCAGACGGCTGACCAGGCTTGCGGACGTCGACGCGGGTGCCCAGATTCCAAACCATGAACTGGCGTCATAGCCCGCCACACCGGCCTCTGCGATGGTGGGCACATCGGGCAGCGCAGCGGAACGCCGGACTGTCGTTACCGCTACAGCACGCAATGCGCCGGATCTGATGTGCGGCATAGCCGACGGCAGGTTGTCGAACATGCAGGTGGTCTGACCTCCCAGCAGATCCGTGATGGCTGGGGCACTCCCCCGATAGGGTACGTGCGACATAGAGACCTGAGCCATTTGCTCAAACATGGCTCCGCACAAGTGAATCGATGTTCCGTTGCCAGCCGACGCATATGTCAACTTGCCAGGATCGGCCTTTGCCGCCGCGATCAGATCCTTGACCGTCTTGATCTGCGACGACGAATTGACTACCAACACGTTCGGCACCATTGCGATCAAACTGATTGGTGCGAAGTCCTTGAAGGGATCGTAGGCAAGCTTCTTGTACAGGTACTGGTTGATGGAATGCGTACCGATCGTGCCCAACAGCAGCGTGTAGCCATCGCCTGCAGCCTTGGCAACCATTGCCGAACCGACGGAGCCTCCGGCACCGGGTTTGTTTTCTACCACCACCGTTCCACCCAGACGAGAGGCCAGATGACGCCCTACCAGGCGACCGAGGATGTCGGTGGTTCCGCCGGCTGGAAAGGGAACCAAAATCGTGATGGGCTTGCTCGGATACCCAGACTGGGCCCAAGTCGGCAGCACGATGGTTATGGCTGTCATAGACAAAATCTGACGACGGCTCATGTGTGATTTGATCAGTCTGGACATGCGTGTCTCCGGTAGTTGAAAGAAAGAAGGAATGCCTATCAGTCCCGCCGCATCAGCTGCTTGCCGATGATCAGCTGCTGGATCTGTGTCGTGCCTTCGTACAGGCGCAGTAGGCGCACGTCGCGGTAGAAGCGCTCGACCTTGTACTCGTTGATGTAGCCTGCGCCACCGTGGATCTGCACGCCGCGGTCTGCCACACGGCCGACCATCTCGGTCGTGAAAAGCTTGGTACACGAGGCCTGCATGCTCACCTCGGGATCGTTTACGCCAAAGGGCTTGGCGTCGTAGCGCCGTGCCACGGCCTTCACCATGGACCACCCCGCCAGCAGTTCAGCCTGGCTGTCCGCCAGCATGGCCTGCACCAGCTGGAAATCCCCGATGCGCTGGCCGAACTGCTTGCGCTCCTGGGCATAGGCCACCGATTCGTTGAGGATGCGTTGTGCCATGCCGCAGGCCAGGGCCGACACGTGCAGGCGCCCGCGGTCCAGCACCTTCATGGCCGTTTTGAAACCCTTGCCAGGTACGCCGCCGATGATGTTGACTGCCGGCACCCGCACGTTGTCCAGGTTCACGTCACAGGTCTTCGTGCCGCGCTGGCCCATCTTCTTGTCCGGCTTGCCCAGGGTGATGCCGGGCAGGTCCGACGGGACGATGAAGGCCGAGATGCCGCCGGCGCCCGGTCCGTCGGTGCGCGCCATCAGCGTGAAAGCACCGGCGCGTGGCGCGTTGGTGATGTAACGCTTGCTGCCACTGAGCAGGTAGTCGTCGCCTTCGCGCACACCGCGGGTCTGCAGGGCCGCAGCGTCCGACCCAGCGTTGGGCTCGGTAAGCGCGAAAGAAATGATCAGCTCGCCGCTGGCGATACGGGGCAGGTATTCGGCCTTCTGTTCAGCCGTGCCGTCCATCAGGATGCCCTGTGAACCGATGCCGATGTTGGTGCCCACCACCGAGCGGAAGGCCAAGGCTGTCTGCCCCAGCTCAAAGGCCACTTCGCATTCCTGCACCATCGACAGGCCGATGCCGCCGAACTCCTCCGGAATCGACAGGCCAAACAGGCCCAGCTCTTTCATGTCGTCGACGATGTCCGAGGGGACGTCATCGTGCTCTTCCACGCTGTTTTCGGCGGGGACCAGACGCTCACGAATGAAGCGTTGCACGCTGTCCTTGAGCAAAGAAAAGGTTTCTGTGTCGAGTGCCATGTGGTTTGAAGTTCAGAAGTGGTGCCCGAGACCGGGCATTTAGGGGTGCGGGGGATTGTGTTGTTCGCACATAGACCTGACAATCCGTTCGATGTTTAACACTGTGTCAAAATTCGTTTGACAGTTGATCCATGGACCTGACCGGACTTGTGCTGTTGGTAGACATCCTTGATGCTGGCAACCTGAGCAGTGCCGCGCGCAAGCTCAAAGTCAGCCGCGCCAACGTCAGCTACCACCTGCAGCAACTGGAGAAGTCGGTGGGTGTGCAACTGGTGCGCCGGACCACACGGCGCATCGAACCGACGGAGATCGGTCAAACGCTCTACCGCCACGGACGCGCCATCCGAGACGAACTGACCGCCGCCAGGGAAGCCATAGACTCCCTGGGTCGCGGCCTGCACGGCGCCGTGCGGGTCAGCGTGCCCACCGGCTTCGGGCAACTGGTCATGACCGGCTGGCTGCTGGAATTCAAGCGCCAATACCCCGACATCAGTCTGGAGTTGCTGTTCGAGAACCGGGTGGACGACCTGCTGCGCGACGAGGTGGATGTGGCGATTCGGGTGATGTCCGAGCCACCGGAAGCACTTGTGGCCAGAGAACTGGCGCAGGTGCGATACGTGGCGTGTGCCTCGGACGTGTTCACCCGCATACACGGTCTGCCGGATGATCTGGAAGACCTGCGGCGCATGCCGCTGATCACCTCGTCGGTGGTTGGACGGGAACTCAGGCTTTCGGCCTACAAGGATCAGGTGCGTCAGGAAGTCACACTGAGCCCGACGCTGGCTTCCGAGAACTTCCAGTTTCTGCGAGAGGCCATCCTGTCGGGGCTGGGGGTTGGTCTGGTGCCGAGCTATGTGGTTCAGGAAGACGTGAACACCGGCCGTGTTGTGACCGCGCTGAACAACTGGCGCCTGAGCATCTTCGGAACCCGGCTGTTTTTGCTGCGCATGCCAGGGCGCTACCAGACCCAGGCGGTGCGAACTTTCATCGATTTCGTCATCGAGAAAGCTTCACGCTGGCGGTGATGCAGGGGCCTGGATTGTCATGCGGTGGACGAAGACCGCCGGTATTCGGCAGGTGTCACATTCAGCATGCGTCGAAAAACGCGGGTCATGTGGCTCTGATCAGAAAATCCGCAGTTTGCGGCAACCACCTTGAGCGGAATGTCAGGGCGCGCAAGTTGTTGTTGTGCTCGCTTGACACGCTGGGCCAGTACGTAGGCGTGCGGTGCACACTGGAAATCAGCCCGAAACTTTCGCATGAAGGCGAAGACGCTCAATTGGGAAAGGCTGGCCAGATCCTGCAGCGAAATGTTCTTATCAAGGTGTTCTTCTATGTACTGAACCACCAGTCGACATTGGGCACGAGACAGCCGACCATAGTTGCGGTAATCCCGAAAAACGACTTTTGCATATTGGCGCAGCATATGAATGCATAGCTGAGCCTTAAGAGCGTCCACATAAATCTGACCGCCAACCAATCCGCATTTCAGTTCGTTCTCAAACAGGGAGACTAAAGCCGGCAGAACTGGATCTTCGGATCGAACCATGTCCTGCATCTCCACATCCCTCACGTCTTTGTCGAAAACCTCGCCTGCGACACGAGCGACAGCGCTTTGGGAAAGGTAGAGATGAGACACATTGATCCCTTTGTCCCAACGCCACTGTGATTGTTCGGCACGGGTCAAAACGGAAACAACGCCTGGTTCGACCCTCGCGGACTGCCAGGGCCCCCCGCTTCGCCGGCTCATCTCTGCCACCCCACTCCGATACACGACGATCATGTAATCACGCATTGTGGGTATCTCAACGTCGAGGCTGTCGTAGCGATAACCCTTCAAAATGGTTTCTTCCCACCCAAGAGGTGAGCTATCCAGAGTGAGCCGGCCGGGGATCCAGCGCGGCACTTCGTCGGGCGTGATCAATGAGTTCATACACCGGTGCTCCACGTTCACCAACTGGCCAAATTACCGTTTCCCGGCGAGACCGCCCCTAGCAGGCCGTTGAAAAAGTCCCCGACGACCAGTTCTGTCCCCGGTACGATGTG
>CAZSZN010000138.1:0-7963 GCA_964610405.1 uncultured Macromonas sp. | reverse complement strand
AGCCGGTGCCCGCCAGCCACCTGGTGGTGGGTCTGCAATGCGGCGGGTCCGACGGGTATTCCGGCATCTCGGCCAACCCCGCCCTGGGCGCAGCGGTGGACCTGCTGGTGCGCCACGGCGGCACGGCCATCCTGTCGGAAACGCCAGAAATCTACGGCGCCGAACACCTGCTCACCCGGCGCGCCCACACGCCCGAGGTGGGCCAGAAGCTGGTGGAACGCATCCGCTGGTGGGAAGCGCACTGCGCGCGCCACGGCGCCGCCATGGACAACAACCCCTCAGCGGGCAACAAGGCCGGCGGACTCACCACCGTGCTGGAAAAGTCCCTGGGCGGCATCGCCAAGGGCGGCACCTCGCCGCTCATGGCCGTGTACGAGTACGCCGAGCCCGTGCGCGACAGCGGCTTCGTCTTCATGGACACACCCGGCTACGACCCCGTATCCGCCACCGGCCAGGTGGCGGGCGGCGCCAACCTCATCTGCTTCACCACCGGGCGTGGCTCGGCCTACGGTTGCGCGCCCACGCCCTCGCTCAAGCTGGGCACCAACAGCGCCTTGTGGCAGCGCCAGTCCGACGACATCGACATCGACTGCGGCGGCATCGTGGATGGCCACGACACCGTGGCCGCCGTGGGCGAGCGCATCTTTGCGCAGATGCTGGCGGTGGCGTCTGGCGAGCGCACGCGCAGCGAGGTGCACGGCTACGGGCAAAACGAGTTCGTGCCCTGGGCACTGGGCACGGTCACTTGAATTCAAAGGGGCGGTGCCTGCGCACCATGGTAGGCTGTGCGCCCCACAGGCCACCCTGCTGCTGCCCCACCAGCGTCTCCTTCATTGAAGCCTTGCGCTTCTGGCTCAAGCTGGGGTTCATCAGCGAAAAACGCATCCTGCACGCGCTGAACTACTGCATGGTGATGGGCTGAGGCCGCTTACAGCCGAACCACCATTGGGGCCTGCGGGCTATGGGCAGGCCCCAGGGGATGTCATCAAGCCTGAGCGATGACGGCCACCGGCACGGTGGCCTTGGCTTTCACTTCGGTGGCGACCGAACCCATGATCAGCTCCAGCAGGCCGGTGCGGCCGTGGCTGGCCATGACGATCTGGGTCATGCCACGCTCCTGGGCGAAGCGGCAGATCACATCGGCCGGGTGCCCGACCAGGATGTGGTCGTGGTAGGCATGGCCTTGGGACTGCAGCCACTGGTGGATCGGCGCCAGCGCGCTGAGACCTTCGGCGCGGTGGTACTCGTTGAGGTCTTGTTGGCTCACGAACGTGGTCACGTTGCCGTCCACCGGCAACTGGACGTTCAGCAGGTGCAACTCGGCCTGGCCGCCTTGCGGGTTCTGGGCGAACCACGTCTGCAGGGCCTTCAGGGCATGGTCAGAGCCATCAACTGGGAAAAGGATCTTCTGGGTCATATCCGTGCTCAGCGAGAAGTGTTGTTGGTGGCGATGTCGTCGTCTTCGGCCAGGTCGACCAAGGGCTGTTCAGCCGCCGGCTTGTGCCGTTTGGCCAGCACCGTGCCAATGGCCAGCACCAGCAGCGCACCCGCCACCGAGGCCGGGTAGTGCAACCAGGACGGGTAGTCTGCCACGTAGGGCTTGACCCAGACGTCGGACACCAGCATGCCGCCAGCGATCCAGCCCAGCAGGGCGGCACCCAGGGTGATCACCACCGGGAAACGGTCCATCAGCTTGAGAACGAACTTGCTGCCCCAGACGATGATGGGGATGCTGATCAGGATGCCGAACACCACCAGGCCCATGTCGCCATGTGCGGCGCCAGCCACGGCGATCACGTTGTCCAGGCTCATCACCGCGTCGGCAATGACGATGGTTTTGATGGCACCGGCCAGCGTGACCGCACCTTCGATGTTGCCGTGCGCGTCATCTTCCGGCTGCATCAGCTTGACGCCGATCCACAACAGCAACAAGGCGCCCACAAGCTTCAGGAACGGCAGCTGCAGCAATTGCAGCGCGAAGAAAATCAGCACCACCCGCAAACCGATGGCACCCGCAACCCCCCAGAAAATGCCTTTGTTGCGCTGTTCGGGCGGCAACTTGCGGCAGGCGAGGGCGATAACAACCGCGTTGTCCCCCCCCAGCAGGATGTCGATGGCGATGATTTGCAGTACTGCAATCAGAAAAGCTACGCTGAAATAGTCCATGTTCAACAAGTCAAAAAGGGATTTTTGATCTCAATACAAAAAAACTTGGCGCCAACGGGTCTGCACCACGTTCGCGCCAAGGATGACGGAAAGTTTCGGGAAGTCTTTAAGGGCAACTACTTAGGCGTCGGCGCCCAAGGTCGCGTGGAGTATAAGACCTGGGCCTTACTGCGCGACGATTTTGGCGGTGTCCACGATGCGCTGGAACTGCGCCGACTCTTTCTTGAGGAAGTCGCGGAACTGCTGCGGCGTCAGGGGCGAGGGCTCACCGCCCTGGTCGCGCAGCTTCTTGGCGAGCTCGGGGTCTTTGAGCGCCTGGGTCACGGCGGCGTTGAGTTTTTGCACCACCGGCTCGGGCGTGCCGGCCGGCGCGAACAGACCGAACCAGTTTTCCAGGTCGTACTTGGCCAGCGGTGCGTATTCGGCCAGCGCCGGGATGTCGGGGGCAAACGCAGCGCGCTTGGCCGAGGTCACCGCGATGGCCTTGACCCGGCCGGTCTCGATGAAGGACTTGGCCGCCGTGTAGCTGACAAAGGTCATGTCCACCACGCCGGAGGTGACGTCCACCAACTGGCCGGACGCGCCCCGGTAAGGAATGTGCACCATGTGAATGCCGCCCAATTCCTCCAGCAGCTCACCGTTCAGGTGCTGCGGGTTGCCCACGCCGCTGGAGGCGTAGCTCAGGCGGCCGGGGTTCTTTTTGGCGTGGGCCACCAGTTCCGCCGTGTTCTTCACCGGCAGGCGCGGGCTGGCGATCAGCACGTTCGGCACCTTCACCACCAGGGTCACCGGCTGCAGGTCCTTGACCGGGTCGTAGGTCATGCGGGCCTTGTAGACAAAGGGGTTGATCGCGGTTTCACCGGCCGAGCCCAGCAGCAGGGTGTAGCCATCGGGGCTGGCCTTGACCACCGCCTGCGCGCCGATCATGCCGCTGCCGCCGGCTTTGTTGTCCACCACGATGGTGGCGTTGAGGGTGGCCCGCAACTTCTCGGCCAGCAGGCGCGCCACCACGTCCACCCCGCCACCGGCCGAAAATGGCACCACGATGGTGATCGGGCGGGATGGGTAGTCCTGTGCCTGGGCGGCCAGGGGCAACAGCCCGCCAACGGACAGGGCCAGGGTGCAGAGGGCCAGGCGGCGCGTAGTCTTCATGCGAATCTCCAGTGAGGGCGCCCAGCGGTTTCGGGCAGAGATGGGTGACGCTTGATTGCATTTTATTTTGTCTAAATGCAAAATGCACGTCATGGTAAACCCTAGTCGCCCATCGCACGATCGGCCCCTGCAAACCGGTGTGCACGGGCACAATCCCTCACCATGAGTGCCGACACCGCCATTGCCGCCCAGATCGTTGAGCTCGTCCGCCGCGAAGGCCTGACAGAAGGCGCTCACCTGCCGGCACAACTGCTGGCCGATCGGCTGCGGGTGTCGCGCTCGCCGATCAACCAGGCGCTGGGCCTGCTGCACGACAAGGGTTTGCTGCGCCGCGAGCGGCACCGGGGCTACTTCCTGGCGCGGGCGGTCCAGGGCGGCCACGACGACCTGCTGCGCGAACTCGGCCTGAGCGAGGCCGACCCGACCACCACGGTGTATTTCCAGCTGGCCGAAGACCGGCTGCGCGGCCTGCTGCCCGACGAAGTGTCCGAAGCCCAGCTCAAGGCCCGCTACCAGCTCAGCCAGGCGCAGTTGCTGGCGGTGCTGGGGCGGGTGGCGCAGGAGGGTTGGATCCAGAAAAAACCCGGCTACGGCTGGGAGTTTTCGTCCATGCTCACCACGCCAGACAGCCTGTTGCAGTCGTACCGGCTGCGGCTGGCGCTGGAGCCCGCCGCCCTGCTGGAGCCCCACTACCGGCTGGCGCCTGAGGTGCTGGCGCGCTGCCGCGCCGCCGAACACCACCTGCTGCAAGGCGGTATCGACACCGACACCGCCGACCAGTTGCACCAACGCGGCGTGCAGTTCCACGAATCGCTGGTGGAGGCTTCGGGCAACGCCTTCTTCATCGACACCATCAAGCGCGTCAACCGGGTGCGGCGCCTGTTGTCCTACCGGTCGATGCAGAACCGCGAGCGCTACCGCACCCATTGCGAGCAGCACCTGCACATCCTGGACCTGCTGGAGCGCGAGCGCAACGACGAAGCCTCTGTGGCCCTGCGCGACCACCTGGGTTCAACCCTGAAAAACCTCGCCAAGATCAGCAACCTGTTGGAGCCCGGCCGCCCGGCCCAACCCTGACCCCTTTTTCCTAGAAAGGCCTGCCACCATGACCGCCATCGCCACCGCTTTCGCCCCCACCGGCACCCTGCGTGCCTCCATCAACCTGGGCAACCCCATCCTGGCCCACCGCAACGCCCAGACGGGCGAGCCCGGTGGTGTGTCGGTGGACCTGGCCCGTGCGCTGGCACAGCGCCTGGGTTTGCCGTTGGAATTCGTGGTGTTCGACGCCGCGGGCAAATCGGTGGATGCGGTGACGCAGGAACAGGCTGACGTCGGCTTTTTTGCGGTGGACCCGCTGCGCGGCCAGGGCATCGCCTTCACTGCACCGTACGTGCTGATCGAAGGGGCCTACCTGGTGCGGCAGGATTCGCCGTTGCAATCCAACGACGAAGTGGACCGCCCCGGCACCCGCGTGGTGGTGGGCAAGGGCAGCGCCTACGACCTGTACCTGAGCCGCGAACTGAAGCACGCCGAAATCGTGCGCGCGCCCACCTCGCCCACAGTGGTGGACGTGTTCGTGGAACAAGGGCTGGACGTGGCCGCCGGCGTGAAACAGCAGCTGGAAGCGGACCAGCAGCGCTTTGCCGGCCTGCGCCTGCTGCCCGGTCGCTTCATGGTGATCCAGCAAGCCATGGGCCTGCCCAAAGGCCGGGGGGAAGCGGCCGCCGCCTACCTGGCCGCGTTCGTGGAAGACATGAAGGCCAGCGGCTTCGTGGCCGAAGCGCTGCAGCGGCACGGGATTCAGGGGGCGTCTGTCGCGCCGCTGGCGTGACCCTGGTCTGAAGCCGCCCCGTAGGATCAGGCTTCGACCAGCTCCACCAAGGCCAACGCGGCGTTGGAGAGTTGGGCGCGCTGCCTCATGGCCAGCAGCAAGCGGCGCTCGACATCGGCCCCAGTCAGGCGCACCAGGGCCACGTCCAGGGCCTGCACGTAGAGCTGTGCGGCCGCCAGCGGCAGCACCGCCACGCCCAACCCGCTGGCCACCATGCGGCACATGGCGTCAAAGCTGCGCACCTGCACGCGGATCTTCAAGGTCAGGCCCACCATCTCGGCCGCCGCAATCACTTTGCGGGTCAGCGACGCACTGCGGGCCAACGCCACCTGGTCGTGCGCCAGCGCCTCCTTGATGGTCACCGTGTGTTGC
The DNA here is from genome assembly GCA_964610405.1 of uncultured Macromonas sp. Lineage (GTDB taxonomy): Bacteria > Pseudomonadota > Gammaproteobacteria > Burkholderiales > Burkholderiaceae_C > CAZGDZ01. The sequence goes on along the minus strand of CAZSZN010000138.1, from coordinate 2,442 downwards.
TGCGAGAGCGGGTGGCTCCTGGGCACCAGCAACACGAGTTCGTCCACATCGCACAACACGACTTCCAGGCCCTCGCGCGGCACGTTGTCGCCGATCACGGCCAGCTCCACGCTGCCTTTTTGCACCGCGCGGATGCCGTCTTCGCTCAAGGCGTCCTCCAGCTCGATGCAGACCATGGGATACCGTTCGGCGTAACGCGCCAGCAGGGCCGGCAGAAACCCGCCGCAAGCGGACGGGTTGGCGCACAGCCGCAGGTGCCCGCTGGAGCCGCCCTGCAAATCGTCCACCGCCTGCACCAGCTGCTCCAGGCGCGCGACCACTTCAATCGCATGCCGGTGCAGCGTCTGCCCCTCGGCCGTGGCCGTGACCCCGCGCTGCCCGCGAACGAGCAAGGCCACGCCGCAGTGCTGCTCCAGCTCCACGATGCGCTTGCTGGCGGCCGCCAGGGAAATGCCGAACCGGTCGGCCCCGGCGGTCAGGCTGCCGGCGTCCACCACGGCCACGAACAGCCGCAGCGTCACAAGATCGAAGCGATTCAGGTTGATCACGGTTTCTCCTTAACCCACCAGAGAGGAAGCCTCAACCAATGGCGAATGGCGTATTTTGGTCGATGGCCCGACGATAGGAACGTTGCCACCAAGCTGCAACGTCCACAAACCAAAAACCGGAGACAAGGATGATGAACAAACGCGAATGGATGGGGGCCACGGCCGCCCTGTTGGCCGTGACCCTGGCAGGGCCCGCTGCGGCACAGGCGTGGCCGACCAAACCCGTGACCATCGTGGTGCCGTTCCCGGCGGGCGGCGGCACCGATGCGTTTGCGCGCCCCTTGTTCGCCCAGCTCACCAAACAGTTGGGCAAGCAGGTGCTGGTGGACAACAAAGGCGGCGCGGGCGGCAACATTGGCGCGACCGTGGCGGCCAAGGCGCCGCACGATGGCTACACCTGGTTCATGGGCGGCGTGCACCACGCCATCGCACCGTCGATCTACCCCAAACTCGACTACCACCTGGCCAACGACTTCAAGCCGGTGGCGCTGCTGGCGAGCGTGCCGCAGGTGCTGGTGGTGAATCCGCAGCGGGTGCCGGTGAAGGACCTGCCGGAATTCCTGAAGTTCGCCAAAGTACAGAACGGGGGCTTGAACTACGGCTCGGCCGGCAACGGCACCTCGCACCACCTGGCCGGCGAACTGTTCAAGCTGCAAACCCAACTGGACATCCAGCACATTCCCTACCGGGGGGCCGGCCCGGCGCTGCAAGACCTGCTGGGCGGGCAGGTGGCGGTGATGTTCGACGGCCTGGGGTCGTCGGCCAACCACATCAAAGGCGGGCGGGTGAAGGCACTCGCGGTGGCCAGCAACAAGCGCGCGTCGGGCTTCCCCGACATTCCCACCACGGTCGAAAGCGGGCTGCCCGACTACCAGGTCTCGACCTGGTACGGGCTCTGGGCCTCCAAGAACACCCCGGCCGAGGCGGTGGAGCGGATGCAGCAGGAGCTGAAGAAAGCCTTCACCTCACCCGAGATCAAGACCGCCTGGACCAACCTGGGCGCGGAAACACCCAACCTGTACGGGGCCGCCTTCGGCGAGTTTGTCGATGGCGAAACCAAGCGTTGGGCCAGCGTCGTGAAAGCGGCCAACGTCAAGTTGGAGTGAGGGGCGCACCCGCCCTGCCCCGCCTTCGTTTCATCGATATTTTTTGACCCACCATGCTGATGGAAGCCCCTTCCTGGAACGCCCGATCCACTCAAAAACAGGCACGACTCGGGCGCGCGGCCACGGCCCTCGGGCGCCAGCTGCAAGGCAAATCGGTCCAGGCCGCGGCCGTGGCCGATTTGCTGACCGCCGTGCTGCGCCCGGGGGACCGGGTGTGCCTGGAAGGCAACAACCAGAAACAGGCCGACTTCCTGGCCCGGGCCCTGGTGGGGCTGGACCCGGCGCAGGTCCATGACCTGCACATGGTCCAGTCGGTGCTTGCGCTGCCACAGCACCTGGATTTGTTCGAGAACGGCATCGCCAGCAAGCTGGACTTCAGCTTCTCCGGGCCGCAGAGTGCCCGGCTGGCCCAGCTGGCCTCGGCGGGGCGCCTGCAGATCGGCGCCATCCACACCTACCTGGAGCTGTTCGCCCGCTACTTTGTGGACCTGACGCCGCAGGTGGCGCTGATCGCCGCGCAGGCCGCCGACGCCGAGGGCAACCTCTACACCGGCCCCAACACCGAGGACACGCCCGCCATCGTCGAGGCCACCGCGTTTTCGGGCGGCATCGTGATTGCGCAGGTGAACGAACTGGTGGATGGCCGAACCACCCGCCTGCCCCGCATTGACGTGCCCGCCGACTGGGTGGACTTTGTGGTGCAGGCGCCGCAGCCGCATTTCATCGAACCGCTGTTCACCCGCGACCCGGCGCAGATCAGCGAAATCCAGGTGCTGATGGCCATGATG
>CAZSZN010000137.1:0-7972 GCA_964610405.1 uncultured Macromonas sp. | reverse complement strand
ATGGGCCCCGAGCGCAAGAGCATGGTCATGCCCGAGGAAGAGCGGCGCAACACGGCCTACCATGAAGCCGGCCACGCCCTGATTGGCAAGCTGCTGCCCAAATGCGACCCGGTGCACAAGGTCACCATCATTCCGCGCGGCCGTGCGCTGGGTGTGACCATGAGCCTGCCCGAGAAGGACCGCTACAGTTACGACAAGGACTACATGCTGAACCAGATCAGCATGCTGTTCGGTGGTCGGATTGCCGAAGAAGTGTTCATGAACCAGATGACCACCGGCGCCAGCAACGATTTCGAACGCGCCACCCACATTGCCCGCGACATGGTGATGCGGTATGGCATGAGCGATGCGCTGGGCCCGATGGTCTATGCCGAAAACGAAGGCGAAGTGTTTTTGGGCCGCTCGGTGACGAAAACCACCAACATGAGCGAAGAAACCATGCGCAAGGTGGACGTGGAGGTGCGCCGCATCATCGACGAACAATACGCGTTGGCCCGTCGCTTGATTGAAGAGCACAGCGACAAAATGCATGCGATGGCCAAGGCGCTGCTGGAGTGGGAAACCATCGAGACCGACCAGATTGACGACATCATGGCGGGTAAACCGCCCCGGCCTCCGAAGGACTGGACTCCCCGCAACCCACCGGCCGGTGGGGGCGGTGACGGGGGCGGTACGCCCGTGGTGAAACACGATCCCACACCCACCGCTGCTTGAGCGGATTCGGTGATCTTTCCGGGGCCTCAGGGCCCCGGTTTTCATTGGGCAAGCCTTGCCCGCCCGGTACGGACACGTCATGATCCAGCCTAGCCCTCATCCCTTCTGGCAAACCAGCCGTTTCACCATCGATTTGTCTCAGCCCCAAATCATGGGCATCGTCAATGTGACGCCCGATTCGTTTTCGGACGGTGGCTTGCACGACGACCCGTTGGCGGCGGTCCGCCATGCCGAACAACTGCTGGCTCAGGGTGCGCATGTGCTGGATGTGGGCGGGGAGTCCACCCGGCCCGGCGCGCCACCCGTGTCGTTGGCGGACGAGCTGGCCCGTGTGGTGCCTGTGGTGCGCGAGCTGGTGAAGCTGGGGGTGCCCGTTTCCATTGATACCTACAAGCCCGAAGTGATGCAGGCTTGCCTCGATCTGGGGGCCGATATCGTCAACGATGTGTGGGCGTTGCAACGCCTGGGCGAACAGGGCCTGAGCGGTGTGGATGTGGTGGCCCGACACCCCAACTGCGGTGTGTGTCTGATGCACATGCACCTGGAGCCCCAAAGCATGCAGATGGCGCCGATGGAGGGCGATGCGGTGTCGCAGGTGGTCGCGTTTTTTCAGCAGCATGCCCAGGGGCTGCGCGACGCAGGCGTGGCGGCCGAGCGCATTGTGCTGGACTACGGCATCGGCTTTGGCAAAACAGTGTCGCAAAACTTTGCGTTGCTGGCCCGCCAGACCGAGTTGCTGGCCTTGGGTTACCCGTTGTTGGCAGGATGGTCGCGCAAGTCGTCGCTCGGGCGGGTCATCGGCCAGGATGTGGCGCGTGAGCGGGTGGCCGCGAGCGTGGCGGCGGCCGTGCTGGCGGTGGAGCGGGGCGCTCGCGTGGTGCGGGTGCACGACGTGCGCGAGACGGTCGACGCGCTGAAGGTTTGGCAGGCCATGGCGGGCGAGGACCGATAATTCCCCCGTCACAACACAGGCACCAGAACATTCCATGGCTCGCAAATTCTTTGGCACCGACGGCATTCGCGGCACGGTCGGTCAGTACCCGATCACCCCCGATTTCGTTCTCAAGCTGGCCCATGCCGTGGGCCGGGTGCTCAAGCGCACCGAAGCGCACCCCACGGTGTTGATCGGCAAAGACACGCGCATTTCGGGCTATATGCTGGAGTCGGCGCTGGAATCCGGCTTCAACTCGGCCGGGGTCGATGTGGTGCTGCTGGGGCCGGTGCCCACACCCGCCGTGGCCTACCTGACCCGTGCGCAGCGGGCCAGCCTGGGTGTGGTGATTTCGGCCAGCCACAATCCTTTCGCGGACAACGGCATCAAGTTTTTCAGTGCGCAGGGCGCCAAGCTGCCGGACGACTGGGAGCTGGCCGTGGAAGCGGCATTGGACGAACCGCCGGTGTGGGTGGATTCGGCCAGCCTGGGCAAAGCCCGCCGGCTGGACGACGCGGCGGGCCGCTACATCGAGTTCTGTAAAAGCACCTTTGGCACCGACCTGACCCTCAAAGGCATGAAGATTGTGGTCGATGGTGCCCACGGCGCGGCGTATCACATTGCCCCCAAGGTGTTCCACGAGCTGGGCGCCGAGGTGGTCACCATCGGCTGCAGTCCGGACGGCTTGAACATCAACCAGGGCTGTGGTGCCACCCACCCCGAGGCTTTGGTGGCTGCGGTACGGCAGCACCAGGCTCAGGTGGGCATTGCGCTGGACGGCGACGCCGATCGGCTGCAGATGGTGGACGCGGACGGGCGCTTGTACAACGGCGATGAGCTGCTGTACCTGCTGGCGGACGACCGTCTGGGCCGCGACGAGGTGGTTCCTGGCGTGGTGGGTACCTTGATGACCAACATGGCGGTGGAGGTGGCCCTGAAAGCCCGGGGCGTGCAGTTCGTGCGAGCCAAAGTGGGCGACCGCTACGTGCTGGAGGAACTGCACTGCCACCATTGGTTGCTGGGCGGCGAAGGTTCTGGCCACTTGTTGGTGCTGGACAAGCAGACCACCGGCGATGGCCTGGTGTCGGCGCTGCAAGTGCTCCAGGCCTGTGCCCGCAGCGGACGGCCCATGGCCGATTTGCTGGCCGGCGTCACGCTGTTCCCGCAGACCTTGATCAACGTGCGCTTGCAACCTGGGCAGGACTGGAAAGCCAATCCTCACTTGAGCGAAGCAATCCGCGCGGCCGAAGCCGCACTGGGCAACGAAGGGCGGGTATTGATCCGCGCCAGCGGCACCGAGCCCTTGCTGCGGGTGATGGTGGAAGCCCGCGACGCGACGCAGGCCGATGCCCTGGCGCGGCAAATGGCCGACGCGGCTGCCCGGGTGGCTGGATGATGGCATCGCAAGCCAGTCCAGGCGCCGCAGCGATTCGGGTCGTCAGGGCGGACTACGCCAACCCATTGCACGCTGCGGCATTGGTGCACTTGCTGGACGCCTACGCCAGCGACCCGGCCGGTGGTGGTGAGCCGTTGAGCGACGATGCCAAGGAGCGTCTGGTGCCGGAACTGGCCCGGCGGCCCCAGGCCTACAGCGTGCTGGCGTACGACGGCGAGGAAGCGGTGGGCTTGGTCAACGCGATCGAGGGCTTTTCCACCTTCAAATGCCTGCCGTTGGTGAACGTGCACGATGTGGCGGTGTTGGCCAGCCACCGTGGGCTGCGGGTGGCCGAGCAGATGCTGGCCTTGGTGGAGCAGATCGCGCTGGAGCGCGGCGCGTGCAAGCTGACGCTGGAAGTGCTGGAAGGCAATGTGCCAGCGGTGCGGCTGTACCGTCGCATCGGTTTTGCCGGTTACGAATTGGACCCGGCCATGGGCCAGGCTCGCTTCATGCAGAAGTGGCTGCCTCCCGCGCAGGAGCGCGTTTAGCTTCTGGGGGGCACCCGCCGGCCCTGTGCATCTACCACGGCTTCGCCGTCTTCCTTGCTGAAGGCGCCCTGCTGTGGCTGGGGCAGGATGTCGAGCACCTGTTCGGACGGGCGGCACAGTTTGGCGCCCAGTGGCGTGACCACGATGGGGCGGTTCAGCAATATGGGATGCTGCACCACAAAGTCCAGCAACTGTTCGTCGGTCCAGGCTGGGTTGTCCAGATTCAATTCGTCGTAGGGCGTGCCTTTTTGGCGCAGCACCTCGCGCACACCCACTTGCAAGCGAGCCAGCAGGGCACGCAAGGCGGGACGGTCCAGCGGTGTTTTCAGGTACTCCACCACGGTGGGCTCAACGCCGCTGTTGCGGATCAGCCCCAGCACATTCCGTGAGGTGCCGCACTTCGGGTTGTGGTAGATCGTGATGTCGCTCATGAGCGGGCTCCAGCGATGGAACGGGGCTGCCAGGCGTTGACCAGCGCCACCAGAGACAGCATCACCGGCACCTCCACCAGCACGCCGACGACGGTGGCCAGCGCCGCGCCCGATTGCAGGCCGAACAGCGAAATGGCCACGGCCACCGCCAGCTCGAAAAAATTGGACGTGCCAATCAGGCAAGCAGGCCCAGCCACGTTGTGAGGCAGCTTGAGCCAGCGGGCGCCCCACCACGCCAGGAAAAAGATGCCGTAGCTTTGCAGCACCAGCGGGACCGCGATCAGCCCGATCACGCCCGGCTGCGCCACGATGGTTTCGGCCTGGAAGCCGAACAGCAGCACCACGGTGGCGATCAACCCGGCCACCGACCAGGGCTTGATGCCGTGCACAAAGGCGTCCAGCGCCGAGTGCGAACGCTGCAGCAGGGTGCGGCGCGTCAGCAGGCCAGCCGCCAGCGGCAGCACCACATAGAGCACGGTGGACAGCAGCAGCGTTTCCCACGGCACGCTCACCTGGGTCACCCCGAGCAAAAAGGCGGCGATGGGGGCGAAGGCAAAGATCATGATGATGTCGTTGACCGACACCTGCACCAGTGTGTAGTTGGCGTCGCCCTTGACCAGTTGGCTCCACACGAACACCATGGCGGTGCAAGGGGCCACGCCCAGGAGGATCATGCCGGCGATGTATTCGTTGGCCGATTGCGGGTCCACCCAAGGGGCGAACAGGTGCTGAAAGAACAGCACACCCAGCGCCGCCATGGTGAAGGGCTTGACCAGCCAGTTGATCACCAGTGTCAGCGCCAGCCCCTGGGGTTTGCGGCCGACCTGTTTCACCGCGCTCCAGTCCACCTGGATCATCATGGGGTAGATCATCACCCAGATGAACACGGCGACCACCAGATTGACGTGGGCATATTCGAGTGCAGCGACGGCCTGGAACATTCCAGGTGCCGTCAGGCCCAGTCCCACGCCAGCCAAAATGCCCAGCCCCACCCACACCGTCAAAAATCGCTCAAACAGGCCCATGGCCGATCCTTTTCAACAATCGTTGCACGCCGGCGTGCACACGGGCACCGGCAGGGTCAGGCAAGGCTGGCCCTGGCAGCACTCCGCCGTCAAGTAGGTCAGCAATTCGTTCATCGCCGCAATGCTGGCGCGGTAGATGAGGTGTCGGCCATCGCGTTCGCTGTGCACCAGCTCGGCATGGCTCAGTTCCTTGAGGTGAAACGACAGGGCGGTGGCCGAAACGCCCAGCGTGTCGGCCATCTGGCCAGGTGTCAGGCCCTGCGGCCCGGCCACCACCAGCAAGCGAAACAACTTCAGCCGTGTCTCTTGCGCCAGCGCGCCCAGCGCCTTGACCACGTCGGCTTCGTTCATCGTCAACCTTTCGACGTTGAGGTGGTGGACGGGGCGTGGGCGTTTGAGCCTGTGGGCAGGCCCAGGGTGAGCAGCCAGCAGATGCCCAGCATCACCGCAGAACCCACAAGGGCATACAGCAGTCCGCCCCACTGGTACAGCAGGCCCGACAGCAGCGTGCCCAGGAAACGGCCCAACGCGTTGGCGGCGTAGTAGAAGCCCACGTCTTCGGCGGCCTTTTCGCTGCCCGCATAGGCCAGCACCAGGTAGGAATGCACCGACGAGTTGACCGCAAAGGCGAAGCCGAACATACCCAACCCGGCCACCACCACCCACTCCAGGTGGGGCACGTCCAGCACCACCACGGCGGCCAGGGCCACCGGTACCAGCGCCAGCAAGGCCGACCACAGGCGCGCGGCCGGCACCTCGCGGCTCAGGCCGTCGGCGCTGCGCTTCACGAGGTTCGGCGCCAGCGCCTGCACCAGCCCGTAGCCGATGGTCCAGGCCGCCAGGAAGGTGCCGACCATGGTGAAGTTCCACCCCACCGAGTACAGAAACACCGGCACGCCCACCACAAACCACACGTCGCGCGCGCCGAACAGCGCCACGCGGGCGGCGGCCAGCGCGTTGATGCCGGCGTTCTTGGCGAACAGCTCTTTCGCGCTTTTGGAGGCCTTGCTCTTGCCCATCATCTGCGGCAACGCCGTGATCACGCCCAGCAACACCACCGCCAGAAGGCCTGCCATGAGCCACAGCGAGCCCTGAAAGCCGAGCGTCTGCAGCAGCACACCACCCAGAAAGAAGCCGAAGCCTTTCATGGCGTTCTTGCTGCCGGTGAACCAGGCCACCCACGTGAACAACTGGCCGCTGTCACCTGAAGCCCCTTGCTCCTTGGCGGCCGCCTGTGTCACCTTGATGGCCGACTTGCTGGCGGTCTTGGTCAGGTCTTTGGCCACGCCGCAAATGCCTTGCGCCACCACCACCCAGGCCACCGACATCGCAGCGGTCCACTCGGGGTTCAGCAGCGACAACACCGTGAAACCCACGATCTGGGTGCTCAGCCCCACGGTCAGCATGCGGGTGATGCCGTAGCGCGTGGCCAGCCAGCCGCCAATCAGGTTGGCCAGAATGCCGGCCGCCTCGTACAGCAGGAACAGGAATGCCAGGGTGAACGGCGAATAGCCGAGCTGGTAGAAGTGCAGCAGCACCAGCATGCGCAGGGCGCCGTCGGTGAGGGTGAACCCCCAGTACGACGCCGTGACGATGGCGTAGTTGCGGGCGGCGTGTGGCATGGCGGGTGCTTGCGGCATGGCGTCAGAGGCCCTGCGCTTGCAGGTGCTTGGCCAGGTCCACCATGCGGCAGGCGTAACCCATCTCGTTGTCGTACCAAGCATACACCTTCAGCAAGGTGCTGTCGGTCACCAGGGTGGACAGCGCATCCACGATGGCGCTGCGCGTGTCGCGGGCGTAGTCCGCGCTCACCAGCGGACGTTCTTCGTAGCCCAGAATGCCTTGCAGCGGGCCTTCGGCAGCGGCCTTGAACAGTGCGTTCACCTCCTCGGCGGTGGTGGCGCGCTGCAGCTCGAACACGCAGTCGGTGAGTGAGGCGTTGAGCACCGGAGCGCGCACGGCGTGGCCGTTGAGCTTGCCCTTGAGTTCAGGGTAAATCAGTGCAATGGCGGTGGCGCTGCCCGTGGTGGTGGGGGCCAGGCTCGTCATGGCGCTGCGGGCGCGGCGCAGGTCTTTGTGCGGGGCGTCGACCACCAGGTTGGTGTTGGTCGGGTCGTGGATGGTGGTGATTTGCCCATGCTTGATGCCCAGCGCCTCGTGCACCACCTTCACCACCGGGGCCAGGCAGTTGGTGGTGCAGCTGGCAGCGGTCACGATGCGGGCCTTCGCCGGGTCGTACAAGTGTTCGTTGATGCCGACCACGATGTTGAGCACGCCGCCGGTCTTGACCGGTGCGGCCACGATGACACGCTTGGCCCCCCGGTCCAGGTGGCCTTGCAGGGTTTCGGGCGTGAGGAACTTGCCGGTGCATTCCAGTACCACGTCCACGCCCAGGTCACCCCAGGGGATGTCGGCGGCTGCGCTGTGGCTGCTGAACGCGATGGGCTTGTCGCCAATCACGATGGCATCGTCACCTTCGGCGCGGATGTGCTCGCGCCACTTGCCCTGCACCGAGTCAAAGGCCAGCAGGTGGGCTGTGGCCGCTGCGCCGCCTTTGAGCTCGTTCACCGCCACCACATCCAGGCGGTGGCCGGCGCGCGGGTCGTCAGAAGGGCGCTCCGCCGCACCCATCGCGGCCCGCAGTGCCAGGCGGCCAATGCGCCCCATGCCGTTGATACCAACTTTCATCCGATGCTCCTTCTAGATCAAACAATCATAATTCAAGAAAAGTTGAATTATTTCCCCAAAAGATGACCGTTCTGTGACGGCCATGGGGGTTCAGTACATCTGCGGCACGATCATGTGCTTGGGCACTGGGTGGCGCAGGTAGTCCGGGTTGCGCACGCGGGCGGGCAGCACCACCTCCGGGCGTTCAATTTCGTGGTAGTTGAACTGCGACAGCAAATGGCGGATGCAGTTCAGGCGCGCTCGCTTCTTGTCGTCGG
>CAZSZN010000136.1:7280-7981 GCA_964610405.1 uncultured Macromonas sp. | reverse complement strand
GGACGCGGCCAGCAAATCGGACCGCTGCAGGGTGTGGCGCTGCACGGGGAACGCGCCAGAACTGCTGAGCAGCAAGCCTCCCGCAGGTTGACGCCAGGCGCCGATGACCGCCGGCAGGCAGGCCACCGCGCGCACCGCATTGCCGCCGCCCCGGGTGCGCTGCATGCCGTAGTTGAGGCGAATGGCCACCGGCTCCTGACGCTCGAAGCAGCGGCCGATGTCTTGCGCCAGGGCGTGAATTTGCGCCACTGGAATACCGCAAAACGCCGCAGCCCGTTCGGGCGGCCATTCCAGCGCGCGCGCCTGCAACTGGGGCCAGCCCACGGTGTGCTGGGCGAGGTAGCCGTGGTCCACCCAGCCGTGGCGGATGCACTCGTGCATGAGCGCGTAGGCCAGCGCCGCGTCGGTGCCCGGGAGCAGAGCCAGGTGTTCGTGGCACTTGTCGGCCGTTTCACTGCGGCGTGGGTCGATGCAGACCAGCTTGGCGCCGTGGCGCTTGGCCTCTTGCGCGTAGCGCCAGAAGTGCAGGTTGCTGCCGATGGAATTGCTGCCCCAGATGAGGATGAGCCGGGATTGCGCGAAATGCTCCACCCGCATGCCCTGCTTGGTGCCCAGCGTGTACTCCAGCGCGGCCGCGCCGGCCGACGCGCAGATGGTGCGGTCCAGCAGCGACGCGCCAAGGCGGTGGAAGAACCGCGCCG
>CAZSZN010000136.1:0-7270 GCA_964610405.1 uncultured Macromonas sp. | reverse complement strand
CTGTAGGGCAGGATGGCCTGCGGGTTGCGGGCGGCGATGGCTTGCAGGCGTGAGGCGATGTCGCTCAAGGCCTCGTCCCACGAGACCAGCACGAACTGCCCCGCGCCTTTGGGCCCCACCCGCTTGAGCGGGGTGAGCAGGCGCTCGGGGTGGTGGGTGCGTTCGTGGTAGCGCGACACCTTGGTGCACAGCACGCCGCCGGTTTGCGGGTGCGCCGGGTTGCCTTGCACCCGCACGGCCACGCCGTCGCGCACGGTGGTGAGCAGCGAGCAGGTGTCGGGGCAGTCGTGCGGGCAGGCGCCCAGCACGGTGTGTTCGCCCTGAGGCGGGGGCGGGAAAGCGGCGGTCACAGGTTCAGCGGTCGAGCAAGACATGGCCGCATTGTCGGGCAAGCCCGGGGGGCTGAACAACGGGCGGGCTTTTGGGTAACATGGGGCCATGAAACTGAACGACGCCATCGTGGCGCAGGCGGCCGAGCTGACACAGCTGCGGCGCGACCTGCACGCCCACCCCGAGTTGTGTTTTCAGGAAGTGCGCACCGCCGACCTGGTGGCCGCCAAACTGGCCGAATGGGGCATAGAGGTGCACCGGGGCTTGGGCACCACCGGCCTGGTGGGTGTGGTGCACGGGCGCGACGGCGGCGCCTGCGGCCGGGGCGTGGGCCTGCGCGCCGACATGGACGCCCTGCCCATGACCGAACTGAACACCTTCGCCCACGCCAGTCGCCACGCCGGGCGCATGCACGCCTGCGGGCACGACGGGCACACCGCCATCCTGCTGGCGGCGGCGCAGCATCTGGCCCGCCACCGCCACTTCGAGGGCACGGTGTACCTGATTTTTCAGCCCGCCGAGGAAGGCGGCGGCGGCGCGCGGGAGATGATCAAGGACGGGTTGTTCGAGCGCTTCCCGATGGAAGCGGTGTTCGGCATGCACAACTGGCCGGGCTACCCGGCGGGCAGCTTCGCCGTCAGCCCCGGGCCGGTGATGGCCTCGAGCAACGAATTCAAGATCGTCATTCGTGGCAAGGGCAGCCACGCCGCCCTGCCCCACAACGGCATCGACCCGGTACCCATCGCCTGCCAGATGGTGCAGGCGTTCCAGACCATCATCACCCGCAACAAGAAGCCGGTGGACGCGGGCGTGATCAGCGTGACGATGATCCACACCGGCGAAGCCACCAACGTGGTGCCCGACCATTGCGAAATCCAGGGCACGGTGCGCACCTTCACCCTGGAGGTGCTGGACCTGATTGAGCAGCGCATGCGCGACATTGCGCACCACACCTGCGCAGCCTTTGGCGCGACCTGCGAATTCGAGTTTGACCGCAATTACCCGCCCACGGTGAACAGCCCGGCCGAGGCCGAGTTTGCCCGCGAGGTGATGCGCCAGGTGGTGGGTGACGACGGCGTTCGGATGCAGGAGCCCACCATGGGCGCCGAGGACTTTGCCTACATGCTGCAGGCCAAGCCCGGGGCTTACCTGTTCATAGGCAACGGCGATGGCGCCCACCGCAGCCGCTACGAAGGTGGCGGCCACGACGCGGGGCCGTGCACCTTGCACAACCCGCGCTACGACTTCAACGACGACCTGATCCCCCTGGGGGGCACTTACTGGGTGGAGCTGGCCACGCGCTGGCTGGCGTCGGCAAAGCGGTGATGGGCGATGGTCAGCAGGCCATCGAATATCAGACTGTCCACCAGCTCAAACGGCACCGTCATGCTGGGGGCCATCTTCCAGCCGGCGCCACCCGTCATCACGCACACCGGGTCTTGGCCCGTGTGCTGACGCAGGTTGTCCACCATGCGCTGCACCGCGCCGGCAATGGCAAAGGTGCCACCGCTGGTGAGGGCGTCGCTGGTGTTGGTGGGGAAATTGCGCACCTCGCCGGTGGGCACGTGCAAGCCGGCGGTGCCCGATTCCAGCGCCCGCAACATGATGCCGTGTCCCGGCAGGATGATGCCGCCCAGAAAGCGCCCGTCGGCATCGATGGCTTCGACCGTGACCGCCGTGCCCACCATCACCATGATGCAGGGCTTTTGGATGCCCCGAGCCCACAGCCGCTGGCGCGCACCGATCATGGCAACCCAACGGTCGGAGCCCAGCCGTGCCGGGTGGTCGTAACCGTTGGTCAGGCCCGCCTCGGCGGCGCTGGACACCACCCATTGCGGCGACACGTCCCACAGCTCCAGTTGTTCGGCCACGCGGCGTTTGACCGCATCGCCCGCGACGATGCAACCCAGCACATGCTGCGGCACCCGCAGGCCGCGCCAGTCGCCTTCGGCCAGGGTTTCGATGTTCTCGAGGAACTGCACGCCATGCGCCAGCATGCGCGCGCCCACGGTGGGCGTTTCGTACAACGCCCACTTGAGGCGCGTGTTACCCACATCCAGTGCCAGCAAGGTCATGTGCGGATGATAGCGGTCTTGCACCCAGCTCAGTTCTGGCGCCAGGGCAGGCCGTGGAAACGCCATCCGCCCTTGCGGCCCCGGTGCGCGTCGCTGTCCGGGTCGCCTTCAAAGCCTTCGAGGATGTTGTAGGCCTCCAGCCCCAGTTCGGTGGCGCGCTTGGCGGCCGCGATGGAGCGCACGCCGCTGCGACACAACAGCACCACCTTCTGGCCGCCGACGGCGGCAGCCTGCACGCCCGCGTCGAACCCCGGGTTCATGGCCATGCCGGGCCACTGCTTCCAGGCCAGCGGCACCGCGCCAGGCACGTAACCCACCCATTCCCGCTCAGCGTCGGTGCGCACGTCCACCAGCACGGCCTGGCCCGATTCAACCCATTGCCAGGCCAACTGGGGTGACACGTCACCGGCGTAACCGGCCGCCGCGCGCGGTTGTTGCAGCAAAGCGCCGTCCACGTCATGGCGCAGGCCCGAGGTGAGGTTGGCTGGCACCGCTTCGTCGATGCGGCGCGGTGGCGGCAGGTGGAGGCTGTTCATCAAAGTGACAAACTCGGCCAGCGTTTTGCCAGCGACGCGCGCATTGGTGGCTTTTTCCTGCCCGATGGTGGAGTGGGTGCGACCCTGGTAATCGTGCCCAGGCCAGACGGTGGTGTCGTCGGGCAAATTGAACAGCACCTGGGTCAGGCTGTGGTACAGGGCCTCGGCACTGCCCGATTGGAAGTCGGTGCGGCCGCAGCCGTTGATGAGCAAGGTGTCGCCTGTGAAGGCGTGGTGTTGGCCGTCCACCGCCCACACATAAGACATGCTGCCGGCCGTGTGGCCTGGCGTGGCCAGGGCGAGCAGGGTGTGGCGCCCGAAGTTCAGCACGTCACCGTCGTTCAACTGGTGCGACGCGGTGCTGATGCCGCAGCCGGCCGGCGCGGCGGTTTTGGCACCGGCGTGCTCTGCCAGCTTGCCGGCGCTGGTGATGTGGTCGGCGTGGGCATGGGTTTCCACCGTCCATACCAGTTTCAGGCCGTAGTCGCGCAGCACGGCCAGGTCGCGGTCGAGCTGTTGGTCCACCGGGTCGATGATCAAGGCCTCGCGAGTGGCGACGTCAAACAACACGTAGGTGTAGGTGCTGGACTCGGGATCGAACAACTGGATGGGGCGCATGCGGAACCTCACAAAGGGAGCAAGCCCCGATGATAAGGAAAGCCCGCACACAGGCTCCCGAATGGATGTTTTTTGAAACGGGTTTTGAAAAATTTTCCGGCACTCGGTTTTCCCTCTGAGACAGCACAAAAAGCAGATGCCGGGGTGTCGCTAAAAAGACGCAACGTCGGTGTAAACCCCCATCGGCATCTGGGGCAGCGAGGGCAAGAATGACCCCACCACAACTCTGATGGAGACATTGCCTGTGACCGAATCCAAGAACACCCCCTCTCGCCGCAATCTGCTCAAGGGCGCGGTCGTGGCTGCTGGCGCCATGTCCGCACCGATGATCGCCACGGCGCAAACCACCACCCTGCGTTTTCAGAGCACCTGGCCGGCCAAAGACATCTTCCACGAGTACGCCAACGATTTCGCCAAAAAGGTGAATGACATGGCTGGCGGCCGCCTCAAGATTGAGGTGCTGCCGTCTGGTGCGGTGGTGCCCGCTTTCCAGTTGCTGGAAGCGGTCAGCAAAGGTACTTTGGACGGCGGCCACGGCGTGATCGCCTACTGGTACGGCAAGAACTCGGCGCTGGCGCTGTGGGGATCGGGCCCGGCTTTTGGCATGGACCCCAACATGGTGCTGGCCTGGCACAACTACGGCGGCGGCAAAGAGCTGGTGGCCGAGATCTACAAGAGCTTGAACATGGACGTGCAGAACTTCCTGTACGGCCCCATGCCGACCCAGCCACTGGGTTGGTTCAAGAAGCCGGTCGCAAAAGTGGCCGACATGAAGGGGCTGAAGTTCCGCACCGTGGGGCTGGCGGTGGACGTGTTCACCGAAATGGGCACCGCCGTCAATCCGCTGCCCGGCGGTGAAATCGTGCCGGCACTGGACCGCGGCCTGATCGACGCGGCCGAATTCAACAACGCGTCGTCCGACCGCGTGCTGGGCTTCCCCGACGTGGTGAAGAACTGCATGCTGCAAAGCTTCCACCAGAGCGGTGAGCAGTTTGAAATCCTGTTCAACGGGCCCAAGTACCGGGCGCTGCCGCAGGAACTGCGCTCGGTCATCGACTACGCAGTGCAGGCCGCCAGCGCGGACATGAGCTGGAAGGCCATTCAGCGCAACTCGCAGGACTACATCGAGCTGAAAAAACAGGGCGTGAAGTTCTACAAGACCCCCGACGCGGTGCTCCGCGCCCAACTGGAGGCATGGGACAAGACCATCACCAAAAAATCGGCCGAAAACCCGATGTTCAAGAAGGTGCTGGACTCGCAGCGGGAATTCGCTCAACGTGCGGGCCAGTGGCAGAACGACTACATGGTGGACTTCAAGATGGCCTACAACCACTACTTCGGCAAAGGTGCCAAGAAGAAAGGCTGATCCAGACGTTGACGCATCTCGCAGGGGCACCGGTGTGCCCCTGCCTTGTTTTTGAGGCGACCCAAAATGCAAAACCTGTTGCTATCGGTGGACCGGCTGTCCACCTGGCTGGGCAAACTGGCCGCCTGGACGGCGGCGCTGCTGACCCTGCTCATTTCTTGGGAAGTGTTTTCCCGCTACGTGCTGAACACGCCACACGCCTGGGTGCTGGATGCTCAGATCATGCTTTACGGCACGCTGTTCATGTGCGCTGGCGCTTACACCCTGTCCAAAAACGGCCACGTGCGCGGCGACGTGCTGTACGGATTCTTCATGCCCCGTACCCAGGCCACCATCGACTTGGTGCTGTATTTCATTTTCTTCTTGCCCGGTGTGATTGCCTTGACTTGGGCCGGTTGGACCTTTGCCCAGGACTCGCTGGCAATCAGAGAGCAAACCTTCTCGGCCGACGCTCTGCCGCTGTATCCCTTCAAGTTCGTGCTGCCGTTGTCTGGTGGCATATTGCTGCTGCAGGGCCTGGTGGAAATCGTGCGTTGCGTAATTTGTATCCGTGATGGCGCCTGGCCTGCGCGCGAAGACGACGTGGAAGAGGTTGACGTGGACAAACTGAAAGAAATGGTTCACGTCAAGGACGCCGACATCGAAGCACTGGACCGCTTCGTGGTGCAACAAGAAGCTCAGAAAGGCGGCCACGCATGAAGATCCGCAAAGAACTCCGTTTCGGCTTCAGCCTCATGGCGCTGATCCTGGCCGCCGCACTGACCATGGTGCTCAGCGTGGAGACCATGACCAACGGCCATTACGGCCTGCTGATGCTCTCGCTGGTGGTGGTGGCCATCATGCTGGGTTTCCCCACCGCCTTCACGCTCATGGGCATGGGCATGCTGTTCGCCTTTTTCGCCTACCACTCGGGCGACCAGACGGCCGGCGGTGCGGTGCGCCAGACGCTGGACCTGATGGTGCAGCGAGCCTACTCGGTGATGAGCAACGATGTGCTGATCTCGATCCCGCTGTTCGTGTTCATGGGCTACCTGGTCGAACGTGCGAACCTGATTGAAAAGCTGTTCAAGAGCCTGCACCTGGCCCTGGCTCGCGTGCCAGGCTCGCTGGGCGTGGCCACGCTGGTGACCTGTGCGGTGTTCGCCACCGCCACCGGCATTGTGGGCGCGGTGGTGACGCTCATGGGCCTGCTGGCCATGCCACAAATGCTGCGCGCTGGCTACGACGTGCGCCTGACCGCAGGCGCCATCACCGCCGGCGGCTGCCTGGGCATCCTGATCCCACCGTCGGTGCTGCTGATCGTCTACGGTGCCACGGCGGGCGTGTCCGTGGTTCAGCTCTACGCGGGCGCCTTCTTCCCGGGCATCATGCTGGCGGGCTTGTACATCGTGTACGTGATCATCATCGCCAAGCTGAAACCGGCCTGGGCACCGCCCCTGAGCGCAGAACAGCGCTTTGTACCGCTGCCCGAGCCGTTGATGAAACTCGGCGCCCAAGGCGGCGCTTCCGCAGTCGCCGGCCTGCTGAAAGCCCTCAAAGGCCGGCGCAACGCCGACGTGAGCACCAGCTACCTGCTGCGCCAGTTGGGCATTGCCTTGCTGCCGGCGCTGCTGTTTGCGGTGGTGGCGTTGACCAGTTACCAATCCGTCACCCGGGTGGCGGTGGAAGAGAACTACAGCGAACTGCAAGCCATGGGTGATGGCGCCACCGACACCGCCAGCACGGAAGAAGGCGGTCTGGCCGAGCCCGAAGCCGAAGAAGACGGATTGGCAACCCCACCCGATGACAGCAGCGACAGCCTGAGCCCGCCGCCGGACAGTGAAACGGAAAAAGCCGTGGCCGAACCGGCGGGCAGTGAGACCACCGAAGCGCCTGCGGCCAGCGAGACCGTGGCCGAAGCGCCGCCTGCGCCGGATGCAACACCGACCGCCACCACCCAACCCGCGCCCAACAGCTACTGGATCGGCCTGGGAGCGG
The DNA here is from genome assembly GCA_964610405.1 of uncultured Macromonas sp. Classification (GTDB taxonomy): domain Bacteria; phylum Pseudomonadota; class Gammaproteobacteria; order Burkholderiales; family Burkholderiaceae_C; genus CAZGDZ01. Next base: position 368 of record CAZSZN010000136.1, on the reverse strand, counting down.
GCGCGGTGGCCCTGGCGGCGTTCTACGCCGTGCTGAGTTACACCCGACTGGAAGTCTTCAAGATGCTGCTCTCCAGCTTCTTCCCGTTGCTGGTGCTGATTCTGGCGGTGCTGGGCTCCATCGTCTTTGGCCTGGCCACACCGACCGAAGCGGCGGCCGTGGGTGCGCTCGGCGGCTTTCTGCTGGCGGCGGCCTACAAACAGCTCACCTTTGGCGTGGTCAAGGAATCGGTGTTCCTGACCGCCAAAACCAGCGCCATGGTGTGCTGGCTGTTCGTGGGTTCGGCCATCTTCTCGGCAGCGTTTGCGCTGCTGGGCGGCCAGGAGCTGGTGGAACAGTGGGTGCTGGGCATGAACCTGTCCAAGACC
>CAZSZN010000135.1:0-8053 GCA_964610405.1 uncultured Macromonas sp. | reverse complement strand
CCAGCGAGGGCACCATCCAGGCGTGGATCACGTCGTTGGCGGTGGTGATGATGCGGACCTTCTTGCCCACCGGCACCACCATCGGGTTGTCCACCTTCAGCAGGTAGTCGTCGGTGGCTTCGGGCTTGCCGCTGTCGGACATGGCGCGCTGCTTCGGGTCCAGGGTGGACAGGAAGCTGATGCCCTCGCCTTCACCCTTGATGTAGTCGTAACCCCACTTCCACTGCATGCCAGTGGCCTTGATGGTCAGGTCGCTGTTGGTGGTGTCTTTCTGGGCCACCAGCACCTTGGTCGCCGGCAGCGCCATGCCGATCACGATCAACAACGGCACGATGGTCCAGCCCAGTTCCACCCAAATCGGCTCGGGCAGTTCCTGAGACTTGTGACCCACGGATTTGCGGTGCTTGATGATGGAATAGAACATCACACCAAACACCAGCACAAAGATCACGGTGCACAGCACCAGCATGAACCAGTGCAACCAGTGCTGTTCTTCGGCGATTTTGGTGACGGGCGGGTGGAAGTTCAACTGGTTGACCGCCGGACCGCCAGGCAGGTCATTGACTGCCGCGTACGCTGCCGTCGACATCCATGCCGCCGCCCCGAGGGACAGCGTGCTGACTGCCGTTTGGGCGCTGGCCCAGAGCCGGCGCAACGAATGACCTGTCTTCTTCATCGTGCTCACTTTACTCGCCTCAAATATAAGCATTGATTTATATCAACACCGATTACACCAAACTTTTGCACACTGCCCGCAGCGGGCTATCCCTAGGACAAGGTGCAGCGCCGGCCACCGGTGACTGGCTTGAGATGTCAGGTCCCTCGGTCAGCAAGCGGGACGCTGGCGGACGGAAAACACACCATCTGAAACACAGACAAGGCCCGACGGGCTTCACACACGGAAACCCTCGGACCTTGATCTAGATCAATTGTAGCCGGCCTTTGCCCCTGCCTCGCTGACAGCCCACGGCAGATGCACCAGAACAGCGTCCCTGCGGATGGAATTCAGGCCGATCTGGGGGGCTGTTTCAGCATGGCCCGCATGTCTTGCAGGCTGACCGACTGGGTGCCTTCGCTCACCAGCCTCGGGCGTGGACGGAACGCGTGACCATAGATCACCTCCAGTGTCAATTGCAGCTGGCCGTCCGCATTGCGGGGCAGATGGCGCTCGGCCGCCGCCAGCCACGCCTGGCGGTAGGCCCGGGACTTCAATCCTGTCGGTCGCTCCGCCGACAGGTTGCGTCCCCACTGGCGCAGGTCTTCGAGCAAACGTTCGGCATTGTGGTAAGTCAGTGTCAGGCGCTCCATGTCCACCACCGGCTCGGCCCAGCCCAACTCCACCATCATGTCGCCCCAGTCGTGCATGTCGGTCAAGGGGTGCATGGCGGGCGCCCACCCTTGCTGCTGGTGCAGCGCGCGCAGCTCTTTCAGGGAATCCGGCCCAAGGGCCGAGAACATCAGAAAACCGTCGATGCGCAGCATGTCACGCCAACCGGCCAGCAACACGCCAGGTTGCGCATGGAGGTGCAAGGCCATGTTGGCCCAAACCATGTCGGCCTGTGGCGCTACGCCCGCCTGCCACACCGGCAGGCCCGCCGGGCGCTGCCCCAAAAGGCGCTGCTTGAAACCCACCCAGCCCGCCGACGGCGCTGGGCTCAAGGCCTGGGCCGCCTGCTCGGCCTGCTCGCCCGCCAGCCACACCGCCGCCTGCGGGTAGCGCGCCGTCAGCAGGTGGTGCGCCTGGCGCCCACCGAGCAGGGGCGACCAATGCACCCAGGTTTGGGGTGCTTCTCGGATCCAATCCAACCGGTCAAGCATGCGCGTCGCCACCTCCTCGTGCAGCCAGGGGCTGGCATCGGGCGTCCGGTGCCGCCACCGCGCAGCGGCGACAGGGTCCAGACCGGGGACGTTGTGCGGGCGATTTTCGCTGTCAGGCATCGTGTTTTCCAGAGGTGCGCCAGTATAGTTCCGCCATGTGGAAACCGTTTTCGGGCCTGACATGGCCCTCCAGTTGCGAGGTGTGCGGCACCTGGCCCACCGTGCCGGTGTGCCCCGATTGCCACGACCGGCACGCCCGCCTGCGAAATCGCTGCCCGGGTTGCGGCCTGCGACTGGCCCCGGGGCTGGAACGCTGCACCACCTGCACCAGCACCCCGGCACCGGCCCACGACACGGTACACGCCCGGGTTGATTACGACCACCCGTGGTCCGCACTGGTGCAGAAGCTCAAATTCCGGCAAAGCCCCGCCACCGCACGCCTGATGGCGGATCTGATGCGGGAAGCCCCTCAGGCAGACGCCCTGATGGCCGGCGCGGACCTGATGGCGCCTGTGCCGCTGTCGCTGCCCGGCTTGCTGGAGCGGGGTTACAACCAGTCGTGGGAACTGGTGCGCCATTTGCGGCGCAAGCACCCTGCGCCCCCGCCCGCCATGCCCGACCTGCTGATTCGCCCCGAGGGTGGACCAGCCCTCCACACCCTGCCGCGCGCACAGCGGCTCCAAGCCGCCCAAACCTTGTTCGAAGTACACCCGAAACACCGGGCACGCCTGCAAGGGGCCCATGTGCTGCTGGTGGACGATGTGCTGACCACCGGCGCCACCGCGCAAGCCGCCAGCCTGGCCTTGCGCGAGGCAGGCGCACGGGCGGTGCAGGTGTGGGTCTTTGCCCGAACCCCACCGCCCAGCGACGAACACTCCGCAGTGGAATAATCGACGCCCCATGTTCCACATCGTCCTCGTCGAACCCGAAATCCCGCCCAACACGGGCAACGTCATCCGTCTGTGCGCCAACACCGGCTCGCAGTTGCACCTGATCGAGCCGCTGGGGTTTTCGATGGACGACAAGCTGTTGCGCCGCGCGGGGCTGGACTACCACGAGTACGCAGAGGTGCGACGGCACGCGAACTGGTCCGCCTTTTTGGCAACCATGACGCCGGCCTCGGACCGCCTGTTCGCGATGACAACGCGCGGCACCCGCAGCGTGCACGACACCACCTTTCGACCCGGCGACTGGCTGGTGTTCGGCTGCGAGACCCGGGGCCTGCCACCCAGCGTGCGCGAGAGCCTGCCGCCGGAGCAGTGGCTGCGCCTGCCGATGCGCCCAGGGCAACGCAGCCTGAACCTCTCGAACGCAGTGGCCGTGGTGACTTACGAAGCCTGGCGGCAAAACGGCTTTGCCTGACCGAGGCTCAGGCGCCATCGGCCATCAACGGTCCAGCCAGTCGCAGATCGGACGCCATTGCTCCAGATCGCGCGCCACCTGGCTCGGCAGCACGTCAAACAGCGTCAAGCCTTGAGCTGCCAGGTGAATGTAGGTTTGGGTTTCGCGCAAACAGGCCAGAACCGGCAGGTCCACCCGCTTTAAAAACTGCTGCAGGTGGTCGGCCGCCAGGGTTCGAGCGTCCACCCGCATGCCCACCACCGCCACGTGCAGCGCAGCCATGCGACGGCGCTCCGCCAGTTCGTCCAGAAAATCCTGGGTGGCAAAAATGTCGAAGATGCTGGGCTGCAAGGGAATCAGCAGCTTGTCGGCCCGCTTCATCAGCTCTTTCAGCACCCGGCCATGGACGCCGGCCGGCGTGTCGATGACGACATGGGTGGTGCCACGCGGGGGCTTGAGCACCTCGCCGGCGCTGGCATCCCAGGTCACGATGGGGCGCGCCTGCCCCGGGCGCAGCGCCAGCCAGCGCGCCGAGGACTGCTGCCGATCGGCGTCGCCCAGCATCACCGTGTGGCCGCGCCGGGCCAGGTAACCGGCCACATTGGTGGCCAGGGTGGATTTGCCGACACCCCCTTTGGGATTGGCAACGACGATCACGGTCATGGCGCCTCCTTGGATGACCACGGACGATGGTAAGGCATCAGAACCAGCCGTCCCAGACCAGCTTGACCCCGGTGAGGAACATCCCAATATAAATGATGCGGTAGAACCAGCGCGGGTTGATGCGGCGCGCCATGCGCACACCCAGCCAGACCCCCAGAGGGGCCAACGGCAGCAGCACCACGGATGTGGCCAGGTTGCGCCAATCCAGCAGCCCCAGCCAGGCGTAGGGCAACCACTTGCTCATGTTCACGACGAAGAACAGGAAAGCCATGGTCGCGGTGAACTCGATCGGTTTCAACCGCAAGGGAATCACATAGGCATTGATGGGTGGACCGCCGGCGTGGGCCACAAAACTGGTGAAGCCCGAGGTGACGGTCAAGATCGCGCCCAGCCACTTGGGCGGGGGTGGCGCATCGGCCCGGGGCGGCCACAGCAAGCGCTGCGCCAGGAACAGCAAGGTCAGCACCCCCACCACCCCAGCCACCACGCGGGCATCCACCACCCGGAACAACACCGCTCCCAGCACCGTGCCCATCAAGGCAAACGGCACCATGAACCGCAGCAGGCGGCGGTTGAGGTCTTTGCGGAACGCAGCCATGCCCAGCACATCCATCACGAACAACAGCGGCATCATGATGGCGGCCGCCTGCGGCACCGTCACCACCAGCGCCATCATCGGCACCACCAAAGAGCCGAAACCGGAGCCGAAACCACTTTTGCTGACCCCCATGAGCAGCACCGCCGGGACAGCAACGGCGTAAAACCACGGATCGGTGATGGGCAGAAAGGTCACAAGCGCACTTCAGAGTCTGTAGAGGAAGCGGGTGATGGTACCGGAGCTAACATGGAGTCCATGCAAAATTTCACGCCCTGGGCCGAAACGCTGCGGTTTGCGGTCGAACTGGCCGCCACCTTGGCGTTCGCGCTGTCCGGCTTGCTGGCCGCCGCCCGCAAACGGCTGGACGCGGTGGGCGTGTTCACGGTCACTTTTTTGGCCGCGTTTGGCGGGGGCACGCTGCGCGATCTGCTGCTGGACCGGCGCCCGTTCTTCTGGGCCGAGCACGAGGGCTGGCTGTGGGGCTTGATGGGCCTGAGTGTGGCCGCGATGCTGTTTTTGCGCCACCGCCACTTTGAATTGACCGAACGCGCCATGCAATGGCCGGATGCGCTGGGCTTGGGGCTGTTCGCGGCCACCGGCGTCAGCCAGGCGCTGCAGGCGGGCACCCCCACCCTGGTCGCGGTGCTGATGGGTGTGGTGACCGGCGTGTTCGGTGGCGTGCTGCGCGACGTGGTGTGCAATGAAATTCCCAGCGCGTTCCGCGACCATCAACCCTATGCTGTATGCGCCTTTGCCGGTGGCTGGGCTTACGTCGGCTGGTGGCACCTGAGTGCGTCACCCAGCCAGGCGCTGCTGGTGTGCGTGGCCGTGACGGCCGGCTTGCGTGGCTTGGCGCTGTGGCGCAACTGGACGCTGCCGCCCTGGCGCATTTGAAACACGGGGCATCGGCCTTACCCGACAATCGCACAATGTTCACACCTTCTCAAGCCGATGTGCGGCGATTTTTCTGTTCGGTCCACGCCAAAGGACAACGCGGCGAGCCCATGGAGGCGATCGAAACCCTGGCCCACGAATGGATCCTGCGCCACCCCGAGTTTCACGCCGAACTCTCGGACGTGGACGCCGCTCTGCTGCGCATGCAAGAGGCGTCGGAGACCCGCGAGAACCCTTTTTTGCACCTGTCGATGCACCTGAGCATCAGCGAGCAATGCTCGATCGACCAGCCCCCGGGCATCCGACAGGCGGTGGAACTGCTGGCTGCCCGGCTGGACTCGGTGCACGACGCGCACCACGAAGTGATGGATTGCCTGGGCCGCATGATCTGGGAAAGCCAGCGCAGCGGTCGCCCGCCCGATGGGCTGGCTTACCTGGAAGCCGTGCGGCAACGCGCCACCCGGGACTGAAAACAAACAAGCCCCAGCAGGCTGAACCTGCTGGGGCCTCCGGCTGAACCCAGTTCATGCCGTTAGGCGGTGTGGAGATGGCTGTCACACCCCGCCGGAAGCAACGGATTGCTTCCTGAGTTTTGCCAGGCCAAGCGGCGGACCGCAGGGCGGGCAGTGGCTCGTGAAAGCTGTTAATAAAGCGCGATTCACGAACAGTTTCAGTGTAAGGCGAGGTCTTGAAAAAGGGCCAACTGAAATTCTCAATCACCTCTATGGCGGTCATTGTTTTTTTCCAACATCGGCCCAGCCCACTCTGAAGCACCCACCACAAAATAGCCAATTGTTATAAAAATTCAATTCATAAGTATTGACCTGGCATGTGAACACCCCTAAGATCGCGCCACTTTTCTAGGTGACTACCCTAGGACGCAGCCGATTCCGGCTACCCCCAATCTCGTGCCCGGCCCCGGCATCAACCACCGTTTGCCCGGCACCCTGAAAGGAGAGTGCGATGCCTGCGCCCCATTTGCCCCGCTTCGGCGGAATGGTTCATACCGCCCAGACCGCCGTCAAAGACGCGGCCCAGGGCTTCATTTCGGTGACACACAACGGCATGGCCTTGCTGGGCCTGTTGCTGGCTGCCAGCCTGGTGCTGTTTCTGAGTCAACCCGACCTGCGTCAAAGCGCCGAGCGGCAACTGTTTGGCTGGCTGCTGGAGCGGCAAGTCGACACCGAAGCGATTCCGGTTGACCCGAACGCGGTGGACCGCGTGACCGCGACCGACCCGAAAGAGCTGCCGCGCGAACAGGCCCAGGTGGCCGACTGGCTCAGCCGCAAGTACCGGGTGGCCAAAGAGCCGATCGGCGCACTGGTTGCCGAAGCCTATGGCGTGGGCCAGAAAACCGGCCTGGACCCGAATTTGATCCTGGCCGTGATGGCGATCGAGTCGCGCTTCAACCCGTTCGCGGCCAGTCCGGTGGGGGCCCAGGGGTTGATGCAGGTGATGACGCGCGTGCACGCCGACAAGTACGAAGATTTCGGGGGCCGCCTGGCCGCCTTCGATCCGGTCAGCAACCTGCGCGTGGGCGCACTGGTGCTGCAGGAAACCATCCGCCGGGCCGGTTCGCTGGAGGGTGGTCTGCGCCTCTACGTGGGCGCCGTGACGAACGACGGACAAAGCTACATCGACAAGGTACTGTCTGAACACGGCCGGTTGCAGCGCGTCGCGCAAGGCCAACGCGTGGCGTTCAATGCCTTCCAACGCCGGTCGGTGACCGAGCCATCGGCCACGCCGGGTGTGGACGGCTTGCCGGCCAATGAGATCGAAGCCGAAGCCAGCCCCAGCCAGGTGGGCATCGCGACCCGGGCATCCTGATAAAATGGCAACTTGCGCGCGACTGGCGATAGGTTCTGGCGGCATGGGCCGCTGATGAACGGACGTGGGGGCACCACGGGGAAGCGCGCAGTGGTTGCTCCCGGTGGGCAGCTTCTTTGAGCCGTTCGCCTGGGCAGCCCGTGATGTGTCATCCCCGCCACGGGTCCATCGACCTCCTCAGGACTGCCATGTACGACCGCAACATCCTCATTGAGCAAACCGACCCCGAGCTGTTTGCCGCCATCCAGGCCGAAAACGCGCGCCAGGAACACCACATCGAGCTGATCGCCAGCGAAAACTACGCCTCGCCGGCCGTGATGGCCGCTCAAGGCACCCAGCTCACCAACAAGTACGCCGAAGGCTACCCGGGCAAGCGCTACTACGGTGGCTGCGAATTCGTCGACGTGGCCGAGCAATTGGCGATTGACCGCGTGAAGCAGCTGTTCGGCGCCGATGCCGCCAACGTGCAGGCCCATTGCGGCGCTTCCGCCAACGAGGCCGTGTTCCTAGCCTTCCTGAAACCCGGCGACACCATCATGGGCATGAGCCTGGCCGAGGGCGGCCACCTGACCCACGGCATGCCGCTGAACATGTCGGGCAAGTGGTTCAACGTCGTTTCCTACGGCCTGAACGACAAGGAAGAGATCGACTACGACGCGATGGAGCGCAAGGCCCACGAACACCGCCCCAAGCTGATCGTGGCCGGGGCCTCGGCCTACAGCCTGCACATCGATTTCGAGCGCTTTGCCAAAGTGGCAAAGGACGTGGGCGCCATCTTCATGGTGGACATGGCCCACTACGCCGGCCTGATCGCCGCCGGTGTGTACCCGAACCCGGTGCCGTTCGCTGACATCGTCACCTCCACCACCCACAAGAGCCTGCGCGGCCCGCGCGGCGGCATCATCCTGATGA
>CAZSZN010000134.1:0-8093 GCA_964610405.1 uncultured Macromonas sp. | reverse complement strand
GCGTGAAGGTGCTGGACCTGTCGCGCGTGCTGGCCGGCCCCTGGGCCGGGCAGATCCTGGCCGACTACGGCGCCGACGTGATCAAGGTGGAACGTCCCGGCACGGGTGATGACACCCGCGCCTGGGGCCCGCCGTGGTGGGGTGAAGGCGCGGACCGAGTGGCGGCCTACTTTTTGTGTGCCAACCGGGGCAAGCGCTCGGTGGCCATCGACATCGCCAGCCCCGAAGGCATCCAGCATGTGCGCGAACTGGCCCGCGAGGCCGACGTGCTGATCGAGAACTACAAGGTGGGCCAACTGGCCAAGTACGGGCTGGACGCCCCCAGCCTGCAGGCGCTCAACCCGGGGCTGATCTACTGCTCCATTACCGGCTACGGGCAGACCGGGCCGTTGTCGCACAAGGCGGGTTACGACTTTGCCATTCAGGCCGAAGCCGGGCTGATGAGCATCACCGGCAACAAGGGCGAAGAACCGCAGAAGGTGGGCGTGGCCGTGACCGACCTGATGACCGGCGTGTACGCGGCCACCGCCATTCTGGCGGCGCTGCACGAGCGCCAGCACACCGGCCAGGGCCGGGTGATCGACGCCGCCCTGTTCGACGTGCAGGTGGCCATGCTGGCCAACCAGGCCAGCAACCAGCTGGTGGGCCAGACGCGGCCCACCCGCATGGGCAATGCCCACCCCAACATCGTGCCCTACCAGGTGTTCGCCACCCGCGACGGGCACATGGTGCTGGCCGTGGGCAACGACGGCCAGTTCACCCGCTTTTGCGAGGCCGCCGGCCACCCGGCCGTGGCCCGGGACGCGCGCTTTGCCACCAACCCGGCCCGGGTGGAACACCGCCAAACGCTGGTGCCGTTGCTGACCAGTTGGACGCTGCAACGCGACACCGCCGATTGGGTGGCCCTGCTGGACCGCGCCGCCGTGCCCTGCGCGCCCATTCTGGACGTGGCCCAGGTGCTGGAACACCCCCAGGTGGCCGCGCGCGGCATGGTGCTGCCCCAGCAAAACGGGCCGCACGGCCCCACCCCGCCCATGGTGGCCCACCCCATCCGCATGGATGGCCTGCGCCCCACGGCCGAGTTGCCGCCGCCGGCCTTGGGGCAAGGCAATGCCACTTGGCAAAATGGTTGACTCTGTACCGGCCTGCAAGGCGACACAGTGCGCCCGGTAGAGGATAAGTCTGTACATGCACAGGATGCAGTTTTGGATTTAACCTACAACGCTTGCCAACAAAACTGAATGCCACGAACACCATGGACATGAAGGCCTCCCCCCTCGCCCTGCTCAAAGACCCTACCCTGCTGAAAACCGATGCACTGATCAACGGTGAATGGGTCAAAGGCGCCAACCGCTTCGACGTGCTGGACCCGGCCACCGGCCAGAAACTGGCCGACGTGGCCAACCTGGGCCCGGCCGACGCTGAAGCAGCCATTGCCGCAGCCAACGCCGCCTGGGGCGCCTGGAAGAACAAGACCGCAAAAGAACGCAGCAACATTCTGCGCAAGTGGTACGACCTGCTGATGGCCAACCAGGACGACCTGGGCCGCCTGATGACCGCCGAACAAGGCAAGCCGCTGCCCGAAGCCAAAGGCGAAGTTGCCTATGGCGCCAGCTTTGTGGAATGGTTTGCCGAAGAGGCCAAGCGCGTCAACGGTGAAACCCTGCCGCAGTTCGACAACAACCGCCGGCTGATGATCCTGAAACAGCCCATCGGCGTGTGCGCCGCCATCACGCCGTGGAACTTCCCGCTGGCCATGATCACCCGCAAAGTGGCGCCCGCGCTGGCCGCAGGTTGCCCGGTCGTCATCAAGCCCGCCGAACTCACGCCGCTCACCGCCCTGGCCGCCGCCGAGCTGGCCATCCGCGCAGGCATTCCGGCGGGTGTGCTCAATGTCATCACCGCCGACAGCAGCAACTCCATTGCCGTGGGCAAGGTGCTGTGCGCCAGTGATGTGGTGCGCCACCTCAGCTTCACTGGCTCCACCGAAGTGGGCCGCATCCTGATGGCGCAGTGCGCCCCCACGGTGAAAAAGCTGGCGCTGGAACTGGGCGGCAACGCCCCCTTCATCGTCTTTGACGACGCGGACATCGACTCCGCCGTGGAAGGCGCCTTCGCCAGCAAGTACCGCAACGCGGGGCAGACCTGCGTGTGCTCCAACCGCATCTACGTGCAAGAGGGTGTGTACGACGAGTTCGTGACCAAGTTCGCCGCCAAGGTGGCCACCGCCAAGGTGGGCAACGGCTTTGAAGATGGGGTGAACCAGGGCCCGCTGATCGAAGAGGCGGCACTGGACAAGGTGCAGCGCCACGTGGACGACGCGAAAGCCAAGGGCGGCCGCGTGCTGGTGGGCGGCAAACGCCTGCAGGGGCAATTCTTTGAGCCTACCGTGGTGGCCGACGCCACGGAAGACATGCTGTGCGCCCGCGAAGAAACCTTTGGCCCCTTCGCCCCGGTATTCAAGTTCCAAACCGAGCAAGAAGCGATTGATGCCGCCAACAACACCGAGTTCGGCCTGGCCAGCTACTTCTACAGCCGCGACATCGGCCGCATCTACCGTGTGGGCGAGGCGCTGGAATACGGCATGGTCGGCATCAACGTCGGCATTCTGGCCACCGAGCATGTGCCGTTCGGCGGCGTCAAGCAGTCCGGCCTGGGCCGCGAAGGCTCGCACTTCGGCATGGATGATTACGTCGAGATCAAGTACCTCTGCATTGGCGACGTGCTGAAATAATCAAACTGCGACCCTGTGAACGCCGCTGGGCCTGACTACACTTGAACCTGCCGCGCCGTCGCGGCGCAGTGACAGGGGCAGGCATGGCGGTGTTGACGTGGGTTCGCGGTTGGGTGTTGGGCTTGGCAGGCGGCTGCCTGGCGGTGGCGGCGCTGGCCAACACCGCTGCGCCCACGCTGAAGGAGGCTGCCCAGCCGCCGCGTGCGGAGCGCCCCCGCATAGGCTTGGTGCTGTCTGGCGGCGGCGCGCGCGGATTCGCCCACGTGGGCCTGCTGCAGGCGCTGGAAGCCGCCCGCGTGCCGGTGGACGTGGTGGTGGGTACCTCCATGGGCGCCATCATTGGTGGGCTGTACGCCAGCGGCATGGCGCCCGACACGCTGCAACGCGAAATCCTGCAGGTGGACTGGAACACGCTGTTCAGCGAACGGCTGCCACGCCAAGAATTGACCCAGCGCCGCAAGGAAGAAGACTTCGAGTTCTCCAACGCGGTGCAGTTGGGCTTCAAAGATGGGCAATTCCAGTTTCCCAAAGGCGCGGTATCCAGCCGGTCGCTGGAACTGCTGCTGCGCCGGTTTACGCTGCACACCAGGCGCTTGAACAGTTTTGACCAACTGCCCATTCCGTTCCGCGCTGTAGCCACCGACATGGAATCGGGCGCGGCGGTGCTGCTGGACAAAGGCGACCTGGCGGCGGCGCTGCGTGCGAGCATGTCGGTGCCGGGCGTATTCTCGCCACTGGAGTGGGAAGGCCGCATCCTGGGCGATGGCGGGCTGGTTAACAACCTGCCGGTGGATGTGGCCCGTGCCCTTGGGGCCGACGTGGTGATCGCGGTCAACATCGGCACACCGCTGGGCAGCCGCGAATCGTTGAACACCGTGGTTGGCGTGACGGTGCAGATGATCAACATCCTGACCGAGCAGAACGTGCAGCGCAGCGTTCAAAGCCTGACGCCGCGCGACCTGCTGCTGTCGCCCCACCTGGGCGATCTGTCGGCCGGCAGCTTTGACGAAGGCGAGGCACTGGTGGAACTGGGCAGACGCTATGGCGCCTCAGTGCAGGCATCGCTGGCGCGTTTTGCGGTGGATGCGCCCACCTACGCGGCGTGGCAAGCCCAGCGCCAGCAGGTGCACCAGGCCTTGATGGCGGAGTTGCCGGACGCACTGGCGTTTGTGCGCATTGACGGCGTGCCGCCCGCCCAATCGGCCCGCCTGCAACGCCAACTGGACGTGAAGCCCGGCGACCCGCTGGCCCCCGACCGGGTGGAAGAAGACCTGCGCCGCCTGGTGGCGGTGGACGACTACGTGCGCCTGGACTACCGCCTGGAACCTGCCCCCGTCAGCGGCGGCGAAGGGCTGGTGTACCAACTGCTGGACGATCAGGCGGTGCGCCACCAGTTCCGCCTGGGGCTGGACTTGCAAACCGATTTTCAGGGCCAGGGCGATTTTCGGCTGCGCATCAGCCACAACCTGCGCGACGCGAGCACCCGCGGTGCCCAGTGGCGCAACCGGCTGGAACTGGGTGCCACCGTGGCCGCTGGCACCGAGTGGTACCAGCCCCTGGGTGGCGACCGGCAACGCTTCCTGAGCCTGCACGCGGACCACGAACTGCGCAAGGTGGAATGGTTTGACAGCAACGGCGATGCGCTGGCGCTGTTCCGCCGCCGCACCAGCCGCCTGGGCGCCGACCTGGGTTGGCACTTGGGCAGGGTGGGCAACTGGGGCGACATCCGCGTGGGCCTGACCGCTGCGCGCCGCCAGTCGATGCTGGACTACCTGAACCTCGGCCTGGGCGCCGACGCCCTGCGCAACCTGACCTGGACCGAAACCGCTGCCCGACTGGCCTGGGTGTCGGACCAACTGGACCACGCCAACTTTCCGCAACAGGGCCACCGTTACAAGCTGGAATGGCAGGCAGGCCACCATCGGCTGAACGGCCAGCAGACCGATTTCACCCGCTGGGAAGGCAACTTCAACCAAGTGTTCAGCCAAGGGCCTCACACTTGGAGCCTGTACGCCCGTGGCGCACGGTCCACCGCCCTGCCCCCGGGCGCACCCGACGAGTTCTCGCTCGGCGGCTTTCAGCAGCTCTCGGGCTACCGGGTGGGGCAAGTGGCCGGCAACACCCTGCTGCTGACCCGGCTGGGCTATTACCGCCGGCTGGCCATCGACCCCGGCGTGGCGCGCGCCATCTTCATCGGCGGTACTCTGGAAGCCGGCGGCGCCTGGAACGCCAACGATCGGGTGCGCCTTTCGGCCTACCGCAGCAACCTGCGCTGGGGCAGCAGCCTGTACCTGGGCGCTGACACGGCCATCGGCCCCATTTACCTGAGCCTGGTGCATGCCCCCGGGGGTTACACTGGCTTGTACTTCTTGCTGGGCAAACCTTGACCCACACCGCCCCATGAAACCCCTCATCCAACACACCTGGGCGCGCCGCTTGCTGGCCGCCTTGGCCGCTTTGCTGGCACTCTGGGCCGTCGCCTGGCTGGCCGGTCCCAGCCTCATCCGTAGCCAACTGCAAAAGCACGCGTCGCTCGCACTGGGGCGCAGCGTCACGGTAGAACAGGTGGCCTTTCAGCCCTGGTCGCTGACCTTGCGCCTGCAGGGCTTGCAGATCGGCGGGCCAGCCGGTGATGCAGCGGGCAGCGCCCTGCCCCTGCTGGCAGTGGACGAAGTGCTGCTGGACGCCGAGTTGCAGTCGCTGTTGCGGCTGGCGCCGGTGATTGACGCGGTGCACGTCCGCCGGCCCCAAGTGAACCTGACCCACCTGGGCGAAGGGCGTTACGACATCGACGACCTGCTGGAACGGTTTCAACCCAAGCCCGACGACCCGCCCAGCGACGCTCGGTTTGCGGTGTTCAACATCCGCCTGTCAGACGGGGTGATCCGTCTGCAAGACAGCCCCAAAGCCCTGACGCACGAAGTCAACGGCATTCAGTTGGATGTGCCTTTTTTGAGCAATTTGCCCTCCAAGCGAGAGGTCGTGACCACACCCCGGCTGGCCTTCAGGCTGCACGACACCAGCTTTGACACGCAAGCCAGCACCACGCCCTTCGCGGACGACCGGCACACCGAAGCGCGACTGTCGATCCAGGCGCTGGACTTTGAACCTTACCTGGCCTACTGGCCCGCCGCCTGGCCAGTGCGCCCCACCTCCGGCAGCTTGAACGCCGACTTGGCGGTACGCTTTGAATGGCAAGCCGCCCCCAAAGTCAGCCTGCAGGGTGACCTGGCGCTGAACAACCTGGCGGTGCTGCAAACGCCAGCCCGCCAAAGCACCAGCGCCACCCCTTTGCTGGCGTGGCGCGGCTTGGCGGTGCAGGTGAAAGACTTCCGCCCGCTGGAACAGCACCTGGCACTGGGCCCGGTGACGCTGGACAGCCCCACAGTGCACCTGGGCCGCGACAGCACGGGTGCCACCAACCTGGAACAGGTGCTGCAGCGCTGGCGCGGCCCCAACCCGCCATCCCATACCGACACCCCATCGCCCAGCCAGCCAGCCGCCCAGCCCTGGGCCGTGACACTGGATCGTTTTGCGCTGCAGCAAGGCACGCTGCACTGGCACGACCAGACCACCCGCCCGGCGGCCACCATGGCCGCCGAAGCCCTGGACCTGACGGTGAACAACTTCGCCTGGCCCGAAGGGCCGGCGGCAACGGTGCAAGGCCAGCTTCAACTCGCTGGCGCCAAGCTAGAACTGCAAGGCCAGGCGGGCGGATCGACCGCAGACCTGCGCTGGCAACTCAGCACCTTGCCACTGGCGCCGCTGCGGCCCTATTGGGCCCACCTGTTGCGCGCGGAGCTGAATGGTGAACTGAACGGCAACGGCGGCCTGACCTGGGCCCGCCCATCCGACGGCAACAGCCAACTCCGCGCGGAGGCAGACGAAATCAGCCTGCAACGTTGGTCCATCGGCCCCAGCCGCCGGCCCGACGCCGCAGGCAAAGCGCTGACGGTGCGTGGCCTGCAAGCCGACCTGCAAAGCCAAAAGGTGACGATCGATGACATCACCGCTCAACAGCCGCAGTTGACCTTGCAACGCGCTGCCAACGGCCCATGGATGTTTGAACAATGGTTGGCACCCACAGAAGCTGCTGCGGCCCCGGCCACCCCACGCAGCAATCCCGCCGCAAACCGTCCGTGGGACGTGACCTTGAAAAAGGTGGTGCTGGATGGCGGTACCGTGCGCCTGCGCGACCAGGCCGTCAATGCCGCCGTGGACGCCACCCAATGGCGGATTCAACTGGAACAACTGCGCCCGCTGGACCCGGTGCAACGGGCCATGCCCTTGCAGGTCAGCGGCCGTGCGGCGGTGCCCGGCCAGGAAGCGGGCCGGCTGCAATACCGGGGCACCTTGCGCCTGCCGGCCGCCAACGGCACCGGGCTGGAAACCCGGGGTCAACTGCAACTGGACCGCCTGCCTCTGCACGCGGGCGAGCCCTACCTGGCCCGCTTCCTGAACTTCGACCTGCTGCGCGCCGACGCCAGCTACCGGGGCCAACTGCTGGTGGGGCTGGCCAGCACCGGCCCCCAGTTGCAACTGCGGGGCGACGCCGCCATCGACGACCTGCGCGCCACCACCCGCGACCCCGAGGAAGCCCTGCTCGACTGGCGTTCGCTCAACCTGCGCGGCGTGGACGTGGACCTGAAGGACGGCCAACTGCAGCGGCTGAAAGTGGCCGAAACCGTGCTGAGCGACTATTTCGCGCGCGTCATCATCAGCGAACAAGGGCGCATCAACCTGCAAGGCCTGGTGCGCAGCGGAGATGCGCCGGCTGCCACGGCAGACACCTCCGCCGGTGCCACCACCGCCACAGCGGCGCCCAGCACTCAATCAGCACCACCGGGCCCTGCCGCCCAGCCTGACATCGAATTTGGCCCGATGGCGCTGGTCAATGGACGGGTGCGGTTTTCGGACCGTTTCATCCAGCCCAACTACACCGCCAACCTGAGCGAGCTGACCGGCAGCCTGGCCGCCTTCAGCAACCGCCGCACCGGCGATGCCGCCCCTGCGCTGGCCGCCCTGAGCTTGCGCGGCCGGGTGGAAGGCAGTGCAACGCTGGACATCAGCGGACAGCTCAACCCCCTGGCGCAACCGCTGGCGCTGGACCTGCGAGGCCAAGTGCGTGAACTCGAACTGCCGCCTTTGACGCCCTACAGCAGCAAATACGCCGGCTACGGCATCGAACGCGGCAAACTCAGCGTGGACGTGACCTACCGCATCGAGCCCAACGGCCAACTGCAGGCCAGCAACCAGATCGTGCTCAACCAGTTGCGTTTTGGCGATCGCATCGAAGGCAGCGACGCGCCCAACCTGCCGGTCAAACTGGCCGTGGCGCTGCTGGCCGACCGCAACGGCG
>CAZSZN010000133.1:0-8202 GCA_964610405.1 uncultured Macromonas sp. | reverse complement strand
CTTGGCGGTGCCGATGTCGAGTCCGACGACGATGTCTTTGTATTCCTTGGCCATGGTGTGCGTCGATGTACTGCGTTAAGGTTTTTTGGGGGTGCCGGCGGGGGCTTCCAGCGTGCTCACGCCGCGCAGGCGCAAGGCGTAACCGTTGGGGTAGCGCAGGTCGGCCGATTCAATGTCGCGCCCCCCGTAGCGTTGGCTGACGGTGGTGATGCTGGCCACAAAGGCCTGTATGCGTTGCAACAATTCCTGGGGTTCGCCCCGGCCCAGCTCAATGCGGGCACCGCCATCCAGGCGGACTTTCCAACTGCCCCGTCCGTCCAGTTCCAGCCGTGTGATGTCCTGCCCCATGCGGGCAAACGCCGGCTGCAGGGCCTGGAACAGCGCATACACCTGCGCCGACTGGCCCTGCGGCCCCAGCAGTTCCACCCATTGATCGGCCGCCGGGTCATCGGGGTTGGCCTCGAACACCTCGCCTTGGGCGTTCACCAGGCGGCCACCGCCCGACTCGCCCCACCACGCCACGGCCTGGTGTTCCTGCAAGGTCACTTTCAAACGGTTCGGGAAATCGCGTTGCACCACCGCCTGGCGCACCCAGGGCACGCCCTCCAGCAGGCGCTTGACCTCTTTCAAATCCAGTGTGAGGAAGCTGCCCTGCAGGCGCGACGCCAGGTGGGCTCGCACCGTGACCGCGTTCTGATGCTGCACGTCGCCCACCACGGTGATGCCGCCCAGCGCCCACGCCGGATGACGCACGACCCACCACCCCGCGCCACCGACGAGCAGCAGCGCCAACACCCCGAACAGGACGTTGGCGACCGCCGCCATCAGGCGCACGTCGAGGGGCAGGGCCGTGGGTTGTGCCATGTCAGTGGCCGGCCTTGGCAGGCAAGGGGTTGTCCAGGCTGGCGCTGGCCAGCACGGAGAGGCACAGTTGCTCGTAGCTCATGCCGGTGGCGCGCGCCGACATCGGCACCAGCGAATGGCCGGTCATGCCCGGGGAGGTGTTGATCTCCAGCAGGTAGGGCTGGCGGGTGGCGGCGTCGATCATCACGTCGGCCCGCGCCCAGCCCCGACAGCCCAGCGTGCGGTAGGCCTTGAGCACCAGCGCCTGGATGGCGACTTCCTCACCCGCCGGCAGATCGCACGGCACGATGTACTGGGTGTCGTCGGTGAAGTATTTGTGCTCGTAGTCGTAGTTGCCGCCGGGCGCGACGATGTGGATGACGGGCAGGCTGCGGGCGTCGGCGCCGGTGCCCAGCACCGGGCAAGTCACCTCATCGCCACTGACGAACTGCTCGCACAGGACCTCGGGGTCGTGTTGTGCAGCCAGGCGGTAGGCCTCGGCGCACTGGGCAGCGTCCGTCACCTTGGTCAGGCCGATGGTGGAGCCCTCGCGCGCAGGCTTGACGATCATGGGTGCCCCCAGGGCCTCGAACGCAGTCACCGTTTCATCGGCGCTGGCCACCTGGCGCCAGTCGGGCGTTGGCAGGCCCTCGGCGCACCAGATGCGCTTGGTCATGACCTTGTCCATCGCCACGCTGGAAGCCAACACGCCGGGACCGGTGTAGGGAATGCCCATCAGCTCCAGCGCGCCCTGCACCGTGCCGTCTTCGCCAAAGCGGCCGTGCAGGGTGATGAAGGCACGGGCAAAGCCGTCGCGCTGGAGTTCGCTCAGTTCACGCTCGGCCGGGTCGAAGGCATGGGCATCCACACCTTGCGATTGCAGGGCTTGCAACACGCCGTTGCCCGACATCAAGGACACTTCACGTTCGGCGGAAAAGCCGCCCATCAGCACCGCCACCTTGCCCAGGCTGCGGGGATCGATCTTCACATCGGCGCTCATGCGCTCACCTCTTTCTGTGCCCCGGCCTGCGCCAGAGCGATCACTTGACCCGCCACCGCACCAATGCTGCCAGCGCCCATGCACAAGACCACGTCGCCATCGCGCGCGTTGTCCAGGATGGCTTGCGGCATGGTGGCGATCTCGTCCACAAACACCGGTTCAACCTTGCCCGCCACGCGCAGGGCACGCGTCAGGGCGCGGCCGTCGGCCGCGACGATGGGCGCTTCGCCGGCGGCATACACCTCGGACAACAACACCGCGTCGGCGTGGCCGATCACTTTCACAAAATCCTCGAAACAGTCGCGGGTGCGGGTGTAGCGGTGCGGCTGGAAAGCCAGCACCAGCCGGCGGCCCGGGAAAGCCCCGCGCGCGGCCGCCAACGTGGCGGCCATTTCCACCGGGTGGTGGCCGTAGTCGTCCACCAGGGTGGCGCTGCCGCCGCTGGGCAGCACCGCTTCACCGTAACGCTGGAAGCGCCGGCCCACGCCTTTGAAGCCCGCCAAGGCCTCCAGCAGCGCCGCGTCGGGGATGTTCAGCTCCACCGCCACCGCGATGGCGGCCAGGGCGTTGAGCACGTTGTGATGGCCCGGCAAGTTGAGCACCACGGCCAGATCGGGCAGATGAACGCCGTTGCGGCGCTGCACCCGGAAGTGCATCTGGCCGCCCACCGCGCGGATGTCCATTGCCCGCACCTGCGCATCCTCGCTCACGCCGTAGCTGGTGATGGGGCGCTGGATGTCGCCGAGCAGGCCACGGATGTTGGCGTCGTCCACGCAGACGATGGCCGCGCCGTAGAACGGCATGTGGTGCAGAAAGTCCACGAAGGCCTGCTTGAGCCGACCGAAATCGTGGCCGTAGGTGTCCATGTGGTCGGCGTCGATGTTGGTGACGACGGCCATGACCGGCAGCAGGTTCAGGAAGGAGGCGTCGGACTCGTCGGCCTCCACCACGATGTACTCGCCCGAGCCCAGGCGGGCGTTGGCGCCGGCGCTGTTGAGCTTGCCGCCAATGACGAAGGTCGGGTCCAACTCGGCGGCGGCCAGCACACTGGCCACCAGGCTGGTGGTGGTGGTTTTGCCGTGGGTGCCGGCGATGGCTATGCCTTTTTTCATGCGCATCAGCTCGGCCAGCATGATGGCGCGCGGCACCACCGGCAGCAGTTTGGCGTGGGCGGCCACCACCTCGGGGTTGTCGGCCTTGACCGCGGTGGAGGTGACGATGCAATCCGCCCCGGCGATGTGGGCCGCGTCGTGACCGATGTGGATGCGCGCGCCTAATTGTTGCAGACGGCGGGTGGTGGCGCTGTCGCCCAGGTCGCTGCCGGAAATGGCGTAGCCCTGGTTGAGCAGCACCTCGGCGATGCCGCTCATGCCGGCGCCGCCGATGCCGACGAAATGGATGTGGCGGATGGCGTGTTTCATGCGTGGCCTCCAGCAGAGGCGGTGGGACGTTGGGCCAAGGTCCGGCAGGCCTGCACCATGGCCGGGACGGCTTCGGTTTTGGCTTGGGCCCGGGCGCGTTCCGCGCGGGCCTGCAGGTCGGTGCGGGTCAGGTTTTGCAGCATCGCGGCCAGCCCTTGGGCGGTGAGTTCGGTCTGGGGCACCAGCCAGGCGGCACCCGCGTCCACCAGGAAGCGGGCGTTGTGGGTTTGGTGGTCGTCCACTGCGTGCGGGAAAGGCACGAAGATGGCGGCGGCACCCACGGCGGCCAGCTCGGTCACGGTGCTGGCACCGGCGCGGGCGATGACGACATCGGCCTCGGCGAACGCGGCTGCGGTGTCATGGATGAAGGGGGTCAACGTGGCCTCGACACCGGCCTGCGCGTACGCCGCCTTGAGCGCGTCGATCTGCTTTTCGCCGCTCTGGTGGGTCACCACCGGACGCTGCTCGGCGGGAATCAAAGCCAGGGCTTGCGGCACGGTGTCGTTCAGGGCCTTGGCGCCCAGGCTGCCACCCACCACCAGCACCTTCAGCGGGCCGCTGCGACCGGCGAAACGCTCGGTGGGCGTGGGTTGCTGCAGGAATTCGGCGCGCAAAGGGTTGCCAATCCACTCGCCCTTGGGCAAGGCCTGGGGGTAGGCGGTGTACACCTTGTCAGCCACACCGGCCAGCACCTTGTTGGCCATGCCGGCGACGGAGTTCTGTTCGTGCAGCACCAGCGACTTGCCGGCCAACACCCCCATCATGCCGCCTGGGAAAGTGATGTAGCCGCCCAGGCCCAGCACCACGTCGGGCTGGACGCGGCGCACCACGGTCAGGCTCTGCCAGAAGGCGCGCAACAGGCGCAGCGGCAACAAGGCCAGCGTGAGGGCGCCCTTGCCCCGCACACCGCCAAAGGCCACCGGCTCGAACGCGAAACCGCGCGGTGGCACCAGGCGCTCTTCCATGCTGCCGGGCGCGCCCAGCCAGTGCACGCGCCAGCCTTCAGCACGCAGCGCTTCGGCCACGGCCAGACCCGGGAAAATGTGGCCGCCGGTGCCACCGGCCATCACCAGCGCGCAGGGGCTCTTGCTCATACCCGGCCTCCGTGCATGAGTTTTCGGTTTTCATGGTCAATGCGCAGCACCACGGCGATGGCCACCAGGTTCATCAGAATGGCCGAGCCACCGTAGCTCATGAAGGGCAGCGTCAAACCTTTGGTCGGCAGTGCGCCCAGGTTCACGCCGATGTTGATGAAGGCCTGAAAGCCGATCCACAAGCCCACGCCCTGCGCCACCAGCCCGGCGAACACCTGGTCCAGCGCAATCGCCTGGCGGCCGATCACCATGATGCGGCGGGTCAGCCACATGAACAGGGCGATCAGGATCAGCACGCCCACCAGCCCGAACTCTTCGCCAATGACGGCCAGCAGAAAGTCGGTGTGCGCCTCGGGCAGCCAGTGCAGTTTTTCCACGCTGCCACCCAGGCCCACGCCAAACACCTCGCCGCGGCCAAAAGCGATCAAGGAATGGGACAACTGATAACCCTTGCCCAGCGCGTAGTCCACGCTGAACGGGTCCAGGTAGGCAAACACCCGCTCGCGCCGCCACGGCGAGCTGAAAATCATCAACGCGAACAGCGCCACCAGCAGCCCAGCGATGACGAAGAACATGCGCGCGTTGACGCCGCCCAGGAACAAGATACCCATCGCGATCACCGCGATCACGATGAAGGCGCCCATGTCGGGTTGCATCAGCAGCAGCACGCCCACCAGCGTCACGGCCACGCCCATGGGAATGACGGCGCGGAAGAAGCGCTCTTTCACCTCCATGCGGCGGACCATGTAGCCGGCCGCGTACATCAGCACCGCCAGCTTGGCCAGCTCGGACGGCTGGAAGTTCATGATGCCCAGCGGAATCCAGCGCTGGGCGCCGTTGACGCCACGCCCCACCCCCAACACCAACACCAGGGTCAGCACCGCCAGCCCAAACAGCCAGGGCGACCATTTTTCCCAGCGGCTCATGGGCACCTGGAAGGCGAGCAAGGCCGCCACGGCACCGATCGCCATGGCCACCGCGTGGCGCAGCAGGAAATGGGTGGAAGCGTAGTTGCGAAAGCGCGGGTTGTCGGGTAACGCGATCGAGGCCGAATACACCATCACCAGGCCCCAGCACAGCAAGGCCACCACCACCCACATCAAGGCCTGGTCGAAACCGAGTTCACGCACCACGGCCGTGCGGCCGCGCGCGTAGTCGCGGCTGGACAGGCGGATCGGCAGCTCACCCACGAAGTCACGGGCCGCACCACCGGCGGCGCGGGCACTGCCGCCGATCCAGCGGGTGAAGCGGCCAAAACCTTGGGGGGCACCGGTGGCGCTCATGTGGGCGTGCCCTCCTCGTTCTGCAGTTCGTGCACCGTGTCCACAAACACCTGGGCCCGGTGACCGTAGTTCTGGAACATGTCCAAACTGGCACAAGCGGGTGACAACAGCACCGCATCACCGGAACGTGCCTGCTGGGCACACCAGCGCACAGCGGCCGGCAGGTCTGCTGCGTCGTACAACGGCACGCCGGTGGTGGCCAGCACCGCGCGAATGGCGGGTGCGTCGCGCCCAATCAACGCCACGGCTCGGGCGTAGCGGCCCACGGGTTCGGCCAGCGGGCTGAAGTCCTGGCCTTTGCCGTCGCCGCCCAAAATCACCACCAGGCGGCGGTCCACGCCCAGGCCGTGCAGCGCGGCCAGCGTGGCGCCGACGTTGGTGCCCTTGCTGTCGTCGAAGTACTCGACCTCGCTCACGATCGCCACCGGCTCGACCCGGTGCGGTTCGCCACGGTACTCGCGCAGGCCGTGCAGCATGGGCGCCAGCGGCGCACCAGCGGCGGTGGCCAGCGCCAACGCGGCCAGGGCGTTGCAGGCGTTGTGTCGGCCACGGATGCGCAAGGCCTCGGCCGGCATCAAGCGTTGCAGGTAAAACTCGGGTTCGGCAGCGCCACGGCGCTTGACCGGGGTGTCGTCCAGCGGCTGCGCACGGACCAGCCAGGTCATGCCATTGACGGTTTCCAGCCCCCAGTCGCCCACCTGGCTGGGCACCCCTGCGCTGAAGCAGGTGTGCGCACGGGCCGGCTCGGTGCGGGTCCGGTTCCCGTCACGCACCTGGGTTGGCTGGGGCTGCCAGCCCATCACCAGCGGGTCATCGCGGTTCAGCACCATCACGCCCTGCTGGCCAAACACACGGGCCTTGGCCGCAGCGTAGGCGGTCATGTCGCCATGCCAGTCCAGGTGGTCCTGGGTCACGTTGAGCACGGTCGCGGCGGTCGGCTCAAAGCCTTGCACCCCATCCAACTGGAAGCTCGACAGCTCCAGCACCCAAGCCTGCGGCAGGTCGTCGGCGGTCAGCCGTTCGCGCAGCACGTCCAGCAAGGTGGGGCCGATGTTGCCCGCCACGGCCACGTTCCAGCCCGCTTCCCGCAACAGGTGGGCGGTCAGCGCGGTGGTGGTGGTTTTGCCATTGGTGCCGGTGATGGCCAGCACCTTGGGGGTGTAGCCGGCTTCGCCTTCCACAACGGATGCCGCCAGCGCTTTCAGCGCCTGGGCAAACAAGCCCAGTTCACCCACGACCGGCACGCCCACCGCCTGGGCAGCCTGGGTCAGACCGACCATGTCGGCCGGGGCAATGCCGGGGCTGCGGCACACCAGCGCCCAAGGCGCACGGCGGAACAAAGCCTCGTCGAACGCGGAACACAACCGCTGCACCTGGGGCAGTTCGGCTTGCAAGACGGCGGCGTGGGGCGGAGCTTCGCGGGTGTCGGCCACCGTGACGCGGGCACCGGCCAGCGCGCACCACCGCGCCAGCGCTAGGCCCGAGGCGCCCAGGCCCAGCACCAGCACTTCGCGGTCTTGCAACAGGGACGGCACGGCTTTCATCGCAGCTTCAGGGTGGACAGGCCGATCAGGCACAGCAACATGGTGATGATCCAGAAGCGCACCACCACCTGGGTTTCGCGCCAACCGGTCTTCTCGAAGTGGTGGTGCAGCGGCGCCATCTTGAACAGGCGCCGGCCTTCGCCGTAGCGGCGTTTGGTGATCTTGAACCAGGTCACCTGCAGCATGACCGACAGGGCCTCGACCACGAAGATGCCGCCCATGATCGCGAGCACGATTTCCTGCCGCACGATGACCGCGATGGTGCCCAGCGCCCCGCCCAGGGCCAACGCCCCCACGTCACCCATGAAGACCTGGGCCGGGTAGGCGTTGAACCACAGGAAGGCCAGACCCGCGCCGGCCATGGCAGCACAGAAAATCAGCACCTCGCCAGTGCCCGGAATGTGCGGCAGCAGCAGGTATTTGGCGAACACGGCGTTGCCCGTCACGTAAGCAAAAATGCCCAATGCCGAGCCCACCATCACCACCGGCATGATGGCCAAGCCGTCCAGCCCATCGGTCAGGTTCACCGCGTTGCTGGAACCCACGATCACCATATAGGTGAGGATGACAAAACCCAGCACCCCCAACGGGTAGCTGATTTCCTTGAAGAACGGCACCATCAGGCCCGTCTGGTTCGGCAGGTCGATGGTGAACCCCGAGGCCACCCAGTTGATGAACAGCTCAAACACCCGCTGGTTGGAGCCTTCAGAAATGGCGAACACGAGGTAGAACGCCGCCACCAGGCCGATCAGCGATTGCCAGAAATACTTTTCCCGCGAACGCATGCCTTCCGGGTCTTTGCGCACCACCTTGCGCCAATCGTCCACCCAGCCGATGGCGCCGTAACCCAGCGTCACCAGCAGCACGATCCAGACGAAGCGGTTGCTCCAATCGAACCACAGCAGGGTGGACACCGCGATCGAGAACAGGATCAGCACGCCACCCATGGTGGGTGTGCCGCCTTTGCTGAGGTGGCTTTGCACCCCGTACTCGCGGATGGGCTGGCCGATCTTGAGC
>CAZSZN010000132.1:0-8224 GCA_964610405.1 uncultured Macromonas sp. | reverse complement strand
AGCTACGTGGGCGAGAACAAGGAGTTCGAGCGCCAGTACCTGGCGGGCGAGCTGGAGCTGGAATTCACCCCGCAAGGCACGCTGGCCGAGAAGCTGCGCGCCGGCGGCGCCGGCATTCCCGCCTTCTTCACCAAGACCGGTGTGGGCACGCTGGTGGCCGAAGGCAAGGAACTGCGCGAGTTCAACGGCGAAACCTACGTGATGGAGCACGCCCTGTTCCCCGACGTGGCCCTCATCAAAGCCGACGTGGCCGACAAGAGCGGCAACCTGCGCTTCAACCTGACGGCGCGCAACTTCAACCCGGCCGCCGCCACCGCCGGCAAGATCTGCATCGTGGAAGTGGAGCGCATCGTGGCCACCGGCGAAATCGCCCCGGACGACGTGCACCTGCCCGGCATTTACGTGCACCGCATCGTGGTCAACCCCACGCCCGAAAAGCGCATCGAAAAGCGCACCACCCGCGACCGCAAATAAGGAGCACGAACATGGCTTGGACCCAAGACCAAATGGCCGCGCGCGCGGCCGCTGAACTGCAAGACGGCTTTTACGTCAACCTGGGCATCGGCATCCCGACGCTGGTGGCCAACCACGTGCCCGACCACATCGAGGTGTGGCTGCAGAGCGAGAACGGCATGTTGGGCATTGGCCCCTTCCCGTATGAAGACGAAGTGGACGCCGACCTGATCAACGCCGGCAAGCAGACGGTGACGACCCTCAAGGGCTCGTCCATCTTTGGCTCCGACCAGTCGTTCGCCATGATCCGTGGCGGCAAGATCAATCTGTCCATCCTGGGCGCCATGCAGGTGACCGGCAAAGGCGACCTGGCCAACTGGATGATCCCGGGCAAGATGGTCAAGGGCATGGGCGGCGCCATGGACCTGGTGGCGGGCGTCAAGCGCGTGATCGTGCTGATGGAGCACGTGGCCAAGAAGAAGGACGGCACCACCGACCTGAAGATCCTGCCCGAATGCACCCTGCCGCTGACCGGCAAGGGCGTGGTGGACCGCATCATCACCGACCTGGGCGTGATGGACGTGACCCCGGAAGGCCTCAAGCTGGTGGAGCTGGCCGACGGCGTGACGCGTGAAGAAATTCAGAGCAAGACGGGTGTGCCGCTGCTCTGAACAGGGGGCGATCAGGCCGCCGGTGCGGCCATCGCGTCCAGCATCGGCTGCAGCGCTTGCTGCAGTTCCGGTGCGGCGAGGGCTTCGCTCAGTCGCTCGCCGTGGGTGGTCAGCAGCTGGTGCTTGACCACCAGCAGGTCGATGCTTTCGTCGGCCTGCAGGGGGTGGCTGGCCAGGTCGGTCCAGTCGCCCAAAGCGAGTTTTTCCCCCAGCCGAGCACACAGGTAGCACAGGGCGGTACCGGTGGTGCTGGTGTTGTTTTCGGTGGAGGGGTGTGCCAGCCAACCGTCCACCGCCGTCACGGCGCTCACGATGCTTGCCGGCAATTCCCAGGCCTGCATCAGCAAGCGCCCCAGTTCGGCGCCGCCCAAGCCCAGCCAGGCTTGTTCCTGTTGGGTGCGGGTCAGCAGGTCTTGCCCTTGCAGTTCCTGCACCTGCGGCGGCGTCAGCAGCGACAACGCGGCCTGGTGGCCCAGGTAGGACAGCACCACCTGCGTGACCAGGGCGCCGGCATCGGGCAGGCCCAGCCGGGGCGCCAGGCGCAAGGTCAACTCGCTGGCCAGTGCGCTGGCGTTCCACATCCGGTCCAGCGCGAGTTTGATCACCGGGTCGGACACCGGGAAGGCTTGGTCCAGCATGTAGCGCACGCAAATGCCGCGCACCGTGTTCAGGCCCAGGAAGGTGATGCCCTGGCCCAGGCTGACCACCGGCCGGCTCAGGCCATACAACGGCGAATTTACCGTGGCCAGGACTTTGGCGGCAACTTGCGGTTCGCCCAGCACCAGTTCGCTCAACTCCAATGAGGTGGCGGTTTGCACGAAGTCGGGCGACACCAAGCGTTGCAGCGATTTGGGTGGGCGAGGGATTTGTCCCAGCCGTTGCAGGAGTTCGGCCCGGCGCTCGGGGTCCAGATCGCTGGCCTGCAGGCGCTGGAACGATTGGAGCTCAGCCGGTAAGGCCAGCGGTGGCACCGGGGCGGCTGCTGAGGTCTGGGGAGATGTGGGCGCAGTCCGAGGCGCTGGGCTCGGTACTGACGCCCGTGGGGCGCCCGAGGGCGCCGGCGCCTGGGATTTGTCCGATCGGCGCAACACTTTGAGCAGCACCACCGCTGCCACGACCAGCAGCACCAAGCCTGCAAGGAGGGTGTTCATGTGGGAACCAAGGTAACAGCAATAAACACACTGTACCCGAGTTCGCCCCTCAATTCGGTGGGCTGGCGGCCACCACGCGGTTGCGTCCTTGTGCTTTGGCTTGATAGAGCGCTTCGTCCGCCCGGTGGTACAGCCGGTCGGCGGTTTCGAGGGGCGCCAGTTGGGCCAGGCCAATGCTGATTGTCAGCCGTTCGCTGACCGAACTGCGCGGGTGGGTGATGTTGTCGTCGTGCAGGCGGTCGGTCAGCAACTGCGCCCAGTCTTGGGCCTGGCGCAGGTCGGTGTCTTCCAGCAGCACGGCAAATTCTTCGCCGCCCATGCGCGCGGGCAGATCCCCGGCGCGCTGGGACTGGGCCATCAGGCGCTGGGCCACGGTTTTGAGCGCAACATCGCCCTGGACGTGTCCATAGTGGTCGTTGTAGCGTTTGAAGTGGT
This sequence comes from uncultured Macromonas sp., assembly GCA_964610405.1. Classification (GTDB taxonomy): domain Bacteria; phylum Pseudomonadota; class Gammaproteobacteria; order Burkholderiales; family Burkholderiaceae_C; genus CAZGDZ01. The sequence continues at coordinate 5,514 of CAZSZN010000132.1, read as the reverse complement.
CCACGTCGAGCACCGCCAGGCACAGCGGGCGGCCGTGGCGCGCCGCCGTGGCAAGGGCTCGGTCCAGCTCACGCTGGAACCGGCGGCGGTTGGCCAGGCCGGTCAGGGCGTCCGAGTCGGCCAGCTGTTCCAGCCGGGTCACTTGGTGGTCGATGTGGTCCAGCAGGTGGTTGCTTTCGCGTTGCAGTTCCGCGATTTCGTCACTGCCGTTCACGGCGACTCGGGCCTGCCACCGTTCCTGCTGGTAAATGGCGCGCAGTTCGTCCGCAAAGTGCTGCAGGCGGCGCACCACCAGGCGGTCCAGCAACACCAGCAGACCGAGGGTGATGAGCAGGAAAAACCCCGCCAGTTGCCACTGCACCCGGAACAGATCGTCCCGCGCTTGCAAGGCCAGCGTGCGCGGCCAGTCCAGCCGAAGATGCCCCACCGCCTGGCCTGACATGTCTTGCATGGGCCACCAGACTTCGATCCGGTCGTGTTGCATCACCAGTGCGGGGGTGGCGTCGCCCAGGGTGGAGCGGGCGGGTGCGCCGGGGCGCGCCTGGGGCAAGGCGGGCAGGGGATCGGCCGAGAACACGAACTGCAGGCCGGTCAGCGCCTTCAGGTGGCTTACAAAATCGGCTCTTAGGGTTTCACTCACGAGCAGCAAACCGGCTGGTTCACCCAGGCCGGAGCTGGGACGGATGCCCTGGCGGCACAGGGTTTGCCAGAGCCCCTCGTGGCGGATCAGGCCGCAACTGCGCTCGCCGGGGTTCGGCAGGCGGCGCAACTGCGGGCCATGGATGCTGGCGAGCAGGTCTTGCGCCTGGGTGGCGCCGGTGCTCAGGCTGTGCAGCAGCCGGCCGTCCAGGGTCAACACCGCCAGCCAGTTGTAGTGGGCGCCTTCGATCGCTTCGCGCGTGAGGTTGCTGCTGGGAAAACCCGGTTGCCGTCCCTGTACGTGGTCGTAAAAATCGGTCCAGTTGGCCCAGTCGTTGACCAGGGTGTCGTGCGTCAGCAGTTGGGCATCGATGGCCACCAGCAGGCGCTCCAGGCCCTGTTGTGCGTGGGTCAGCTCGGCGGCGCCGTATCCCCGGTCCAGGCGCCAGTGCATCCAGGCCTGGCTGCCGATCAGCGGCAGCAGGACCAGGGACAGCAGCCCCAAGATTAATTTGATACGAATGCCCACAATTCAAATTCAGATGATTTTTTATTTCAATTTTTGTATTGTTTCAAACAAAGCGCGGGCTGGCAAGTGTTTCAGAAGGTGGGCGGGCTGTGGAATGTCAGCTCGGCGCCGTGCACCGGGTGGGGCAGCGTCAGCGTGGTGGCGTGCAGCAGCAGTCGGGGGCTGGCCGCGACCACGGCCGGCGGGGCGTAAAGCTCGTCACCCAGGATCGGGTGTCCCAGCGCCTGCAGGTGCACCCGCAATTGGTGCGAGCGGCCGGTGACTGGTTCCAGCTCCAGCCGGGTGCACTCCACCGGCCAGGGTGCATCCGTGGGTGATGGGTCAGGCCATTCGACCAGTCGCCACAAGGTGTGGCTGGGCTTGCCCAGCACCGGGTCGATCTTGCTGCGGGGGCGGTTGGGCCAATCCACGATCAAGGGCCCATCGATGCTGCGCCAGGCGTCGTCGGGGAGGCCGTCAGCGGCAGGGCGCCCAGCCACCAGGGCGATGTAGCGTTTGTGCACCCGACGTTCGGCGAAATGCCGGCTCAGGGTGCGTTGCGCCTCAAGCCCGCGCGCCATCGCCAGCAGGCCAGAGGTGCCCATGTCCAGCCGGTGCACGATCAGCGCATCGGGATACACGGCCTGCGCCCGGGCGCTCAGGCAGTCGGCATTCTCCGGGCCTCGGCCGGGCACCGACAGCAGCCCGGCCGGCTTGTTCAGCACCAGCAAGGCGTCGTCGGCGTACACCACCTCGATGCCGTCGGGCACGGGCAATGCCCGCCAGGCGGGCAGGCTCACAGCGCCGCGCCTTCGATCAGAAAGCGCATGCGCCGTTGGCCCTGCCACTCGTCGGCGTCAAGCCGGAAGGCGAACAGGGCTCGGCCCGGCACCGGCTCGGCCCGGCCAAACCAGATGCCATCCACCAGATCGCCCCGGTGGCGCAGCTTGAGCTGCAGGTGTTTTTGCCCCACCAGCCGCTGCGACACCACATCCAGCTCTTCGCAGAACACGGGCGGCGCAAAACCCTGGCCCCACACCTGCTGCTGCAGCGCGTCGATCAGGTCGAGCCGCCGGTACTGCGGCTCCAGCGGGCCGTCGGCCTCCAGGCTGCGTTGCAGGGTGGCCGCGTCCAGCCATTCGGAAGCGATCTGTTGCAGCGCCTGCTCAAAGGTGGGGAGCTGGTCTTCGGCGATGGTGCAGCCGGCCGCCATGGCGTGGCCGCCAAAACGCAGCAGCACTCCCGGGTGGCGTTTGGCCAGCAGGTCCAGCGCATCGCGCAGGTGAAAGCCGGGGATGGAGCGGCCCGAGCCTTTGAGTTCGTGCCCTTTGCCGGTAGCGCGGCTGGCCGCGAACACAAAGGTGGGGCGGTAGAGGCGGTCTTTCAGCCGGGCGGCCACGATGCCGACCACGCCTTCGTGGAAATCGGGGTCGAACAGGCACAGCGCGGGCGGCGGGGTGTCGCTGTCGTCCCACAGCGTCTCGGCCATTTGCAAGGCTTGCTCGCGCATGTCCTGCTCCAGCGTTTTGCGCTCGCGGTTGATCTGGTCAAGCTGTTGCGCCAGGACGTGGGCTTGCGCCGCGTCGTCGGTGATCAGGCATTCGATGCCCAGGCGCATGTCGCTCAGGCGGCCGGCGGCGTTGAGCCGGGGGCCGAGCGCGAAGCCCAGATCGAAGCTGGACGCCTGGGCCGGGGCACGCGCGGCGAGCTGGAATAGGGCGGCCATGCCCGGTGGCAGCTGCCCAGCGCGGATGCGCTTGAGCCCTTGCGCTACCAGGCGGCGGTTGTGCTCGTCCAGCCGCACCACGTCGGCCACGGTGCCCAGCGCCACCAGGGGAAGCAAGCGGTCGATGCGGGGCTGGTCCGCCACGCTGAATGCGCCCCGGGCGCGCAATTCGGCGCGCAGGGCCAGCAGTACGTAGAACATGACGCCCACCCCCGCAATGGCTTTGCTGGGGAAGGGGCAGCCCGGTTGGCTGGGGTTGACCACCACGCAATTTTGCGGCAGTTGCACCTGGCCTTGGACCACGGCGGGCAGGTGGTGGTCGGTGATGACCACTTGCAAGCCGATGGCTCGCGCGTGCGCCACGCCGTCCACGCTGGCAATGCCGTTGTCCACGGTGATGAGCACATCGGCACCCTGCGCGCGCACCCGGTCGGCAATGGCGGGGGTGAGGCCGTAGCCGTCCTGCACCCGGTCGGGCACCAGGTAGCTGACGCGGTCGTGGCCGAAGGGGGCGCCCAGCATGCGCAAGCCCCGCACGGCGGTGGCACAGGCGGTGGCGCCGTCGCAGTCGTAGTCGGCCACCACGCACAGGTGCAGGCCCTGGGCCATGGCATCGGCCAGCAAGCGGGCGGCGGCGGCGGTGCCCAGCATCTGCTCGGGCGGCGTCAGGCGGGTCAATTCATCGCTGAGTTCGTCGGCGTGGTGCACGCCGCGCGCAGCGTACAGCCGCGCCAGCAGGGGGTGGATGCCGGCTTGCTCCAGCGTCCAGACGGCACGCGGGGGCACGTCGCGGGGGATGATTTTCATAGCTGGGCGAGGGTGTGGGCGGTGCCGGCGTGTGCGGAGGTGGCGGGGCGCCACAGGCGTTGCCACCAGGGGCGGCGTGGTGTGTCTGTATTGGTGCTGGGTTGCCAGGCTGCCCAACCTCGCTCGCCACACAACACCAGCCGGCGGGTGGCGCCGGGTGTCGCGCCGTTCAGCCACGGGCCCATCACGTCGCGGTCCAACCCCAGCCAGGCCTGGCGCCATGCGGCCCAATCACCGCTCAGGGCGGGGCGGCGCAGGATGTCGTTCACCGTCACGGTGGGCGTGGGCGATGGCCCGGCCCAGACACCGGCGCCGCTGATCCAGAAGCCGTTGATGGGCGGAACGCCCCGCGCCTGGCGGGCGTCGTGCACCGGGTGGGTGTAGAACAGCATTTGCGCTTCGTTCTGCAGCCGCAGCAAGGTCTTGGCGCTGGCGGCCTGCTGGGCGCTGGGCAGCCACGCATCCACCCGGCGGTGCGCCACCCGGTCCAGGCTGGCGCAGGGCAGGTCGCGCAAGGCTTCGCCAGTGGCCCGCCAGCGTTGTGGCGTCTCCAGGTGCAGTGCGATGCCGTCCTCCAGGGCCCAGGGGGCCAGGGCGTCAAGGAGGGCTTGGGATTCGTCGGCCCGCAGGTCCAGGTCGTCGGGTGGGAGCAGGGTGACTTGTTCCATGCCCACGCTCCAGTGGCAGGGAGTGAACCAGGCGCAGGGCTGGTCGGCGAGTCCGGCGTGCCAGGCGGCCCAGGGCCAGCGGCCGTCGCCCGGGTCGGTCCAACCCAGGGCTTGCCCCAGCGCGCGGTCGTGCGGCGGGCTCAAGGTGTATTCGTCGGCGTGGTCCTGGCCCGCTGGCTGCCAGCGTTGCAGCAGCGCTTCCAGGTGGGGCAGGGGGAGGTCAGCCAGGGCAGCGTCGCATTCGGGCGTGCTGGCGTGGGCGTAGGGAATGATCAGGTGTTCCCCGGGGGAGACTGTGGCGGGCCGCATGGGGGGATTGTCGGTGATGCCACAATCCAGGCTGTCCCATGCGGAGATCCATGCAAGTTCCCTACGAATTCCGGGTGGGCTGGCGCTACACCCGCGCCGGCCGTGGCACCCGGCGCAACGGTTTCATTTCTTTCATCAGTGGCGTGTCCATGCTGGGCATTGCACTGGGGGTGGCTGCGCTCATCATCGTGTTGAGCGTGATGAACGGCTTCCAGAAAGAGGTGCGCGACCGCATGTTGGGTGTGCTCTCGCACATCGAGGTGTTTGCGCCCGGTGGCGAGGCCTTGCCCGACCTGGACAAGACCCTGGCCGAAGTGCGCGCTCACCCCGAGGTGGTGGGTGCCGCGCCGTTCATCGCGGCCCAGGGTCTGCTCGCGCGCGGCGAGGACATGAAGGGCGCGTTGGTGCGCGGCATCGATCCTGCGCAGGAGCCGCAGGTGACCGATCTGGCCGCCGACCTGGGCGATGTGGTGCTGCCGCGCCTGGTGTCTGGCGGCTACGGCGTGATCCTGGGCGGGGCGTTGGCGCGCAGCCTGGGCGTGACGGTGGGCGATGCGGTGACGCTGATCGCCCCCAGTGGTCAGCTCACGCCGGCCGGGGTGGTGCCTCGGCTGCGGCAGATGACGGTGGTGGGCCTGTTCGATTCCGGCCACTACGAGTACGACGCCACGCTGGCCCTGGTCCACCAGGACGACGCGGCGCGGATTTTCCGGCTCGAAGGGCCGACCGGGGTGCGGCTCAAAATCCGCGATCTGCACCAGGCCCGCGAGGTGGCGACGCAACTGGCCGGCCAACTCAGTGGCGATCTGCTGATCCGCGACAGGACGCGCCAGAACCGCACCTGGTTTGCCGCCGTG
>CAZSZN010000131.1:3583-8545 GCA_964610405.1 uncultured Macromonas sp. | reverse complement strand
TCGTCTGCAACATCGGCCACTTCGACAACGAGATCCAGGTCGCCAAGCTGGAAGCCAACTGCCAGTGGGAAGAGGTCAAACCCCAGGTGGACCACGTGATCTTCCCGGACGGCAAGCGGATCATCCTGCTGGCCAAGGGTCGTCTGGTGAACCTGGGCTGCGGCACGGGCCACCCCAGCTTCGTGATGTCGTCGTCCTTCGCCAACCAGACCATCGCCCAGATCGAGCTGTTCTGCCACTCGGAAGGGTACGACGTGGGCAAGGTCTATGTGCTGCCCAAGCACCTGGACGAGAAAGTCGCGCGCCTGCACCTGAAGAAGGTCGGCGCCATGCTGACCGAGCTGAGCGACGAGCAGGCCGCCTACATCGGTGTGCCCAAGCAGGGCCCCTACAAGCCGGACACCTACCGCTACTGATTGGCCGTGCGTGCCGACCAGCTTCTTGTCGAACGCGGCCTGGCTGCGTCGCGCTCCCAAGCTCAGCGGCTGATCGCTGCCGGGTTGCGCTGGCGCCTGCCCGGCGCGGGCGAGGGGGCGTGGCGCACCGTGGCCAAAAACGGCGACGAGGTGCCAATCCACGCAGAGCTGGCGTTGGTCGATGCCGCCGAGTCGCGCTACGTTTCGCGCGGCGGCCTGAAGCTGGAGGGCGCGCTGCGCCATACCGGCTTGTCGGTGCAAGGGGCGGTGTGCCTGGACGCGGGCCAAAGCACCGGCGGTTTCACCGATTGTTTGCTGCAACACGGCGCCGCCCAGGTGGTGGGCGTGGACGTCGGCCAGGGGCAGTTGCACCCCAGCCTGCGCCAGGATGCGCGCGTGACGGCGGTGGAGAAATGCAACGCCCGCGAACTGTCGGCCGCCCGATTGCAGGCCGTCGCAGGCCCCCAGGCCGCAGGTCCGTTCGATCTGGTCGTGGGAGACTTGTCCTTCATCTCGCAAACACTGGTTTGGCCTGCACTGGTGCCGCTGCTCAAGCCGACCGGTCAGTTGCTGATGCTGGTCAAACCCCAGTTCGAGCTGCAGCCGGAGGACATCGGCAAAGGCGGGCTGGTGAAGGACGCCGGCCGTTACGCCCAGGTGAAAGCGCGCATGGCGCAAGCCTGCGCCGCGAACGGGTTGAAGCTGCGGGCCTATTTTGAAAGCGCCATCACCGGTGGTGATGGCAACCGGGAGTTTTTCGTATGGGCTTGCCCCTGAGTTTTGAGTTTTTCCCGCCCAAGACGGCGGAGGGCGCGACCAAGTTGCGCGCCGTGCGCGAGAAGCTGTACGCCAAGCGGCCCGAATTCTGTTCGGTGACCTACGGCGCGGGCGGCTCCACCCAGGACGGTACCTTGCAAACCGTGCAGGCGATCCTGGACGAAGGCCAGAGCGGCGCGTCGCATTTCACCTGCGTCGGTGCCACCCGCGAGTCGGTGCGCGAAAAGCTGGCCCTGTTCCAAGGCATGGGGCTGCGGCGCCTGGTGGCCCTGCGCGGTGACCTGCCCAGCGGCTACGGCGCCATGGGCGAATTCCGGTACGCGGCCGATCTGGTCCAGTTCATCCGCGCCGAAACCGGCGACCATTTCCACCTGGAAGTGGCTGCTTACCCCGAAATGCACCCGCAGGCCAAGTCGCCCGAGGCCGACGTGGATGCTTATGTGGCCAAGGTGCGCGCAGGGGCCAATTCGGCGATCACCCAGTTCTTCTTCAACACCGACGCCTACTTCCGCTTCGTGGACGACGCCTACGCCAAGGGCGCCGACATCCCGGTGGTGCCGGGCATCATGCCCATCATCAACGCCAGCGGCATCCTGCGGTTCGCCGACAGTTGCGGCGCCGAAGTGCCGCGCTGGATACGCTTGCGCCTGCAGGCGTATGGCGATGATGTCGAATCCATCAAGGCGTTTGGCCTGGATGTGGTGACCGACCTGTGCGACCAGTTGCGCACCGCCGGTGTGCCCGGGCTGCACTTTTACACCATGAACCAGAGCGAAGCGACGCTGGCGATTTGCGACCGCCTGGGATTGTGATCGACTGAATCAGGGTTCGGTGGCCACCACGGTGCCCAGGCGCACCGGGCCGAACCAGGCCTGCGCCGTCAGGCCGGTGTTGTTGGCGTCCGTCATCAGACCGATGCCGGTCAGGGTGGCGGGCGTTTCGCCGAAAACGTGCTCAAAATCCGCGCGCACATCCCGGTCGATGTCCTGCCACCGGCCCAGCCCATCGGCGCCCGAGCGCACCACCAGCAGGCGGATGCGCGAGCTGGCTGGATGCTTCAGTACCGTGCCTTCAGGGTGCTGGTGGTCCCACACGTACATCAAGGTGGCATAGGGCAGGAGTTCGCCCGTGACCAGCAAGGCCAACTCCGACAACGCCCGGTCCCGCGCCGACAGGCGGCTGCGGTCGCCCTCGAAGGTCAGGATCACCCGGGCCACCGCGTCTTCGGCGTCGCGGTCGGTCAGGTCGAAAGCGGGTTGAAGCGCCTCAATGAACCACGAAAAATGCAGCGTGCCCAAGCGATCGCCCGGCCACTGCAGGCGGTGTCGCATCAGGCTGCTGCCCGAGCGGCTGTGGGCATGCAAGGCGGGCCGCCCCTGGTGTTGAGTGCCTTGGTAGTCGGTGGGTGCGCGGTTCTTGAAGGTGCGGTGCTCCCACATCGGTGTCTGGCTCAACAGCGAGGCGGTGGCCCAGGCCGACGATTCGGGGGATGACGCGAGGCGGTGGCCGCAGCCGCCCAGCAGCAGGGCGCCCGCCACCACTCCTGCCAAGGCCCTGCAGCGGACCTTCCCCAACGTCGCGCCAGACATCACCGCTCAGCTCACAGTGGCTTCCACGGTCCACTGGGCGCCCACCGGTTCGCGCAGGGCTTCCACCAGCCAGGGCAAGGTCTGGCGCAGGGTGTCGGCCAGTGTGTAGGGCGGGTTGATGATGTGCATGCCGCTGGCCCGCAGGCTGGTGGCGGTGCGGCCCTGGGCGATCTGGGCGTTCTGGCCTTCGGCGGGCGTGAGGCCCACGTTCAGCTCGGCCTGTACCCAGCCCCGGCCGTGGCGCTGGGCCAGCAGTTTGAGCTTGCGGGCCAGGGTGTGGGCTTCGGGGCGGCCCACCACCGGGTACCAGACGGCGTAGGTTCCGGTGGGAAAGCGCTGCAGCGCGTCCTCCAGACAGTCGGTCACGGCGGTGTAGTCGGTCTTGAGTTCGTAGCTCGGGTCCATCAGCACCAGGCCGCGCCGGGTGGGTGGCGGCAGCAGGCCCTTGAGGCCTTCAAAGCCATTGCGCCGCAGCACTTCGATCTGCTTGCCCCGTTCCAGCTCGGCCACATGGCGTTCCAGCACTTTGGTGTCGGTGGGGTGCACCTCGAACAGTTTGAGCTTGTCTTGTGGGCGCAACAGCGCCTGGGTGATCCACGGCGAGCCGGGGTACACCCGCCAGTCGCCCAAGGTGTTGAAGCCCTGCACCACCGCCAGGTAGTTTTGTACCGCATCGGGAATGGCCTGCCCGGCGGCCTGCGCCTTGGCCACCGCCGTCAGCAGGCGGTAAATGCCCGCGTCCGACTCGGCCGAAGTGCGGGCGTGGTCCTGGTCCAGCCGGTACACGCCCGCACCCGCGTGGGTGTCGATGATGCTCAGGCCCGTGTCCTTGTGGCCCAGGTACTGCAGCAGCGCCACCAGGGTGAGGTGTTTGAGCACGTCGGCGTGGTTGCCGGCGTGGAAGGCGTGTCGGTAGCTGAACATGGTGCGCGCATGGTACCTGAATGCGGCCGGTTGCGGGGCGCGTATTTGCCTTGATGCGGAGGGCGGGCTATAATGTCAGGCTTCGCGGCGAATTTGTGGCTCCGCAGCGAAGTTTCAAGTCCCACCTAAGAGGTTGCCAACAGAGCAACGCCGACCGTGGAAAAGAGCCCGCCAAACCTTTTTCTCAGAGAGAAAACCATGCAAAAGACAACCGTCAGCGCCAAGCCCGCTGAGGTGGTGCATGAGTGGTTTGTGATTGACGCCACCGATAAGGTGCTCGGACGTGTCGCCAGCGAAGTGGCACGCCGTCTGCGCGGCAAGCACAAAGCCATTTACACCCCTCACGTTGATACCGGTGATTTCATCGTCATCGTCAACGCCGCCAAACTCAAGGTCACGGGCACCAAGGCCCTGGACAAGGTGTACTACCGCCACTCCGGTTTCCCCGGTGGCATCTACGGCACCAACTTCCGCGACCTGCAGGCCAAGCACCCTGGCCGTGCCCTGGAAAAGGCTGTCAAGGGCATGCTGCCCAAAGGCCCCCTGGGTTACGCCATGATCAAGAAGCTCAAGGTGTACGGTGGTGCAGAGCACCCGCACACCGCCCAGCAACCCAAAGTGTTGGACATCTAAGGAGCTCCCATGATTGGTGATTGGAACAATGGCACCGGCCGTCGCAAATCCAGCGTCGCCCGCGTGTTTCTGAAAAAAGGCTCCGGCAAGATCACGGTCAACGGCAAGGATATCGAAGCATTCTTCGGCCGCCAGACCTCGATCATGATTGCCAAGCAACCCCTGGTGCTGACCGAAAACACCGAAACGTTTGACATTCAGGTCAACGTGCACGGTGGTGGCGAATCCGGCCAGGCCGGTGCTGTGCGCCACGGCATCACGCGCGCCCTGATCGACTACGACGCAGCGCTGAAGCCTGCGCTGAGCGCCGCTGGTTACGTGACCCGCGACGCCCGCGAAGTCGAGCGTAAGAAGGTCGGTCTGCGTTCCGCACGCCGCCGCAAGCAGTTCTCCAAGCGTTAATCCGCAAGGGTCTGTGTCAGAAAACCGCCCTGGTTTGCGCCAGTGGCGGTTTTTTGTTGGGTGAGTGTTTGGCCGGGCTGTTCAAAAACCCTGATGTCATCCACGGGAATCGGCGGTCTTGGCCGATTCCTGACTTTTTTGCTTTACTATTCACCCGTCAATTTTCGTCTGGAAGGTAGCACCATGAGCGCAGTAGCAGAACACGTCGACACCGAAATGCC
>CAZSZN010000131.1:0-3573 GCA_964610405.1 uncultured Macromonas sp. | reverse complement strand
GACCTCATCGCCGAAGAGGGCAACCCCGATCTGAAGTTGCGGGTGTTCGTGCAGGGCGGTGGCTGTTCCGGCTTCCAGTACGGCTTCACCTTCGACGAGGTGATGAACGACGACGACACCGAAATGACCAAGAATGGTGTCTCGCTGTTGATCGACGCGATGAGCTACCAGTACCTGGTGGGCGCCGAGATCGACTACAAGGAAGACCTGCAGGGTGCGCAGTTCGTGATCAAGAACCCGAACGCCACCACCACCTGCGGTTGTGGCTCCAGCTTCAGCGTCTGACACGCTGACAGCTTGCCTGTGACCTGGGCGGCTGCTCAGGCCGGGTAAACGGCGCCCAGCACGCGGGCGCCTTGGGCGCCGGTGACCGAAGGTTCGTTGCCGGGCAAACCCAGCACGCATTGGCGCGCCAGCCAAGCGAAGGCGGCTGCTTCCACCAGCATGGCGGGCCAGCCGGCTTCATCGCTGCGCCGCACAGCCACGCCCGGCAGTTGTTGTGCCAATGCGGCCATCAAGCCCTGGTTGAAGGCGCCACCGCCGCACACCAGCAGCTCGGCAGGAGGCTGACCGCCCCAATCCAGTGGTTTCAGGCCCAGCGCGATCGTCGCGGCGGTGAAGGTGGTCAGCGTGGCTTGCACGTCCTGCGGGCGCAGGTCGGGATAACCTTGAAGCCGTTGCTGTAGCCAGTTCAGGTTGAAGTGGTCGCGCCCAGTGCTCTTGATGCCGCCGGCCGAAAAGTAGGGGTCGTCCAGCAAGGTGGGCAGCAGCGCTGGGTGGCACTTGCCGGTTGCGCCCCACGCCCCTTCGGCGTCGTAACGTTGCCCGGTGTGGCGTTCGCACCATTCATCGAGCAGGGCGTTGCCGGGGCCGGTGTCCAGGCCTTGGATGTGGCCTTGGGCGGGCAGGGCGGTGACGTTGGCAATGCCGCCGATGTTGACCACGGCCACCGAGCTGTGGGCTTGTCCAAAGGCGTGGCGGTGGAAGGCGGGCACCAGCGGTGCGCCTTGGCCGCCAGCCGCCACGTCGCGGCTGCGAAAGTCTGCCACCACGCTGATGCCGGTGCGTTCGGCCAGCCGGGCGGGCTGGTTGAGTTGCAACGTGTAGGGCATGGCGGTGCCCGCGCGTGGCGGCTGGTGGCGCACCGTCTGGCCATGGGCGCCGATGGCCCGGACCGCTTGCCGGGGCGTGGCGCTGCGGGTCAACAGTTGTTCCACGGCCAGGGCATACAGGTCCGCCAGTTCGCAGGCGGTCACCGCGCTGTGGTGCAGTTCGTCCGGGCCGGGTTGGTTGAGTTGCAGGAAGGCGCTGCGCAGGCCTTCGGGCATGGGCAGCGAGGCCGAGGCCAGCACGCGTGGTCGCATGCCCTCAAAGTCGATCAACACGCCGTCCACCCCGTCCAGCGAGGTGCCGGACATCAGCCCGATGTAAAGCTCGCTCATGGCGGGCGGACTCAGTCCGCGCTGGCTTGTACCACGGTGGCAGCGGAGGCCAGCTTCAGGCGCATGCTTTGGGCCGATTGCTCGAACGCCTTGCGGGCGCTGGCCGCCACCGGTTGGCCTTCGCTGGTGCGGGCCAGGTTCAGCGGGTCTTGGTGCGAGCCGCCCACGCGGTATTCAAAGTGCAGGTGCGGGCCGGTGGAGGCGCCGGTGGAGCCCACCAGGCCAATGGCCTGCCCCTGGTCCACGCGTTGGCCCTTGCGCACGTCGATGCGGTGCAGGTGGGCGTACACGGTGACTTTGTCCTGGCGGTGCTGCACAAAGATGACGTTACCATAGCCGCGCTGCCAGCCGGCGAACTGGACCACGCCGTCGCCCACGGTACGCACGGGGGTGCCGGTGGGGGCCGCGAAATCGACACCGAGGTGGGCTTTGCGGTTGCCCGAAATGGGGTGGAAGCGCATGCCATAACCACTGCTGACGCGCGAGAAGGCCAGCGGCGAAGCCAGGAAAGCGCGGCGCAGGCTCTGGCCGGCAAAGGTGTAGTAGGCGCCCTTCTGGCTGGGCTCTTCGAACCACATCAACTGGTGGCTCTTGCCTTGGTTGACGAATTCGGCGCTCAACAGGCGGCCGTACTTCAGCACTTCGCCGTCGGCTTCCAGGGCTTCATAGACCACGCTGAAGGTGTCGCCCGCGCGCAGGTCGCGGCGGAAGTCGATGTCGCCGGAGAACAGGTCGGCCAACTGAGAGGCAATGCCATCGGGCAGGCGGGCGGCGTCGGTGGCGGCGAACAGGGAGCTGCGGATGACGCCGCTGCTCAGGCGCACCGAGGTGGTGAAGTCGGCGGTTTCGAGCCGGGCTTGCAGCCCTTGTTCGGTGCGCTCGACCAGCAGGCGCTGGTAGGTGGCGCTGTCTTCGTTGGGCAGCCAGCGGGCGGTCAGGCGCTGCAGCCGTTGCGCGTCGTCGGTCTCGGCCATGACCAGCTTGCCGGCACGGCCCTTGAACAGTTCGGCGGCTTGCGGTTCGCGGCGCAGGAAAGCGGCCGCTTCGCTGTCGCTCACGCCCAGGCGCTGCAACAGGCTGGCCACCGTGTCGTCGCGCCGGGTGACGTCGCTGCGGAACAGCAGGAATGGCACCGGCGCGTCGAGCGCGCCCTGGGCGGTTTGCTGGGCGGGCGTGACAGACTCGACCACTTGCCGCACGGGCAGCAGGTCAACCGCGTCGGTCGCCGGGGCAATGCCAAAGGCGGTGACGCCGGTGCCGAGCAGCAGCGCGGCCAGCGTGCCCACCAGGCGTTTGGGGTGCTGCTGCAGGGCAGACTGAATAGAAGCAACCAGACGGTTCATGCGCAATCGGTCAACAAAGGGCCGGTTGCGCGTGACCGCGCAAACACCGACAAAGGGGGTACATTCGGCAGACGGAGCGAGGGGGTGTGAGAACCACCTCCGGGAACTCCAGGGCGTGCAGCAAAAAGCAGGCCAACTAGAATCCCTACCCAGATCAACCGGCAATTGTACCGGTTGAGGCTCGTCTGTCATCTGTAAAAACCCTTATGAATCATCACTCGACCACAAGTTCCGCAGAATCCGGCACGCCGGGCTTGTCCGATGCTGTGGCCCAGGCGCTGGCGGTGACCCGCCGTGGCTGTGACGAACTCATTCCCGAGGCCGATTGGGTCAAAAAGCTGCAAAAAAGCGAGGCCAGCGGGGTCCCTTTGCGCATCAAACTCGGGCTGGACCCGACGGCGCCGGACATCCACATCGGCCACACCGTGGTACTCAACAAGATGCGCCAGTTGCAGGATCTGGGGCACCAGGTGATCTTCCTGATCGGCGATTTCACCAGCCTGATCGGCGACCCGTCGGGCCGCAACAGCACCCGGCCGCCGCTGACGCCGGAGCAGATCAAGGCCAATGCCGAAACCTATTACAAGCAGGCCAGCCTGGTGCTGGACCCCAGTAAAACCGAGATTCGCTACAACAGTGAGTGGTCACTTCCATTGGGGTCGATGGGGATGATCCAGCTCGCGGCCAAGTACACCGTGGCGCGCATGATGGAGCGCAACGATTTCCACCAGCGCTTCACGGCCGGCACGCCCATTTCGGTGCACGAATTCCTGTACCCGCTGATGCAG
>CAZSZN010000130.1:0-8566 GCA_964610405.1 uncultured Macromonas sp. | reverse complement strand
CCTGCAGCGCACGCCCAAGGAGCTGTCGGGCGGGCAGCGCCAGCGGGTGGCGATTGGCCGCGCCATTGTGCGCGCACCCAAGGTGTTTTTGTTCGACGAGCCGCTGTCCAACCTCGACGCGGCCTTGCGCGGGCAGACGCGGGTGGAGATCGCCAAGCTGCACCGCGAGCTGGGCGCCACCACCATCTACGTGACGCACGACCAGGTGGAAGCGATGACGCTGGCCGACCGGGTGGTGGTGCTGCGCGACGGGCAGATCGAGCAGGTGGGCAGCCCGCTGGAGCTGTACGACCGGCCGGCCAACCAGTTTGTGGCGCAGTTCATCGGCACGCCGCAGATGAACGTGACGCCGCTGGCGCAGATGCCGGTGGTGGTGCGCGACCGTGCGCCAGCGGGGGCGGTGGGCGGCAGCATCGGGCTGCGCCCGGAGAGCGTGAGCCTGCACCGCGCGGGCGAAGGCGCGCTGAACGCACAGGTGGACCTGGTCGAAGCGCTGGGGGCCGAGACGCTGATCTACGTGAGCACGCCCGAGGGCTGCCAGCTGGTGGCGCGACAGAACAGCCGCACCGGCCTGCATGCGGGCGAGGCGGTGGGCGTGTCCATCCAGCTCGACGAGGCGCATTGGTTTGACGCCCAAGGGCGCGTGGTGGCCCACGCCACCGCCACTCCCACCGAAGAGGCCCTCGCATGAGCGCCCTGCCCTTGCAAGGCCAGGTGGCCGCCGTCACCGGAGCCGCGTCGGGCATCGGGCGCGCCAGCACCGAAGCCCTGCTGCGCGCCGGCGCCCGCGTGGTGCTGGTCGACCGCAACGCCGACGCCCTGGCCCAGCTCTGCACCCAGCTCGGGCCCAACGCCCTGCCGCTGACGCTGGACCTGCTGGACACCGACCAGTGCGCGACCCTGGTGGAGCGCACCGTGGCCCTGACGGGCCAGCTCGACATCCTGCACGCCAACGCCGGGCTGTACGTGGGCGGCGACCTGCTGGACGCCAGCCACGACGCCATCGACCGCATGCTGCAGCTCAACGTGAACGTGGTGATGAAGAACGTGCGCGACGCGCTGCTGCACATGCGCGAACGCGGGCGCGGCGACGTGGTGGTGACCAGCTCGCTGGCCGCGCACTTTCCCACCCCGTGGGAGCCGGTGTACGCCGCGTCGAAGTGGGCCATCGACTGCTTTGTGCAAACCACCCGGCGCCAGGTGTTCCAGCATGGCATCCGCGTGGGCGCGGTCTCGCCGGGGCCGGTCATCACCTCGCTGCTGGCCGACTGGCCGGCCGACAAGCTGGCCGAAGCCAAGGCCAAGGGCAGCCTGATCGATGCGAGCGAAGTGGCCGAAGCGGTGCTGTTCATGCTGACCCGTCCGCGCGGGGTGACCATCCGCGACATCGTGATCCTGCCCTCCCAATTCGACCTGTAACCCTCGCTTCCCATGAACCTCATCCTGCACCTGGGCCTGGGCTCCTTCCACCGCGCGCACCAGGCGGTTTACCTGCAGCGGCTGCACGACGCGGGCGACACGTCCTGGCAACTGGCGGGCGGCAACCTGCGCCCCGACATGGCGGACACCATCGCCGCGCTGCGCGAGCAAGGCGGCGCCTACACGCTGGAGACCATCTCCCCGGCCGGCGAACACCGCTACGAACGCATCACCGCCATCCGCCAGGTGGTGCCGCACACGCCCGACCTGGCCGGACTGATCGCGCTGGGCGCGCAGGCCGACACGCGCATCATCAGCTTCACCGTGACCGAAGCTGGCTATTACCTGGACGACCGCAACCAGCTCGACCTGGACACCTACGCCGACCTGCGCCACGACGTGGCGCGCGCCCGCCAAGGCCTGCCGGGCAGCACGCTGTACGGCGCGCTGGCGGCCATCCTGCGCGCCCGCATGGCCCAGGGCGGCGGGCCGGTGACGCTGCTGAACTGCGACAACCTGCGCCACAACGGCGACCGGTCCCGCGCCGGCCTGCTGCAGTTCATCGAACTGGCGGGCGACACCGCGCTGCTCAACTGGGTGCGCAGCCACACCAGCAGCCCCAACGCCATGGTGGACCGCATCACCCCCCGCCCCACGCCCGACGTGCGCGAGCGCGTGCGGGCCGCCACCGGGGTGGACGACGCCGCCGCCCTGATGGGCGAGAGCTTCATCCAATGGGTGATCGAAGACCGCTTCATCGCCGGCCGCCCGGCCTGGGAACGGGTGGGGGTCGAGCTGGTCGGCTCGGTGGACGCTTACGAAGAAGCCAAGATCCGCCTGCTCAACGCCACGCACTCCTGCATCGCCTGGGCTGGCACGCTGGTGGGTTACCTCTACATCCACGAAGGCACGCACGACCCGGTGATCCGCCAGTTCGCGCACGACTACGTGACGCACGACGTGATCCCGGTGCTGGACACGCCCGAAAAGCCCTGCCCGATCGACCTGCCCCGCTACCGCGACGTGGTGCTGGAACGCTTTGGCAACCCCGCCATCCGCGACACCAACCAGCGCGTGGCGATGGACGGCTTCAGCAAAATCCCTGGCTTCATCGCCCCCACCGTCCGCGAACGGCTGGCGCGCGGCGAAAGCATTGCCAGCGTCGCCATGCTGCCCGCGCTGTTCCTGGCCTACCTGCAGCGCTGGCACGCCGGGCGCATTCCCTACACCTACCAGGACCAGGCCATGGACCCGGCGGTGGCGCACGCCATTTGCGAGGCCGCCGACCCGGTGGCCGCCTTCTGCGCCGACGCCACGCTGTGGGGCGAACTGGCCGGTGACGCGCGGCTGACCCAGGCCGTGCGCGACGCCTTTGCCAGGGTGCAGGCCTTCGTCGCACAATACCCAGGCAGCGCCTGACCCCGCAGGAGGCCATCACCATGAGCGTGCGCACCCGGCAACTGCCCCGACAGACCAAACCCGAGCTGGAGTGGGAGTTTTCCCGCTCGCCGGCGCTGGGCTACGAGGCGTCGGAAGACATCGGCATGATCCGCTGCCTCGCCCATGGTTTTCCCACGCCGCTGGCGCGCTGGCACTACCACGACGAGTACGAGCTGCACATCATCACCGCCACCAGCGGCAAGGCCTTCGTGGGCGACTGGATCGGCCAGTTCCAACCCGGGCACGTGGTCCTGACCGGGCCGCGCCTGCCGCACAACTGGGTCTCCACCGACCTGCCCGAAGGCGGCGTGCCGCTGCGCGATCTGGTCATCCAGTTCGGCCACGAGCCGCTGGCCCAGGCGGCGCAGAACATCCCGGAACTCAACGAAATCATGCCCCTGCTGGACCGGGCGCGGCACGGCATTGAATTCTTCGGCATGGGCGAGCGCGCCCAGCAACGCTGGCACGAAGTGAA
Organism: uncultured Macromonas sp.; assembly: GCA_964610405.1. GTDB lineage: Bacteria > Pseudomonadota > Gammaproteobacteria > Burkholderiales > Burkholderiaceae_C > CAZGDZ01. The sequence continues at coordinate 5,232 of CAZSZN010000130.1, read as the reverse complement.
AAGCCACCAGGGGCTGCAGCGGCTGGCGGCGTTCTGCGCCTTCCTGGCCGAACTCAGCGCCTGCACCGACTACCGGCTGCTGTCCAGCGTGCAGTTGCAAAGCGAGGACGACGACGACTCGCTCGACAAGATCGAGGTGGTGGTCAACCGCGTGATGGAACGCATGTCCGAGCCGCTGTCGGCGGCCGAGCTGGCGGCCGAATTCGACATGAGCGAAAGCCGCTTCAGCCGCTTTTTTCGCAAGGCCACCGGCAACACCTTCACCGACTTCGTCAACCGCATCCGCATCAACCGCGCCTGCCAGTTGCTGATGGAAACCGACCAGCTGATCACCCACATCTGCTACGAGGTGGGCTTCAACAACGTGGCCAACTTCAACCGGCGCTTTCTGGAAATCAAGGGCGTGACGCCGTCCGATTTCCGCCGCCAGTCCGCCACCCGGTTTCGCGGCGCGGCCTGAATTTGGAGCACACCCCATGTTTTTGGGACTGGACCTGGGCACTTCCGAGCTGAAGGCCCTGTTGCTGGACCGCCAGCACCGCGTCGTGGCCACCGCCGGCGCACCGCTGACGGTGCAACGCCCCGCCCCCCTGTGGGCCGAACAAACCCCGGCCGACTGGTGGCAGGCGCTGGAACAGGTGATGGACCGCCTGCACGCCGACCACCCCGCCGCCCTGGCCCAATTGGAGGCCGTCGGCCTGTCCGGCCAGATGCACGGCGCGGTGCTGCTGGACGCGCAAGGCCAGGTGATCCGCCCCGCCATCCTGTGGAACGACGGCCGCAGCGGCGCGCAATGCCAGACCTTGACCGACTGCGTGCCCGACCTGGGCAGCCTCACAGGCAACCTGGCCATGCCCGGCTTCACCGCCCCCAAACTGCTGTGGGTGCGCGAACACGAACCCCAGCACTTCGCCCGCGTGGCCCGCGTGCTGCTGCCCAAGGACTGGCTGCGTTGGCAACTGACCGGCGAAGCGGTGAGCGAGATGTCCGACGCCGCCGGCACCCTGTGGTTGGACACCGGGCGGCGCGACTGGTCGGACACCCTGCTGGCGGCCACCGGCCTGAACCGCAGCCACATGCCCCGGCTGGTGGAAGGCAGCGAAGTCTCGGGCTGGCTGAAGCCCGAATGGTGCCGGCGCTGGGGCCTGCCAGCCCGGGTGCCGGTGGCCGGTGGCGGCGGCGACAACGCGGCCAGCGCGGTGGGCATGGGGCTGGTGCGCCCGGGGCAGGGGTTTGTGTCGCTCGGCACCTCGGGCGTGGTGTTCGTGTGCGGCAGCCGCTTCCAGCCCCGGCCAGCGCAGGCGGTGCACGCCTTCTGCCACGCGCTGCCCGGGCGTTGGCACCAGATGTCCGTCATGCTGAGCGCGGCCAGCGCGCTGACCTGGGCCAGCCGCCTGCTGGGCTACCCGAGCGAAGCCGAAGCCCTGGCCGACGCCGCCACTCTGAACCCCCAACAGCAGGCGCAAGCCCCGCTGTTCCTGCCTTACCTGAACGGCGAACGCTCGCCGCACAACAACCCGCACGCCCAAGGCGTGTGGTTTGGCCTCACCGCCGCCCACAGCCGGGGCGACCTGCTGTACGCCGTGGCCGAAGGCGTGGGTTTCGGCCTGCTGGACGGCTGGAACACCCTGGACCACGACGATCCGCCAGTACAGGCCCTGTCGCTGGTGGGTGGCGGTTCGCGCAGCGCCTGGTGGGCGCAGCTGCTGGCCAACCAGCTCAACGTGGCGCTGGAACGGCACCACGGCGGTGAGGCCGGCGGCGCCCTCGGTGCCGCCCGGCTGGCGTGGCTGAGCACTGGCGCCAGCGAAGATAAGGTATGCACCGCCCCCCCGGTGCAGCAACGCTTCGAACCACAAGCCGAAGCCCGACCTCTTCTGCTCGCACGCCACGCGCGCTTCCAGGCGCTGTACGCCCCTCTCGCGCCGCACTTCGTGGCCAGCGCCCATGGCGGCTGACACCCCGCGACCGACCGAACACCCTTCCACCCGACCGAACCCATGACCCAACTCGACGCCCTCAAGCAACACACCACCGTGGTGGCCGACACCGGCGACTTCCTGCAACTGGCCCAGTTCCAGCCGCGCGATGCCACCACCAACCCCTCGCTCATCCTCAAATCGGTGCAGAAGCCCGAGTACGCCCCGCTGCTGCAAGACACCGTGGCCCGCCATGGCAGCCTGCCGCTGGACGAAGTCATCGACCGCCTGCTGGTGCGCTTTGGCCTGGAGATCCTGGCCGTGGTGCCCGGCCGCGTCTCCACCGAGGTGGACGCGCGCCTGAGCTTTGACACCCAGGCCACGCTGGCGCGTGCCCGCCGCCTGATGGCGCTGTACGAGGCCGAAGGCGTGGGCCGCGATCGGGTGCTGATCAAGATCGCTTCCACCTGGGAAGGCATTCAGGCGGCGAAGGTGCTGGAGCAAGAAGGCATCCACACCAACCTGACGCTGTTGTTCGCGTTCTGCCAGGCGGTGGCCTGTGGCGAGGCGAAGGTGCAACTGATTTCGCCGTTCGTGGGGCGCATTTACGACTGGTACAAGAAGCAGGCCGGTGCGCAGTGGGACGAGGCGGCGAACGCGGGCGCGAACGACCCGGGCGTGCGGTCGGTGCGCAGCATTTACGAATACTACAAGCGCTTTGGCATTGCGACCGAGGTGATGGGGGCGAGCTTCAGGAATGTGGGGCAGATCGTGGCGTTGGCGGGGTGTGATTTGCTGACCATCAGCCCGGAGTTGCTGGCGCAACTGGCGGCGAGCGAGGCGCCGCTGGTGCGGGCGCTGGATGCGCAGGCGGCCCAGGGGCTGGACTTGCAGCCGGTGAGCTACGACGAAGCGGGCTTCCGTCTGGCGCTCAACGAGGACGCGATGGCGACCGAGAAGCTGGCGGAGGGCATCCGCGCGTTCTGTGCGGATGCGGTCAAGCTGGAACGGTTGATTCGGGGGGGCTGAGGCCCTCAAGCCTTCAAACGCACCGCCTCGAACTGGGCCACCGCACCCAGCGTGGCCTCATCGGCCAAGGCCTCGTCCAACAGGGCTTTGCGCAGCGTCACCGCACCCACGCCCTGGGTGATCAGCCGACCCAGCGTGGGCAGGTCGCGAATGCTGGCGGCCAGCACCGTGGGGCCACCGCGCTGCTGCAAGGCCACCAGCGTGTCGATCAGACCGTGCGCGTCGCGCCCGCTTTCGTTCAAGCGTCCCACGTAGGGCGCCACGAAATCGGCGCCCACGTCGGCCGCCCACAGGCCGTGCAGCGGGTTGCTGATGGCGGTGATCAGCACCCGCGTGCCCTGCTGTTTGAGCAGGCGCGCCGCGCGCAAGGCGGCGGGCACGGCGGGCAGCTTCACCACCACAAAGGGCGCCAGTGCGGCCAGGGCCAGCGCCACCGGGGCCCAGTCGCCTGTGGCGTCGGGCCAGGCCTGCAGGTGCAGTTCCGCCAGGCCCAGGCGGCGCGCTTCGGTCACCAACTGGGTGGCACTGTCCAGGTTCACCGGCCAGCCGGCGGCGTCCATCAGCAGCGGGTTGCAGGTGGCGCGGCGCAACAGGGCGCTGTCCAGGGCGGCGGCCCATTCGCTGGGGGCGGCGGAATCGATGTAAAGCTGTGTCATGCCAGGTCCTGCTTGAGGAAGATGTCTTTGTCCGGGAAAAATTGGGTGTGCAAGGGCAACAGCGCCCCACCCAAGGCCCGGGCGTGGGAACCGACCGCGCCCTGCACCAGCACCGGCGGCCGGATGCCGGCCTGTCGGTAATGTTGCAACGCCGCCTGGGTGCGCGCGGTCAAGGCCTGCAGCAGCGCTGGCGCCAGCGAGCCGTCCAGCACCACCGCGTCCAGGTCCAGCAAGGCGGTGGCCGAGGTGGCGGCCATCGCCAAGGCACTGGCGGCGCGGTCCAGCCAGGGTTGTGCCCACTCGGCCAAGGCGGGGCCGGTGATGTCGTCGCGCAGCACGCTTTGCGGGTCCAGCCCGGCCTGCTGCAGGGCCTGCTCCAATTGCCAGCCCGAGGCCACTTCCAGCAACTGGGCCGCGCCTTGGCCCTGGTCCAACCCCATGGGCATGGAGCCAATGGCGCCCGCGTTGCCGCGCCCGCCGGTCAGCAAGCGGCCTTGCAACACCAGGCCGCCACCCACAAAAGTGCCCACGTAGATGTACAGAAAGCTGGGCAACTGCTGCCCATGCCCCAACAACAGTTCAGCCGTGCAGGCGGCCACGGTGTCGCGCGCAAACACCACCGGCAGTGGGGTCATGGCCTGCACGGCGGCCCGCAAATCCACCCCCTCCCAGCGCGCGAGGGCGGGCGCGGCCCGAGCGCCCATCACGTCGGCCCACTGGTGCATGCCCAACGGCGCGGCCAGGCCCACGCCCACCACGCGCGGCCAGGCCTCGGCCATCTGGCTTTGCAGCGTGGCCAGCGCTTCGGCCACCAGGGGCAGCACGTGGTCGGGGTCCGGGTGGTCGTAATGGAATACGTGGTGCTGCACGATCTGGCCCAGAAAATCGGCCATCAGCACTTCCAAGCTGCGCCGCCCCACCTGCACGCCCACGCTGTAAGCGCCCTGCGGGTTCAGCGCCAAAGGCACCGACGGCTGCCCAATGCCACCCCGGATGCGGTCCTGCTTTTGCAGCAGGCCGTCGTCCAGCAAGCGCTCCACGATGATGGAGACGGTTTGCTTGGACAACTGCGTCAGGCGGGCCAACTCGGCCTTGGGCAAGGCACCGTGCAGGCGGATGGCCTGCAGCACGATGCGCTCGTTGAACTGGCGCATGCCCTCGTGGTTCGAGCCTCGCACTTGCAAGGTGGTGTCGGCAACGGGCGGGCTGGCGGTGTTCATGGTGGGGTCGGTCGGGTCAGGGCAGGATCACGCCCTTGCACAAAATGCCGTTGCCAAATGCGGTCGCTTCGCCGCTTTGCACGATCAGGCTCGCATTGTCCACACGGCGGTAGAACTCGTAGCGCTCAATGGCTTCCACCTGCTCGGCCGGCAGGCCTTCGGCCCGCTGCACGCAGGCCACGAAAGCCGCTTGCGCCGCCGTGCGTTCGCCCACCGGCAACTGGCTGTGCTGCATGTAGCCGGCGGGCTGGGCCACGTCGGCGGCCAGCGGAAACACCGACAGCACCGCCTGCGACACCCGCTCCAGGCTGTGGCCGGGCAGGCGCACCACCGGCTTGCCCTTGGCCAGCCAGTCGGCGGTGAAGTTGGCGTCCACCACAGCCACCCATTCACCGTGGCCCATGGCGC
>CAZSZN010000129.1:0-8579 GCA_964610405.1 uncultured Macromonas sp. | reverse complement strand
CGTGGTCTACCTGCTGCACGGGCTGGGCATCGCCACCGGCATCGACCTGGACGCGCTGGTGGACGCCGGAGCCTACATCAGCGAGCAGCTGGGGCGGCCCACGGGTTCGCGCGTGGCGCGCGCGCTGCTGGCCAAACGCACCGCCAGCGTTTGACAGGCTTGAGCGGGCGTGCCTGCGCCCGTTCATAATTTCGCCCCATGTGCGGATCCGAACTCAAAACTTTGCCCGAGGGCGTGCAACGCGTGATGGCGGCCCTCGATGCCCTGGGCCATCCCCATGTGCCCGTGATGTTGGACGACGCCGCGCGCACCGCGCAACAGGCGGCCGACGCTCTGGGCGTTGAACTGGGCCAGATCGCCAAGAGCATCATCTTCCGCCGCAAGCCCGACGAGGCGGCGGTGCTGGTCATCACGTCTGGCGACCGCCGCGTGGACGAGAAGAAGGTGCAGGCCCTGGTGTGTGCCGAAGGCCAGAAGCTGGGGCGCGCCGATGCCGATTTCGTCAAGATCAAAACCGGGTTCAGCATTGGCGGTGTGTCGCCCGTGGCGCATGCCGAGGCGCCGGTGACGCTGATCGACGAGGAGCTGTTCCGCTTTGATGTGGTCTGGGCGGCGGCCGGTCACCCGCACGGCGTTTTCCGTCTGTCACCGCAAGACCTGGGGGTTTTGACCGGCGCGCCGGTGGCCGATGTGACACTGCGCTAGAGTGCGGGCCATGTCCGACACCACCGTACCCGCACGTCCTTTCGTGGCCCTGGCCACCGCCGTTTGCAAGCCCGGCCAGACCGTGCCGTCCCCCTGCGTGAACGTGTGCCGCATGTCGCCCACCAGCGGCTGGTGCGAAGGCTGCTGGCGCACGATCGACGAAATCCGCGTCTGGGGCAAAAGCGACGATGCGGGCAAACTGGCCATTTGGACCGAGGTGGAGGCGCGCCAGCGCGCAGCGGGGCTGGCGCCGGCCTAGACGGTCGTCGTCGCCTGACAGGTCTGGACTTCGTGGTGCCACGCTGTGGCCCGGTCAAACTCCCGGCACCTCGTTCAAGCCCAGCACCAGGCCGGTCTGGCTGGCGTCATAACCTTTCAGGCCCGCCACCTGCGCGCGGAATGCTTTCGCTTGCAGCACCTGCAAGATGGTTTGCAGCCGAAGCCCGTCCAGGTGCCTGCGGTGCACCGCAAAAAAGTACCGTTCTTTCAGCAACGGGATGAAGTGCAGCCCGAAGCGGTGGGCGGCGGTCTGCACGCCCAGGCCCACGTCGGCCATGCCGCTGGCCACGAAGGCGGCCACGGCAGCGTGCGTCAGTTCGGTGGTGCGGTAGCCGTTGATCCGCTCCGTGGGCAGGCCCAGATCCGCCAGCATCAGGTCGGTCAGCATGCGCGTGCCGGAACCGGCCGGGCGGTTGACGAAGCGCAGTTCCGGCCGGGCCAGGTCGCTCAGGTCGCGCACGCCCAGCGGGTTGCCAGGCGCCACGAACAACCCCTGCGTGCGCACCGCCAGTTGCACCAGCGCGTGTTCCTCGGGGTGGAGCCACTCGCGGTAGCGCTGGGCGGCGGCCCGCTCGAACCGGCCCAGCGGCACGTGAAAGCCGGCCAGCTCGCAATCCCCGTTGGCCAGGGCGGCCACCGCTTCCAGGCTGTTGCGGTAGCGGATGTCCACCGCCAGCCCCCGTTGCTGCAACTGCTCGTGCAGCGCGGCCACCGCAAAGCCGTGGCTGGCGTGCAGCCGGGCGGGTGGCAGGGCTTCGGGGGCCAGCCGCCCCAATTCGCCCGCCAGTTCCGACGCCAGCGACGCCAGCAGCGGCTGCAGCCGCGCGGCGATGCGCGCGTCCGACCACACCAGCCGCTCGCCCGCTTCGGTGAGGCGCGAACCCCGGCCCCGGCCGCGTTCCAGCAACGTCTGGCCCAGCAAATGTTCGGCCTGCTGCACCAGCCCCCAGGCGTGGCGGTACGACAGGTCGTTGTCGCGCGCGGCCTGCGCAATGCTGCCGCTGTGGGCGATGGCCGCCAGCAAGGCCAGCAGCCGGCTCGCGTCCAGCGGCGGCGCCGTGCCGTCGCCGAACTGCCAGCGGGGGTGGAGGTGGATGTGCAGCATGGACAGGGTTAATTATGTTTTAAATTGCATATTTTGCGACCGGCTTGCTGCTACGCTGGCGGGATGGAGACCTCATCGCCCGACCGCACGCCTGCCTGCCCGCCCCAGCCCCTGGGCCGGGTCATCCCCATCCAATCGGAGGCACGGCGCCCGCGCGCCACGCCCAAAGGCCGCCAGGTGCGGCCCGAGGACCGCGACCGCGTGGCCGCCCTGTGCGCCGGGCTGGAGCCCCGCGTCGACCTGCTGATCGAACACCTGCACCGCTTGCAAGACGCTGAAGGCGGTCTGCGGAGGGGGCACCTGGCCGCCCTGGCCGAGCGCCTGCGCCTGAGCCAGGTGGAGGTGTACGAGGTGGCGACCTTCTATCACCACTTCGAGGTGGTGGAGGACGATGCCGAATTGCCCGTTACCACGGTGCGCGTTTGCACCAGTTTGTCGTGCCAGATGGCGGGTGCGGAGTCGCTGTTGACCGAGCTGCAGCAGCGTTTGGTCCAGGACGGCACCGTGCGTGTGGTCGAGGCCCCGTGCATTGGCCAATGCCACCGCGCACCGGCGGCCTGCGTGGGCCAGCGGCAGCTGCCCGAGGCCACGGCGGACGGCGTGCAGGCGGTGCTCGCGGCCGGGGACACCGGCCCGCGCCCTTTGCCCGCCAGCGGCCACCCCTTGACCACAGACGACTACGTCCAGTGGCGCCGCGTCATGGCGGGTGCCTGGTCGCCCGAGGCGGTGCTGGCGGAACTCAAAGCCTCCGGCCTGCGCGGCTTGGGCGGCGCAGGCTTTCCGGCCTGGCGCAAGTGGGAAACGGTGCGGGCCCAGCCTGGCCCGCGCTATATGGTGGTCAACATCGACGAAGGCGAGGTCGGCACCTTCAAGGACTGGCAGGTGCTGTCCACCGCGCCGCGCCGCGCGTTGGAAGGCATGCTGATCGCGGCCTGGTTTGCGGGGGCGCAAAAAGTGTGGCTGTACCTGCGCGACGAGTACCACGACGTGCGCGCCCTGCTGCAGGAAGAATTGCTGCACCTGCGCGGCCTGATCGAGGTCTGGCGGCGCGAATTCCCGGCGATCGAGTTTCCCGAGATCGAACTGCGGCGCGGCGCCGGCGCCTACATCTGCGGCGAGGAATCGGCGTTGATCGAATCGCTGGAAGGCAAGCGTGGCATGCCCCGGTTGCGCCCGCCCATCGTGGCGCAGGTGGGGGTGTTCGGCCGGCCTACGCTGGCGCACAACGTGGAGTCGCTGTGGTGGCTGCCGGAGATTCTGGACAAGGGCGGTTCCGCCTGGGCGGAAGCGGGCCGACACGGCCGCAGTGGCTGGCGGCGCTTCAGCGTGTCGGGCCGAGTGGCCAAGCCCGGGGTGTACCTGGCGCCGGCCGGCATCACGCTGAACGAACTGGTCAACGAATACGCCGGTGGCATGGCGCCGGGGCACACGCTCTACGGCTACCTGCCGGGCGGGGCGTCGGGCGGCATTTTGCCCGCCGCGTTGGCCGACGTGCCGCTGGACTTCGACACCCTGGCCGAGCACGGCGCCTTCGTCGGCTCCATGGCCGTGGTGGTGCTGGGCCAGCACGACCGCGCCCGCGATGCCGCGGTGAACCTCATGCAGTTTTTCGAGCACGAATCGTGCGGCCAGTGCACCCCCTGCCGTGCTGGCACCACCCAGGCGGTGGCGTTGATGCAGGCGCCCGGCTGGGACGCCGAACGGCTGGCCGAACTGTCGCAAGTCATGCGCGACGCGTCCATTTGCGGCCTGGGCCAGGCCGCCCCCAATCCTTTTGACAGCGTGTTGCGGTTTTTCCCGCAGGAGGTGCAGGCATGAGCGCGCAAGACCTGCCGGTGATCGACTTCACCCTGAACGGCCAGCCCGCCCAGGCCGCCCCCGGCGAAACGCTGTGGCAGGTGGCCCGGCGCGTGGGCGTGGACATTCCGCACCTGTGCCACAAGCCCGGCCTGCCCAGCGCCGGCAACTGCCGCGCCTGCGTGGTGGAGGTGGCCGGTGAACGGGTGCTGGCCGCGTCCTGCTGCCGCGCGCCCCAGCCCGGCATGGCGGTGCGCACCGACACGCCCCGCGTGCAGGCCGCGCAACGCAGCGTGCTGGAACTGCTCAACGCCGATGCGCCCGACACCACCCGCCTCAAGCGTGACAGCGAACTGGCCCGCTGGACCGAACGCACCTGCGCCCGCAGCGACCGCTTCGCCGCACGCGGCCCGTCGCAGGCGGCGGCCCAGGCGCGCGGCACCGACGCCTCCCACCCCGCCATGGCCCTGAACCTGGACGCCTGCATCCAGTGCACCCGCTGCGTGCGCGCTTGCCGCGACATCCAGGGCAACGACGTGCTGGGCCTGTCCTTCCGCGGCGGCCAAGTGCAAATCGTGTTCGACCAGGGCGACGCCATGGGCCAGAGCACTTGCGTGGCCTGCGGTGAATGCGTGCAGGCCTGTCCCACCGGTGCCATCGCGCCCGCCAACGGCGCCTACGCCCGCACGGCCGATGCCATGGTGGATTCGGTTTGCCCCTACTGCGGCGTGGGCTGCCAGCTCACCTACCACGTGAAGGACGGTCGCATCGACCACGTGGAAGGCGCCCCAGGCCCGGCCAACGAAGGCCGGCTGTGCGTGAAGGGCCGCTTCGGTTTCGACTACGTGCACAGCCCGCAGCGCCTGACGCGCCCGCTGGTGCGCCGCGCCGACGCGCCCAAAGACCCGGCCATCCTCACCCAGGGGCCGGACGGTCGCACCGACCAAGCCACCCTGCGCGCCCAGTTCCGCGAGGCCACCTGGGACGAGGCGCTGGACCTGGCCGCCGCTGGCTTGCGCCGGGCGCGCGAGGCCCAGCCGGTGAAAGGCCGTGGCGCGGCCGTGGCCGGTTTCGGCTCGGCCAAGGGCACCAACGAAGAGGCCTACCTGTTCCAGAAGCTGATCCGCACCGCCTTCCACACCCACAACTTGGACCACTGCACCCGCCTGTGCCACGCCTCCAGCGTCGCGGCGCTGATGGAAGGTGTGGGCTCCGGCGCGGTCAGCAACCCGCTGCGCGACGTGGCGCACGCGGATTTTGTGCTGGTCATCGGTGCCAACCCGGCGCAGAACCACCCGGTGGGTGCAAGCTGGATCAAGAACGCCATCCGCCGCGGCACCAAGCTGGTGCTGGCCGACCCGCGCCGCACCGAGCTGTCGCGCCAGGCCTGGCGCACGCTGCAGTTCCGCCCGGGCAGCGACGTGGCGTTGCTGAACGCCATGCTGCACGTCATCGTCAGCGAAGGCCTCACCAACCCCGCCTTCATCGCCGAACGCACGCTGGATTTCGACCGCCTCAAAACCCACCTGATCGACGGCCACACCGACTTCAGCCCCGAAGCCATGGCGCCGGTCTGTGGCATCGACGCGGACACCATCCGTGAAGTGGCGCGCGCTTACGCCACCAGCCGCGCCAGCATGATTTTGTGGGGCATGGGCGTGAGCCAGCACACCTACGGCACCGACAACGCGCGCTGCCTGATCGCGCTGGCCATGGTGACCGGGCAGATCGGCCGCCCCGGCACCGGCCTGCACCCGCTGCGCGGCCAGAACAACGTGCAAGGCGCCAGCGACGCCGGCCTGATCCCGCTGGTGCTGCCCGATTACCACCGCGTGGCCGAGCCCGCCGCCCGCGCCCGCGCCGAAACCCTGTGGGGCCTGCCCCTGGGCGACCTCGACGACCAGCCCGGCCTGACCGTGGTGGAAATCATCAACGCGGTGTACGACGGCCGCATCCGCGCCATGCTCATCCAGGGCGAAAACCCCGCCATGAGCGACCCCGACAGCCACCACGTGCGCGAAGCCCTGAGCCGGCTCGACCACCTGGTGGTGCAGGACATTTTCCTGACCGAAACCGCCGCCTTCGCCGACGTGGTGCTGCCCGCCAGCGCCTGGCCAGAGAAGACCGGCACCGTCACCAACACCGACCGCACCGTGCAACTGGGCCGCAAAGCCGTGGCCTGCCCCGGCGAGGCGCGCGCCGACGCCTGGATCACCGAACAACTGGCGCAGCGCCTGGGCTTGGGTTGGAGTTACGGCATCGCGCCGGACGGCAGCGGCGCTGAGGCGGACTCCGGCATTGGCCGGGTGTACGAAGAAATGCGCGCGCTGATGGACTCCATCGCCGGCTTGTCGTGGCAGCGGCTGCTGGCGCAGGGTGCCGTCACCCACCCGGTGCTCACCCCGGACGACCCGGGCCAGCCCATCGTCTTCACCGACCACTTCCCCACGCCCACCGGCAAGGCCCGGCTGGTGCCGGCCGAGCTGCGTGAGCCGGCCGAACGCCCCGACGCCGAATACCCGATGGTGTTGGTGACCGGGCGGCAACTGGAGCACTGGCATACCGGCAGCATGACCCGCCGCAGCACGGTGTTGGACGCTTTGGAGTCTGGCCCCACCGTCAGCCTGCACCCGTCCACCTTGCAGCGGCTGGGCCTGCAACCGGGGCAGCTGGCCCGGGTCAGCACCCGGCGTGGCAGCATCGATCTCGCCAGCCGCGCCGACGAGGCGATACCACCCGACGTGGTCTTCATCCCGTTCGCGTACGTGGAGGCGGCGGCCAACCTGCTGACCAACCCTGCGCTGGACCCCGTGGGCAAAATCGCCGAGGTGAAGTACTGCGCCGCGCGGGTCGAAGCTGCGCGGGAGCGGGTGCCGAGTTGATCTGGAGCAAGTGCAAACCGCGCGCTTCTGTTTAAGATGCAGCCATGCCATCGACCGGTGGCTGGCTCAACGACGAAGGAGCAACCATGTTCAAGAAAATTCTCCTGCCCTCTGACGGCTCCAAACTGGCCCACGGTGCGGCCGAATTTGCGGCCGATCTGGCCAAGCAGCACGGGGCCCAGGTGGTCGGCGTCTACGTGATCGACCCCTTTCCCTACATCGGCATTGGCGATGCGTCTGCCGTCGGTTTGCAGGCCTACATGGCCGAAGCCAAAGCCGCTGCCACCCAGTCGTTGGAAGACATCCGCCAGGTTTGCGTGGCCCGTGGCGTGTCGTTCCAGGGCGACACCATCGAGCGCAACGTGACCTACGAAGGCATTCTGGAAACCGCCGAGGCCGAAGGCTGCGACCTGATCGTCATGGGCTCGCACGGTCGCAAAGGCGTGCAGGCACTGATCCTGGGCAGCGTGGCCCAGAAGGTGCTGACCCACGCCAAAATGCCGGTGCTCATCATCAAGTGAGGCTGGCCGGGCCGGCGTGGGCGCCCAGCCACACGCCCGGCTCAGGCATTGTCGCGTGGACGCGGGTCCGCGCGGCATGTCCCTAGAATGTTTGCCTTCACCCTGAAGGCAGACCATGTCCCAGACCCCACCCGCCGCCCTTGACGCTTTGGATGCTGTGCCCGCCACCCCGGCCGATGGCACCGGCCTGATCCGCATCCGTGGCGCGCGCCAGCACAACCTCAAGCACGTCGATCTGGACATTCGCACTGGCGAGCTGACGGTGGTCACCGGCCCCAGCGGCTCGGGCAAGTCCAGCCTGGTGTTCGACACCCTGTTCGCTGAAGGCCAGCGTCGCTACGTCGAGACCTTCAGCGCCTACGCGCGCCAGTTCCTCGACCGCATGGACAAGCCCGCCGTGGACAAGGTGGAAGGCGTGCCCCCGGCCATCGCCATCGACCAGACCAACCCGGTGCGCTCCTCGCGCTCCACCGTGGGCACGATGACGGAGCTGAACGACCACCTCAAACTGCTCTACGCGCGTGCGGCCCAGTTGTTCGACCGCCAGACCGCGCGGCCCGTGCGCCACGACTCGCCCGACACCATTTACGACGAACTGCGCCAGCGCGCCGAGGCGGCGGGCGACCCGCGCTTGGTCATCACTTTCCCGGTGGAACTGCCCGCCAGCGCCACTCCCGAAGACATCGAACAGTGGCTGGCGGCCAGCGGCTTCACCCGGGTGCAGGCCGAGCGCGTGGTGACGCGCCCCGTGGCCTCGACAAGCGAGGGCACCACGGGCCAGGCCGGCACCCCCAAAGCCGGCAAAGCGGCCAAAAGTACCAAAGCCCAGTCAGCCGAAGCGAATGCCGACCGGCAGGTTCGCGTGCTCGATGTGGTGGCCGACCGCTTCCGCTTCAGCGGCGCCGAGCGTGCCCGCGTCATCGAAGCGATTGAACTGGGCCTCAAGCGCGGCAGCGGACGGCTCACCGTGTATGCCGTGCGCCCGGCGGGCGACGATGGCGTGGAGCCCGAACCCGAGCTGTGGAAGTTCTCCACTGGCCTGCACTGCCCCGAGAGCGACTTGCGCTACGCCGAGCCACTGCCCTCCATGTTTTCGTTCAACTCCGCCGTGGGCGCGTGCGACACCTGTCGGGGTTTCGGGCGCGTCATCGGGGTGGACCTGGGCCTGGTCATTCCCAACGACAGGCTCACCCTGCGCGGCGGCGCCATCAAGCCCATGCAGACGCCCGCGTGGCAGGAGTGCCAGGACGACCTGATGCGCCACGCCGAGGCCGCTGGCATTCCGCGCGA